>NZ_JBEPNF010000018.1:0-78017 GCF_040546085.1 Arthrobacter sp. UYEF21
TGGAGACAGACATTGGTGATGATCCTGATTCTCGCCCTACGAATTAGACGAAGTTGCTATGAGGTACTGGCCTCACCCAACCCTGACACGTAGGGCCTGCCCCGCTGCCAGGAAACTCTGGCCGGCGCGGACGCGGCTGTGCGCGCGGCGCGTAATGCTGGTGACGGCGAACACGGATTGGTCCGAGTCGGTTTCGTCGGTGCCATGGCGAGCCGAGGTGTGTCTTCCCTGACAAGCACGGTGCGGAGCCGGCACCCTGGGGTCGAGCTGCGTATCTCTGCCTCTGACCACAGCCGAGGTACTCGAGCAGTTCAGGGGTGACCGGCTCGATGTCGGGTTCATGGCAGAGCAACGCGAGGTGCCGGGGACCTTCGCGGCTCCAGCGCAGGCCGGCGGTTGGCACCACCACGACACCGCCAAGCTCTCGGTCTTGCACGCCGTGCCCGGCCTGACTGTGGACGTATGGGTCAACGGCACCCTCACCCTAGATGACTTCACCCCCGGAACCGTGGCCGGTCCCCTGGAACTCGCTGCCGGCGACTACCATATCGCCATCACCGCCTCGGATGCCACCAGCGCGGACAACCCGGTGATCGGGCCGGTTACCGTTGAACTCGACGACGGCGGCAACTACACCGCGGTGGCCCACCCCGACGCCGACGGTGCCCCCACGGCCACACTCTTCACCAACGACACTAAGGCTCCCCGCAACGACAACAAAGGAAAGCTGACGGTCAGGCACGTGGCCGCAGCACCCGCCGTGGACGTCCTGGCTGGCGGAACGGCAGTGATCGAGGGCTCAGCAATCCGGATGAGGCCACCCTGAAGCTGAAGGCCGGAACAAATTCGGCGTCCGTTGCCGCGGCCGGGACCACCGACCCGGTGATTGGGCCGGCCGACATCACCGTCGAGGCCGGCAAAAACACGATCGTGTACGCCTGGGGCAGCCTGGCTGACGGCACCTTGGCCGTCGCAGTCCAGGTTGTTGACTCCGAGAACTAGGGACGCGGCCGTCACTGTCGCCGCTCCGCTAACGGCGTACGAAGCAACGACGTGTGCCAATACCCCCATTGACAGCGGGGCCGCATGACGGGCGCCCCGCTGTCGTGTCTGTGTCCGGTCCACCGACGCAAGCTGTTCCAACACCCCGCTCTATGGCGGACTGCGCCCGTCAAGTTCGTAAGACAGCTTGATTGATTTTCGTCCTACCCTGCTACCCGTTTGATCGCGTGGTGGTATTCGGCCAGGGCGCGGGCCGCGGGCTCGCCCTGGTTGTCGGCGTGGCGCCGGCGGCACCTGTAGGCAGGATTCTCCGCCGGGCCGTAGACACGCCGCACTGCGCTGATTTATGGACGCAAAAAATCCTGCAACTCCCATCCCACCCTCCTGCCGGGTCTGGCGTAAAAAGTGTGCTCCTCGCATGACGATTAGGGCAGACTGGTGGCGTGAGCGGAATCCGGTGGGTGCTGCACGTTGATCTCGACCAGTTCATCGCGGCGGTCGAAGTACTCCGCCGGCCCGAGCTCGCGGGCAAGCCGATCATTGTCGGCGGTCGGGGGGACCCCACGGAACGTGCTGTGGTGTCGACCGCATCCTACGAAGCCCGGGCGTTCGGCGTGGGTTCAGGAATGCCTTTACGCATCGCGGCCCGGAAAGTGCCAGACGCCGTCATCCTGCCCGTCGATCACGAGGCTTATCTCGCGGCGTCGGACGCGGTGATGGCTACCCTGCGCGCGCAGCCCGGCGCCACCGTGCAGGTGCTGGGCTGGGATGAAGCCTTTTTGGGCATCCAGACCGAGAACCCGGAATCCTACGCCCGGCAGGTGCAGGCCGCTGTCCTGGAGCGAACGCATTTGCATTGCAGCGTGGGCATCGGCGACACCATGGTCCGAGCCAAGGTCGCCACCGGATTCGGCAAGCCGGCTGGCGTCTTCCGTCTCACTGCCGGCAACTGGCTCGATGTTATGGGCAGTCGGCCCACCAGGGACCTGTGGGGCGTCGGAACCAAAGTCTCGGGCCGGCTGGCGAAACTCGGCATCAACACAGTCGCCGAGCTCGCAGGAACCGACCCCCCAGACCTGGTCCCGGAGTTCGGCCCCAGGATGGGTCCCTGGTATGCGGAGCTCGGCCGCGGGGACGGCGCCAGCATGGTGGACGACACCCCGTGGGTTGCCCGCGGACACAGCCGCGAAACCACTTTCCAGCGGGACCTGACCGAGCCTGCCCAGGTGGACGACGCTATAAGGGAGTTAGCGGCTCGCGTACTTCAGGATGTGGTAGCTGAAGGGCGGCCGGTGGTCGGGCTGACGCTCAAGGTCCGTTATGCGCCGTTCTTCACCAAGACCTACGCAAGGAAGATTCCCGAGACATTCGAACGGAAGGAAGTCATCGCCCGAGCCCTGGATCTCACAGCAAGGATCGAGCCGGCCCGGCCCATCCGGCTCCTTGGTTTGCGGGCAGAAATGTCGATGCCCGACGATGCACGGAAGGGACATACTCCGACACGTGGCGGCTGGTGACGCGGTAGTGCCCTAGAGCGCATCGACTCTCCTGGACACTCCAGGTGAATTCTTCCACGTCAAACCTCGCCGTTATCCGCCAACCCGGAGCCTTGTGGGTCTTCGTCATTGGCCATCTCTTCGACTCAATCCACGACCTCGTCGGGGTAAATCGGGCCGGGCTGCGCGTTGTCGTCTGTCTCCCAGTGGGCTGGGCCCCCCTGCGGCGGTGACTGCCGTTGCGACGCCGTCCGGAACGGCGTCGCCATTATTGTCGACCAACCATTGCCGCGACCACATCACTCAGAGGCCGCGGCGCCCCACCCACAGCCCGTGCAGCAGCGGTACGACCGACGCGATCATCAGCACGCTGCCGAGCACGGTGTCGTCCGCCCGGACCACGGAACCTGCGATGAGCAGGGCGCCGAATATCAGCGCCGAGGCCGATCGCTGCGCGGTGCGGTTCAGGCGTGCCATCTGCCGTTCGAGACGCGGGTTGGACACAGACAATGAACCGTCTTCGATGCGGGTGAGAAGCCTATCGAGGCGATTCGGCAGACGCACGGCGACCCCGGCGGCGTCGAGTGCCTGCTGAGCCACGTCCTGCACAATGTTGCCTCGCTCGTCGCGCAGCAGCTGGGCCGCATAGGGTTCCACCGCATCCCACAGATTGAACCGGGGGTCCAGCGAGCTGCACACCCCCGATGTCAGTGACATCGCCCGGATGATAAGCAGGAAGTTCTCCGGCAACTGGAACGGCAGGGAACGAATCAGGTCGCCAAACTCGACGGCAAAAACAAGGAACTCCTGCTGGTCCACCTCGCGGAGCTCGGCGAAGCCCATCCCACCAAACCTGGCGAAGAGCTGAGTCATGGCCCTTTCAAGCTCGGCCGTATCGGCCGACGGCACCAGCACACCGACGTCCCTTATCGCGGTCACCAAGCCCTTGCCATCCCTCGCGGCGGCCGCGATCAGAAGCTTCCGCAGGCCGCGTCGGGTGCTGGGCGGAACTTCGCCCATCATGCCGAAGTCGATGAACGTCAGCTGCCACGGGCGCCCTGGTGATGAATTGGTCACCGGAGTGACAAAGATGTTGCCGGGGTGAGGATCGGCGTGGAAGAAGCCTTTGGTGAACAGCTGGTCGAACATGACGGACGCGAAAACCGGGGCAACGCGCGCCGGGTCAATGCCCGCTGCACGAAGCGCCTCCGAGTCCGTGATCTTGATAGCCGTGACGTCGGCGAGGGTGAGCGCACGGCGGGTAGTCCATTCCCATGCGACCTCGGGTACTCCCACCCTGTCGTCGGCGGTGAAATCAGCCGCGAAGCGCTCTAAATTAGCCGCCTCATGCAGGTAGTCGATCTCCTCAAGACTGGTCTGCGCAAACTCCTCCACCAGGGCAGGCATGTCCGCACGATTGGACACCAGGCGCAGGTGGCTTAGCCAGCCGCCCACGCGCCGCAGTGCCGCCAGATCGACGTCGACAATCGCGCCAATGCCCGGGCGTTGCACCTTCAACACCACGTTGTCGAGACCGGCGTCGGCGGCGTTGGCGGGAAGGAGCCGTGCCCGGTGCGCCTGCCCGAGGGATGCGGCGGCGATTGGCGTCTCCTCGACCCAGGTGAAAACCTGGTCCAGCCGCGAGCCCAGCTCCGCCTGGGCCAGGGCACGGATTGCGGGGAACGGTACCGGGGGAACCTCGTCCTGAAGGCCCTCAAGCTCCTTGGTGATCTCGGGCGGTAGCACGTCGAGCCTGGACGACAGGAACTGACCGACCTTGATCATCAGGCCGCCCAGGTCCACCGCGAGCATGTGGAATCGCTGCGCGAACCGCAGCATCCTTTTCGCCCGGGTGCGCTCGGCGATTCTGCCGAGTCCGACGCGGGGGAGGAGCAGCTCAAACCACCAGGTTACGGTCAGATGCCACGCGGCGAAGCGCAGGATGCGGCGGTAACGGGCACGGGTGTTCCCGGCGCCGGGAACCGGATCTGATCGGCCCCGACGAACCGGCGTCACCCCCGTCAGTCCTGGGCGAGGATTGAATACAGACGACGACGTGCCTCATCGAGCACCGCCACCGCCTGCTGCACCTGCGCCGGCGAGCCAGTGCGACCCACCTGGGCCGCGGCCTGCGCGAGCTCGACGCCAGCCTTCGGCAGTGCCGCGAACCCGGTGCCGAATGCCGGGCCCGGTGACTCCCATGGCGCTGAAGCATCTCCGTGCGCTGCATCCGCCCGGCCCGCTTCGGTCAGCGAGTAGATCTTGCGGCCGTTGGACTCCTCGGCACGGACGAGCCCCTCATCGGCCAGCAGTTGCAGCGTCGGGTAGACGGAGCCGGCACTCGGCTTCCAGCTTCCACCGCTGCGCTCCTCGATTTCGCGGATGATCTGATAGCCGTGCATCGACCGCTCCGCGAGCAGGGCCAGCACTGCCGAACGCACCTCGCCTCGCCCTGCGCGGGTGCCCGAACGCTTCTCAAACCTAGAACGCAGCTCCTCCACGGCCTGCCACATGCTGTCGATGTTGGGGCCGCCAAATCCGCCCGCCGGGTATGAATTACGCATGCTGCTCTCCTTAGCGAATCGCGAACGATAGTCAACGATACGTCCCGATACACAGGAAAACCAGAAGTGCGGGACTCGCTGAGGGCCAGGGCCGAACCACGAGCATTCGGACGACGGCGAAGCCTGCCGTCACGTTATCGTTGGTCCAGCACATCTAATCAGGAGGGCCTATGCCTTACGTCGTTGACTTCAAGAACGTCTCCACTATCGGCCTGGAATCCTCTCCGGTAGCCAAGACACTCGCCGGGTTGCGCGCCAACGAGGGCCGCTACTACCGGAACAAGTACGACCACGTCTTCACCGTAAGCCCTGCTGGCGAGGTTCCGGAAGTGGTCGACAGGGTGAGCCGCATCCTGAGGGAAGAACGCGACATCGTCATCGGCTCCAGCGCGCTCGAAGCAACCGCCTTCGAGGTCGACGGTTTGCGGATGGATTACGTGTTCTATGAGTCGGGGCTGTCGATCAACGTCATGTACAGCATCGAGGCGGGCGGCAAACGGGCGGTCGGATTCAAACTGGCCGACGGTATGGAGATTCCAGAGGAACTGGCGTCCCGGTTTAAGTTCGCCCGCCAGAAATCGAAGCTGGCAGGCGTGATCCGCGGCTCCTACTTCGTGATCAAGGGAGATTACTGAACAGCCATGTTCCGGGCCTGGCGCCCTCGGGGTGGCGGTCCACCAAAGTACAGATTCCGCACCGGACCTGCATCGTTGGCCAGTTGCGGTGCGGAAATGAGAGAATAGAGGGCCGCTTCGCAAGCGGAGTCGCTGGGCACGTGCGGAGCGAAGTCGTTCGCGCGACCGCCCTCTTCGGAAGGCATGCCGTCCATCGGGATGTCGGGGTCGGCGCTTCGATCACGCCCGTTAAATCGCTTCGTGCCTTCTGCATCAATACCGTCATCTGTTCATTCGCCTTCCTCATCCAGGTCCGGGTGCGCGGTGCCGCGTCCACAATCTCCGGGATGTCTCAGTGGAGTTCCCCCGTGACGCTCTGGTGGTCCTTACAGGGGTTTCCGGTTCGGCTAAATTCTCGCTGGCATTCGACACGATCTTCTCCGAGGGCAGAGGCGCTACGTCGAATCCTTGTCCTCGTACGCTCGGATGTTCCGGGACCAGGCCGGAGGTCGAGTCGATCGAAGGTCTCAGTCCGGCACTGGCGATTGATCCGAAATCGACGAACCATAACCCGCGGTCTACGGTCCGGACCATCACAGAGATCCAGGATCACCTCCGGCTGCTTTGGGCGCGGATCGGCATTCCCGACTGCGCAGTATGCGGAGAACCAGTGAAACGGCAGACTGTACGGCAGATCGCTGACCAGCTTATGCAACTGCCGGAGCGCACGAGGTAGCAGCTCCTGGCGCCTGTAGTAGTGCAGAACAATGGCAAGCATGCCGATCTGCTGGGCGACCTCACCCAGGCGGCCTTCTCCCGGGTGCTTATCGACGGCGTAGCTCTCCGCCTAAGTGTCGTCGCGCCGCTGCAGAAACAGCTCAAACACGACATCACAGCGATCGTCGACAGGCTGGTCGCCGGCTCCGGCGTGCTTGCCCGCCTCACGGATTCGATCGAGACAGCTTTGCGCAAATGGTGGAGCCGTTACCTTCGCGAGATCCCTTGCCGGGCCTGCGGCGGGAGCCGCCTGCGACCGGAAGTACTCGCGGTCACGGTCGGCGCCAGGAGCATCGGAGAGGTGGCGGCTCTCCGAGCTGGGCCAGTTCATCGAGCAGATCGAGCTCACCCCACAAGAGCAGCAGATCAGCGCTCAGATTCGCCAAGAATCCTTGTGCGCGTCACGTACCTGCTGGATGTCGGGCTTAACTACCTTTCGCTTTCTCGAGCTGCGGGAACCCTGTCCAGCGGGGAAACGCAGCGCATCCGCCTCGCCGCTCAGGTCGGTACAGGCCTCTCCGGGGTGCTGTACGTGCTCGACGAGCCGAGCATAAAGGACTGCACCAGCGCGACAACGACCGGCTAATCGCGACCCTGCACCGGCTGAAAGCACTCGGTAATACGCTCGTTGTGGTCGAACACGACGAGGACACCATCCCCGGCGCTGACTGGATCGTCGACGTCGGTCCGGGAGCCGGTGAGGCCGGAGGAAGCATCGTGCACAGCGGGCCGTTGGCGCAGCTGCTTGACCATCGCTCCTCGGTTACCGCCGCCTACCTCTCTGGCCGGAAAGCAATCGCCGTCCCCGAGCACCGCCGCCCCGTCGATTCAGGGCGGACGCTGGGAATTGTTGGTGCCCGAGCCAACAACCGGCAAAATGTCGACGTCGATGTGCCGCTGGGCGTGTTCGTTGCCGTAACAGGAGTCAGCGGTCCGGGTAAGTCCACCCTTGTCAATGAGATCCTTTACAAGGTGCTGGCGAACACCCTCAACGGCGCCTCTCAAGTGCCAGGGCTCCACACCCGTGTCAATGGACTCGACCAGCTCGAGAAGTCGGTCTCGGGTATGTGCGGTTGGGGCATAGCTCGACCACCTGTCCGTTGGCGAGGCGTAGCGGGTTAAGGTCGCCCCAGAGCTCCAACGGCGCAGCCGTGGACGCACCATTTACATCCTTAACGAACCCACCACGGGACTCCACCTCGACGACGTCGGCAAACTCCTCCACCTCCTGCACAGCCTCGTCGATAAAGGGAACACGGTGGTCACCATCGAACACAACCTTGACGTGATCGAAACCGCGGACTGGATCATCGACTTCGGCCCGGAAGGTGGAGCCGGGGCGGGGTAGTCGTTCCGAGGGGAACACCTGAGACGGTCGCAGACAGCGCGAGGTCCGCCACCGCGCCACACCTGCGGGCCACTGGTCACTGGCAAATAGGATGCGCAGCGGTGGTTGATTGCTTTGCAGGGGGCGGTCACCGCATTCCCGTGAATTGGGTCTTTTGCATTGGGTTCCACCGGGCTATTGTCGGGAACCGCTTCCACGCAAGACCAGACCATGGCGCAGGGCAGCGGAACCCATTCGCATTCGGGTCCGGCGAGTGGACCTGCGTGGTCTGCGAGTTCGAAGGCGGCGGCCGCACGGTGACCGTGGCCAAGTGGAAGGACGGCGCGATCGCCGAGGAATACATCTGGGCATGATCACCACCTAGTCAGGAGGGCGGGGAAGGCGCGGTCACCTTCGAAGATCCGGCGCCCGCCAAAGTGGGTTCGGATATCTGCTGTGTTCGCATCGCTGCCCTCCGTACACTAAGTTTCATGGCATCCCGTATCAGCGAACTCGTCCTGAACTGCGCCGACCCCGAACTTCTCGCGCGGTTCTGGAGCGAGGTCCTTGGCTACGTCGAGCTCGACAGGGACGAAGGTGCGATCGAGATCGGCCCGCCCGATGCCGGGTTTGGCGGCCTGCAGCCCACCATCTTCCTCAGCCCCAGCAGCAACCCTCGCATCGGAAAGCTCCCACTGCACATCGACGTCAACCCCGTCGACCGGGACCAGGACGCCGAGCTGGAACGGTTGCTCGCACTCGGCGCCCGCCCCGCCGACGTCGGGCAGACCGGCGACGAGCAATGGCACGTCCTGGCAGAAACCCTGAAGGCAACGAGTTTTGCCTCTTGCGCAAACGGCTCGAGCCCTGATTCTTCAGTCGGCTGATTAGTCGTCGATGCCGGTGCTGAGGCTGAGCCCCTGCCATTCGTCCAATTCGACGGGCTGTCGCTCCTGGACTGCGGTGAAGGCGCCGAACGCGTCCTGGCCGAGCACCAGCAGCTCGGGCTGGTTCGGGGCCTAGCGACGGTGAGGATGGCCTTCGCGGCTTTCGCGGGGTCTCCGGGCTGGGTGCCGTGGACGGTGTTGTGCTCTTTGCGGCGTTTGCCGGCTTTCTCCGTGTAGTCCTCTACCGCCGTCGCGGACTGGGTGAGCGAACGGCCGGCGCGGTCGGTGAGGAGCGCGCCGGGTTCGATGACGGTGACATTGATGCCAAGATGCTGGAGTTCCTTATAAAAGGGAAACCGAAAGGCCTTCGAGGGCGGCTTTGGTTGCGGAGTAGTATCCGGACCAGGCGGGGAGATACGCGCACCGATGGAGGAAATATTCAGAATCGACCCTGACCGCGTTGATCATGTCGACGGCGCCGAAAACGTTGGTGTCGAACAATTGGCGGATGTCGGCGTCGTCGGCTTCCTCCACGTCGGCACGGTAGCCATAGCGGGCATTGTTGACGCACGTCGATGCTGCCGAACCGGGCGTGCGCCCGCTGCACCGCCGAGTTAATCTGCTCTTTGTCGGTCACATCGAGCGGGAGGGCCAGGGCTGTGTCCGTGTATGGCCGCGAGATCCTGGAGGGTACTTTCGTTCCGGGCGGTGACGACGGTGTTGTGGCCGTGGGCGAGCACTGATTCGGCCAAGGGCCGGCCGAGTTCGTGTATGCATGTTGTCTCCTTTGTCGAGGGGCGCCTGGCGGGCCTGGCCGACCGGCCTGCCTTCAGTCAACTTGCCTTTGGGCGGGTGTCGGAGTGCCTGCCGAAAGCTGTACTGCCAGGCATCCTTTAATACGGTCCGGACTCTTACCGTGGAGCGCTCCCTGAAGAACGATGCAGACCATTGACAGCCCACTGCGCACTGCGGAAAGTGGTCATTACATGCTTTTCGGCCCCACGCTTGATTGGGGGTATCCATGGGCAATGACGGCTATGGTTTTCGGTTGAGGCTGCTTCAATCGTGGCAACTTCGTCGGGACACCGACGTGGTGCCCGTTGCTGTGCGGCAACAACGGCTCGTTACTGCGCTGGCTGTTAATGGGCCCCGTCCCAGAAGCTACCTTGTCGGTCTGTTGTGGCCGGAGGCCCCGGAGTCAAGGGGGCTCGAAAGCCTTCGCGTTGCCGTGCATCTCATCTCGAAGCAAGTCCCCGGCCTCATCGTCAATGGCGGAACCACGCTGTCCCTCAGTGAACTTGTCGATGTGGACCTGCACCGGCTTCGCGCCCAGATCCGGGAATTAAGCCGGTCTGGACTCAATGGAAACGTGGCTGTATGTCTCCAGCAGTTACGGGACTCCGACCTACTTCCGGGCTGGTACGACGATTGGGTGCTCTTCGAGCAGGGCAGGCTGCAGCAGGATCGCCTCCACGCCTACCACATCATTGCCCGGGAGTCGCTCGCACGTGGTGACTATGAGTCTGCCTTGGAAGCTGCGGAGGCGGCACTGGAACTCGAACCGCTCTATGAAAGCGCCGTTGGACTTCTCATCCAGGCCGAACGGCGGCGAGGCAACAACGCTGCCGCCCTTCGCGCTTTTGGCAAATACACGTCGAAACTTAAGGAGGAAATCGGCCTGGGGCCTTCGGAGGCCATCCGGCGCCTCATTGCAGACATTTCCTGAGTGCAGGGGTACGGAGCGGGAAGCAGCTACATCTCAGTGGGAGGCGCCGATCGGGTACTGAGCCATTGGCGCACCACACTGAGGACCTCATCCGGATCAGCTGTAGAGATACTGCTCGGCTCAGCGTCCGGGGCTTGGCTATAGGTCAGCCTGGCGCGAAAACCTGGCGTCTGGTCCGGCTCGTTCCAGGTGCGGATGACCAGGGTGCCCATCGACAGCATCGTGGGGTCTGACGGGACGTCGTCGGAGATTCCTGACGGCGGGTCATCCTTTGTCATGGCAACGTACCTTACTCTCATTCAGCGGATGTCCATGTGGTGAAAGCCCGCGGAGCCTGCCTTGATACTGCAACAAGAGAATCAGCAATCAGCCTAGCTTTGCGAAAGGTTTGCTCAAGATCGCCGCCCATGAAGGCGTCCCGCCCTGATGCGCGAGCAGCTCGCACCGGCTGGACCTGGAAAGTCGCTGCCGGGCGGGCTGTCACTCCTAGCGCTGGCGTGAGGTGCCGTGCGCGTGGGCCGGGGCCGCAGTTGCCCCGGAGATGCAGCCTGTAATCCAGGACATCATGCCTGCTCTCACCCGGTAATGGGTGAAGTATTCGGCCGTGCCGCGGATTTCCCAGAGGCCGCAGTCCTTGTCGTCGAACTGCTTTTCCACATAGCCCAGCAGGGCCCGCGCCGAATACGAAGCGGCCCTGATCAGAGAACGCACCAACGCCGGACTGATCGCCGCGCGCTCCCGCGGGCGAAAGGGTGACAGGACACCCAAGATGACGCCAGCGCTCATCAGCAAAGCACAGCGGATGTATGACTCAAATCAGTTCACCATGGCCGAGATCGCCCACTCCTGCGACGTCACGCCAATGACGATCTACCGCCATATCCGCACCTCGGCCGCCAAACCGGAAGGTGCTTAGCGCTAACGGCTGTGCGGTTACTACTCAACCCCCGGAAGGGGCGGCCGCCCCTTCCGGATGACCCCACGCAACTTCGGCTCGCCGTGGCATCCATGCCAGCCCGGAACCAAAGTCAGCGAAGAATGCCATGAACTGGGAACCACCTGCCAGACCCTGTACCGTCATTTATCGCCGACTGGGAAACTTCGCCCGGCCTGGGGTAAAGCTCCTCACCAAACTAGGCCGCCCATCATGCAGCGCCGATTGCTGAGGCGGGGATCATTGAGGCGTACCTGCCGACAGCCTGCCCTCACCGCCGGTCGCGGTCGAGACAATCATCGCTGGCCCCCCATCGCCGGCAGCGCTCAGGTGGAGTGAAGGAGTGGCCCCGGCAGTATCCTTCCGGGGCCACTCCTTGTGTTCAGGGGATTCAGGGCATTGGTTGGGGCGTTGCGCTTCGCATTCGCTCCGGTGTCCAGCCACCGGTCTCTTCGACACCTGGAGTGGTGACCGTCGAATCCCCGCTCCCGTCAGAGCTCTGGCTTACTCTTTGTATGATCACTCCGGCCGCGAGTAGAGCGACGAGAAATGCGGTCAGCACGATGGCGGTGGTTCTGCGCCGTTTGCCGGTGTCTGCGTGCATGAGACTCATGGCCTTGATCTCCTTGGCTCCGCTATTAATACATCAGGTTGTACGTGCTCAGCACGTCGCTGGTGTTCGGAGTTGCGAGCAGAAGCGGCTCGCCGAAAAGCGTCCTGCGCGATGTGACTGCGAAGGCGTACCCGAGGTCCTGATTGATGATGTCTTTCAGCCACGGCCCCCCGCTGGCGCCGCCGGTCATGTCGCAGTAAAGGGCAGAATCAGTGCTACTGAAACCGTAGGCTTCCCCGGTGTCATCGCAGTAGTAGGGAAGTTCTCCTCCATAGGGTGCTTCCGCCGGCCAGCCCCAGATCCGGGTGTTGCTCGATCGCGGCCTCGGCAATCCGGAACAGGATCCCTTCCTTGCCCCGAACCCGGCGCAGATCCTCCGTCAGCTCCCGCTCGACCCGCCGATCAGCCCGGGTATTGATTTTCAGCACCAAGGCGATCAGCAAATCGACTAGGGCGTCTGTGATCTCCGCAGGCCGCTGCCAGCACAACGCCGCCAACAGCGTTACCGTACAGGTGCCGGCATCGCCCTCAGGTCCGAGGGGTAGGCCCGGGCCGCCCGCGACCGCCAGGCCTCCACAAGTTTGGCCGGCGTAGACGCGAACAGCCCAGCAGGCAACCCCAGGGCCCGGATCGCGGCGAGCTTGCCGACTTCCTTCAAACAGGGTTTCCAAGCCCACCTGACCGGGATCAGCCTTCAACTCTGCCAGCGACACGATATCGGCTCCATCAGTAGCCAGACCCTCTAGCCGTTCCGCACACGCCGCACCCCGACGGGCGACGGTTGGGTCGCAGAAGTCCTTCTCGGACGCTGCCCGGGCGGAGCCAAGGATGCGCTCAATCCGCCCTGGCGGCTCAATCTGCTGAGTCCGGCACCGGAGAAGTATGGCTTCGCGTAACTGTTCGTCCCGCTGTTCAACCGGGCACACCTCGCGGGCCAGCCACTCGGCAATCTTCTCTTCATCGCTGCGGGAGAATTCCCGGAATCCGAAGGCCGTCCGGATCTGGGTCCGATGGCGCTTTGCTGTTCTGCTGGACCACTCGTAATCATCGATGGCCGTTGCATCGACTTTGATCTGGTCTGCAACGTACTCCACCGCACCATGAGGAAAATCCGATCCAGCCCCCGGAAAGCGGGCCTCAAGCTCAAAGAACTTCAGCAGCAGAGCAAAACCCAGCCCTGTCGCCCCCGACTTGTTGCCGAGTAAATCCCAGTCGTCGCCGATAAGTGTCCAAGTCCCCACCAGCTGATCCATCGATTGCTCCCGATTCGCACCCCTGTCAGGCCATGCTACTTGTCACCTAGGGACAGCTATGGGCGTACCGGGCCATAAAGCACACCTCGGCGGCCTCGACGTACTGGTGAACAATGCCGGCATCGCGGGCCCCACCGCCCCCGTCGATGAGTACGACGCCGGAGCTTTCGCCGCCGTCGTCGGCGTCCACCTCCAGGGCACCTTCAACGTCACCCAGCAGGCCATTCCGCTGCTGAACGAATCCGACGCCAACTCGATCGTGACGATGTCCTCCGTGGCGGGCCGCTTCGGCTACCCGAACCGCGTGGCCTACGCCACCACCAAATGGGGCCTGGTCGGTTTCGCCAAGACCCCTCGCCACGGAACTTGGCCCGTTCGGCATCACCTCGAACACCATCCACCCAGGCGCGGGTGGACGGTCCCCGGATCATGAGCGTATTCGAAGGCTGCGCCGCCGTCTCCGGCCGCACCGTCCAGGAAGAAATCGACAGCGCCATGGCCAGCCAGTCCGTGAAGAAGTTCATCACGGAGCTATCTGGTGACCTGATAACGACGCCTGCCGGAACCATCAAGAGGATCAACAAACTCCTCGACCCCGGACTGGTCACCAGGGAAAGCAACCCCCGGGACGGACGCGGCGCATTCATCAGGATGACCGGCGCGGGCAGCGACCTCATCCTTCCCGTGCTCCGGTCCGTTGCGGAATACGAGGATAGTGTCATCTCCCGCCTCTCCGGACCCGAGCGGGACGAACTGGCCACGCTGCTGCGCACCCTGCTCCCTGCATGTGGAGGCCGGGACGCCACGGCCCGGGCAACGTCAGGGCCCTTGAACGTGCGAACGCCCAAGTCGAGCATTACGGCCACGGTCTTGTAGACCTTCGACGGCCGGCTCCAGCTGCTTGACTAGGCGACCACAGTATTCAGCGGTCGGTAGTCAGCACTCTCGTTGTTGCTCGCGGGCCAACTCCAAGGGACTAAAGCCCCTGCCGGGTCAGAGCCAGCGGCGCTTCAGTTGATTGCGCGCACAGCGTCGAACTGACCTGCCTGTGGGCCGGGGAAGTCCGGGCGTCCGCCGCGAAGGCAAAGCTGGAAGGGCGCCAAACCGTGATCAGGAACCGTCGATATCACAGGGCACTCTGGGCAGCCACGGGTGTGCTGGCCCTCGTTGCAGCTGCCACGGGGAGCTCCGATCCCGGAGCCTACTGGGGCATCGTGGCGCCTACACTGATCCCCGGCGCCTATTCCCAGGATTTGATCTCTGCTGCGGCCGCCGCAGCGCTGATCTTCCTCGCCGTGTGGGCCGGACCGGGCCGGCCCAAGGGGCACGTCCTTGCCCTTGGCCTGCCGGGCTACCACTTCTATGCCTACGGGATCTACGTCATTGACTGGGCGTACAACGGGCTCTACCTGGTGTACACGGGAATCTTCACGCTTGCCTTCTGGGCACTGGCGGGGGCCTTGGCCAGCCTTCGGCGGGACCTGCCTGCTGCACTCCGTCCCAAGGCGCTGCTGATCATTTCCGCGTCCGGCGCACTTCTGCAGCCGTTGATGTTCTATCCACCGTGGATTGCCATGTTGTTGCCCCTGATGAGCACCAGGAACCAGATTGATTCGCTGTACTCGGTCTTCACCCCTTAGCCTGTGGTTCCGCCGCCGCCCCTAGCAGAGCTGACGCTGCCGACGCCGCTGTTGAGCCCTGAGCTGAAGGAAGGAATCGAGAAGAAATAGAGGACAGGAAGACGGTTCCGAGGATGCTGGGCTCATAAGCCGCCGATTGTGGCGGTCCGGGCCTTCCTGTGCATCCTCCATTTTCCTGCGCATCGGCTTTGCTTCCCGTTCCGTTTTGGCAAAGCCCTCGATCACGGTTTCTCCGTGGCTTTTCAGGAGACCTGACAGGTGGCTCCTGGCGTCGCGCAGCCGATCCAGGGCATCCTCCGGAGTGAGCGCACCGTCTGCGAGCCCGGCCGTCCAGCGTTCCATCTCGCGCAGGCTCTCATCCCTGGAGGACCTGAGCGCCGCTGCGGTAGCGGAGCCTCCTTGCCCGTGACTTTTGCTGAGGAAGGTCCGGTGTTTCTCCAGGACGCTGCTGCAGTAACGGGCGCGTTCCGGGATGGCGCCGGCATTCAGTTCCGTGACGGCTGGCCGCCCATGTAACCGCACCCACCGTCAGCCAGGTGGCGCCGGGAGCTATTCGCTGGTGGGCCGGCGTCGTTGCTGTTTCGTCGCTGACCGCTGTTGTTTTGCAGCGAGGTGTCGCCGGTTTGACCCGCGGGTTGGTTTGGTGGCCCGGCGGCGGGGAGCATCAGGCGCAAGGGCCGCCGCTATGAGGCCGGCGAGCTTCGCCAGGGCGATCTCACGGTTGCGCAGCTGGGAGCGCTGTTCGGAGGCGGTTACGGTGATGACCCCGGCAATGAAACGGCCTTCGATGCGCGTCAGCAGCCTCAGCCGCTGGACGTCCGAGAGCACCGCAGAGTCGCCGGCGTTCCATAAGAGTTCGACACGGCTGTCCGACGTGTTGACGTGTTGGCCTCCCGGTCCCGACGAGCGCGAGAAACGCCAACCGAGTTCCGACGAGGGAATAGTCAGCGCGGGTGACACCTCCAGATCCATGGAACCAGCGTTGCACAGGATGGTCGCGATCAAAGCCTCCAGTAGACCAAGCCCGCGTCGGACTACCATCGTCTGGGGTGAACCAAGCAGCCGAGAGAGCGGGAGGGGAATGAACCATGTCCATGTGGTTGCAGGCTCTGATGTGGGGGACGGTTGCCGGCGGGGCTCCGGTATCGCCTGGTTATGGAAAATTCCGCCCAAGTTGGTGTCCACGGTGATGGCGTTCGGGGCCGGCGTCCTGATCTCGGCCTTGGCATTGGAGCTGGTCCAGGACGCCGCCGAGGGCGGCTGACTGATCCCCACAGTGGCCGGCTTCCTGGCCGGCGGTGATCTTCGTCTGCTCCAATGTCCTGCTTGCCCGTGCGGGGCGAAGCACCGGGAACGGTCAGGGACGCACGCCTCAGAAAATGACGTGCCCGGCAGCGGAACCGCCATCGCAGTCGGCGCTTTGATCGACGGTGTCCCGAATCGGTGGTTCTCGGCCTTGGACTGGTATCGGCCGGAACAGTCAGCCCGCCCATGCTCGCCGCCGTTTTCATCTCCAACGTCCCCGAGGGGCTGTCCAGTACCGCAGGGATGAAGAAAGCCGGCAGGGGTCCGGCCTACGTTTTTGGGACCTGGACCGTCATTGCTGGAACGTCAATCAACATGAGCGTTGTGCCGGTGGGTGCGGCAGCCGGCGCAGCCATGGAGATACCGGAGGCCTTTGACCAGGCCGGATGGTACCGGTTCGGTCCGGAGCCGGGAGCAGCTGCAGGCACTGCCGTCATTGCCGGCCACTGGGAAACCATGTCCGAGCGGACAGGTTTCCCAGTTAAGGTACTGGCGGCGGGGACAGTTGTGCAGGCGGGACGGCAGGACGCCCCTGCACTGAACTATCGTGTGCTCTCCGTGGAACTCGTGGCCAAGGACAGCTTTGACGGTGATTCACTGTTCCGCCGTGGTGGTCCGCACGAACTAAAGTGGTCACCTGCGGCGGCCGGTGGCTGGACGAACGAATGGACTAAAGCGAGAATGTGATTGTCACCGCGGTCCTTGAGTGAGCGGTGATCCAGCCGTGATTCTCGTCGATGCCGGGAAGGAATCCAGCTTGGCACCACCTGACCAGGCGTCTCACGGGTGGGAGGACGGGTTGACCTCCTCATTCGTGGCAGGGGATGAGCGTGCCCTGGCAGCGGCCTACCGGGAGTTTGCCCCTCTGGTGCACGCGCTGGCCCTCCGCTCCCTGCGGGACCGCTCCGCGGCTGACGATGTCACGCAGGATGTATTCATCCGGGTATGGCGCTCCCGGAGCGCCTTCAACCCTCGGGTGGCACGGCTCCCCGCCTGGATTGTGGGGATCACACGGAACGTGATCTCTGACGCCCAATCCTCCTCTGCCCGGGAGATCCGCAAGGTCCTGGCTGTCGCCGGCGTCCGTGGGCCGGGCGAAACGGGACCAGAGCTGGAAGCAGCCGAGATCCTGGCCGACAGGCTGCTCCTTGACGGGGAGCTTGACAGGCTCGGCGAACCCCAGGGCTCCATCATGAAGCTCGCCTTTTTTGAAGACATGACGCATGAGCAGATTTCCCGGAAACTTGACCTTCCGCTTGGTACGGTCAAGAGCCATATCCGCCGCAGTTTGTCCCACCTAAGAAACCGATTGGAGGTAGACCATGCCGCATCTTGATCCGGAACGGTTGAGCCTCCTCGCGCTGTATGACGGCAGGCTGGACGCCGAGGGCAGGGAACACGTGGGCATGTGCGGTGAATGCGCGGCAGACTACGCGGCGCTGCGCCGCGCCGTGGACGCAGTAAAAACCACACCGGACGCCCAGAGCCTGGAGATCCCGGGCCCGCAGGTGTGGGCCTGCATCCACCGGCAACTGCGCCTGTCCCAGGCCCTGCAGGCAGATCCCCTGGCCACTGTCCGGAAACAGGCCCCAGTCCCGCCACCGGTCCCGGCGCTGGAGCCGACCCGGCAGCCGGAACACTCCCAGCCGCTGGAGCCGACCCGGCAGCCGGAACGCACCCACCCGCCGGAGCCGACGCAGTTGCGGGAACGGATGCGGGCCGCCGGTTACCCGCGGAGGCCCGCAGCCTGGTGGCAGCGTCCTGGGTCCTGGCTGGCCGCCGCAGCGCCAACGCTGCTTGTGGCCGGTGCCACCGTGTGGACCCTGAACCCGGCTCCCGCACCGGTAGCCCAGGCCGAGCTGACGCCGGTGGCCCAGCATTCCGCCACTGGCTCTGCGAAGGTGGTCAGGGCCGCTGACGGGACGCGCTTACTGGTAGTGAAGCTCAGTAAGGACGAAGCCCGGGGATACCAGGAAGTCTGGCTAATCGCCCCCGACCTCTCGCGTCTGATCAGCCTGGGCATCATGAACTCTGACGTGGGAACTTTCGCGGTTCCCGCCGGCGTGGAGCTCGCAGATTTCCCCATCGTCGACGTTTCCGACGAACCTGTTGACGGAAATCCAGGGCACTCCAGCAACAGCATCGTCAGGGGCACGCTCAATTCCTGAGTTGAGCTCGGTGCTTTAGTCAGAGGCACCCCTACGCAACAGGTAGCCGGACGGAGCCGGGTATTGACTACCGCACCGGCCATGGAAGCATACGAAGTGTCGGGACGGCGCCGCTCAAAGGCAGGCTGAGAATCGACAGGCAGTGGGTGTCCGATGTCCGCGCTCGGTGCAGCATCGTCGAGCCGGGGTGGAGCCTCTGCCGTCCTGGCTTCAGCCGGCCTGGTGCTGGGCGGATGCACTTAAGAAACAGACTTCCGGGAGCCGGCGGCACCCGCCCGGCTGCCCCGCCCCGAATGCCGTCGTTCCCCGGCCGCGAGCCAAAGGCACAGCATGAGCACGACAGTCAAGGACCCCTGCACGAACGGCTTCTACATCGGCTATGTCGGCGGCATCCCTGGCTACGGAACCCTTGTGACGGCCAGCACGGACAGGAGACGGCGGATCGCCCTTGCGGTGGCATGCACGCCGTCGCCGCTGATCAACGGCACCCATGCACTGGAGGGGTACATGACCGGAATCGCCGAAGATGCCCTCAACGCCAGCTGTCGCTTCGGCAGCGGGGTCTCGTTCGGCAAATAAGCCCGGCAAAACTCCGCCGTGGTGGTTCCCGCCCGAAGACTCACCGGCCGGCTACGATGATGTGGCGGCCGGTCCAACCCGGCCGCAATACCCAAGAGCAAGGAACGGTGATATGGCAGAGTCATATTTCCAGGTAGTTGTCCGCTACACGGTGAAGCCCGAGGAGACGGAAAACGTTCTCCGGCTGTTGGGCGAGATGGCCGCAGCCACCCGCGCGGAGAAAGCGAATCTGTCCTACGAGTTCTTCCAGAGCGTGGAGGACCCTGCCCAGATCGTGATTTTGGAGCGGTACACGGATGCCGCCGGCTTTGCGGCCCACCGCGACTACGACCATATTCAAACCATCGGCGCTGCGCAGATCATCCCGCGGTTGGAGCGCCGCACCATTCAAACCTTCGAAGCCACGGGGGATGCCTAGTTCCGTCCTCTACCCCGGCCGGGACCGGGCCGCGGCTGCCCGTGAGCCTGTTGCTGTGCGTAGCCGCCGCAAATCCGCAGTTCGCAACCCGGCCACAAATCACGTTGTGTGGGACGGCGCGATGTCGTGCGTGGCGGCCCATTCGCTGACGTCCCGGCGTTCGATCTCGGCGGCCGTCAGATCCGGGAACAGATCGGGCATGCAGGCGAAGGCTGGGACGCTCATGCCCGCGAGCGCAGCTCAAGCCCCCTCGCCCCGCAGCCGTTGCTGACCTGTCACGGGGCTGCCATTCTGGGTGGCTCCGCAGTTCTTGCAACAACGGAAGGATCCGGCCATGCCTCTGTATCTCTCGAAGTTCAGCTACACCCCGGAGACCTGGTCGAGGCTGATCAGCAACCCGGAGGACCGAAGGAAGGGAATACATCGAATCCGTCGGCATGCGGACAGCCGACCGGATCAAGTACCGTCCGCCTGGACCAGCTAGCAGCCGGCTCGAAGATCTCACACAGTCAGCAGCATCCGTGTCAGGATCAGTTATGTCCCAACGCCTGATGCTGCTCGACACCGCTTCCCTGTACTTCCGCGCCTTCTACGGCCTGCCGGATACCATCCGCCGCGCCGACGGTACTCCGGTGAACGCGGTCCGTGGCCTTCTGGACATGATCGCGCGGCTCACCACCGATTATGGGGCCACGCATCTGGTTGCGTGCTGGGACGACGACTGGCGTCCGCAGTGGCGCGTGGACCTCATTCCGACCTACAAGGCACATCGGGTGGGGGAGGTGGTGGCCAATGCCCCGGACGTGGAAGTGGTGCCGGACGCGCTCGAATTGCAGCTTCCCATGATCCGACGGGTCCTGGGGCTCGCCGGGATCGCCGTCGTGGGGGCTGCTGACCATGAGGCTGACGACGTAGTGGGCACTTACGCCAGCCAGGCGGAGCTCCCCGTCGATGTGGTCACCGGAGACCGGGATCTCTTCCAGCTCGTCAACGACGACCGCCAGGCGCGGGTGATCTACACGGCGCGCGGGATGCGGAACCTCGAAGTCCTGACCGACGCCGTCGTGGTCGGGAAATACAGGGTGCTGCCTCAGCAGTACGCCGACTATGCGACCCTTCGCGGCGACGCCTCGGACGGGCTGCCCGGCGTCGCAGGCATCGGCGAGAAAACGGCGGCGGCGCTGCTTGGCGAATACGGCACCCTCGACGCGCTGCTCGAGGCGGCATCGGATCCTGCAAGCGGGTTGTCTGCGTCCGTGCGGTCCAAACTCGCCGCGGCGGGCGACTACCTCAAGGTTGCACCCGTGGTGGTGAGGGTGGTTCGTGACCTGAAGCTGCCGACGCTCGAGGAAGCCGGCGCCCAGCTGCACCCGGTCGCGGGCGAGCCGCGGGCCGAGCTCAAGCGGCTCGCCGGCGAATGGAACCTGGGTGGCTCGGTGACCCGGCTTCTCGCCGCCCTCGACCTTCGTCAGTAACGGACGGGGACCGCCAAGAGCAGGCAAGAACAGGCCAGAACGCGAGAGGACGACGGCGGGGAACGTCCCGCCGTCGTCCTCTCGCCTTGCGTGGTGGTCTTTACGTGTGGGCGTACGTGAGGCGGTCCGCGTTGTCGCGGCCGGGGCCTACATGGACCTCCGGGGCTTTGCACATCAAATGGTCGTGGGCGCCGCCCACCGTGATCGCGGCGGGATTGCAATTGGAGTGGTCGTTAAAGGAACAATTGGAAACGCTGCAGTCTGCGACGTGCGTGGCCATGGGAGTCCTCCGTGTTAAGGCTGCCCGGACGGGCGGATCCCTCTGCCCACGCTAACGCCGCCCTGATGGATCAAAAGGCCCAACCATGTGACCTAATTCTGCCGGCAGGACTGCCGGGGCCGTCACGGGACGGCAGGCAGGAACCGGCCGTTCCGGATCCGTGACGGTCCGCACTGAACGGCCAGCGGGGAAATATCCCACGGCCCGCGCTCGCGGGACGGCGGCCGGCCAACCGCTACGTGGGGAACCCAATGGGGATACCTGAAGCCGAGGGCCCCCGAGCTGAGGATGAAGTCGTCCACGTTGTCCACAAGCAGCCCGTCCAGCAGGACGCGCAAACCCTCCACCAAGGAAACCTGGTAGTCCTGCACGTGCTGCGGCACCACCACTTCGAGCCCGGCGGTGCTGCCGCCGCCCAGCACGATCAGGCGCTCCGAGGTGCCGGCGAAGCCTTCCATTTCCGGCAGCGTTTGGAGCCAGCGCACTGTCGCCCGGACGGCCTTGCCGGGAGGCGTGATGCCCTTGGTCCAGTCTGCAATATCCTGGGCGAAGTCTGCCAGGATGCCCACATGCAGCAGGGTCAGATGGAGACCCTGCGGCCGGCGCAACGACTGCACGAGGCTGCCCAGCGCCTGGTAGTCAGCCAAGCCGGACCCCACCGTGATGACGGGAACCTCCACGGTGATGCGCGGTGGCGCTTGCATGCGGACCTCCTCAGACCGGTGTTTCGCTGCCATTATCCTCCGGTACGAACCACCGCCGCAGGTGGCACCCTTGCCGTTCAGACCGTCAGGGTGTCGAATCAAAGGACACGATTCGGCCCGGTGCACACGGCACGACGCCAGGAGGTTCCCATGTCAGTGAAAGGCGCAAAGGACGCAGCACGGATACCGGGACGGGGCGGGCCGGAGGCGCGGCGGGGAGACGCCGCTGCCGGCATTGCTGCAGACGGTCCGGCCCAAGTGCGGAATGTGGCGCTCATCGGGCATTCGGGGGCGGGGAAAACCTTGTTGATCGAGGCGTTGCTCGCCGCGCAAGGCATGGTTTCCCGCAAGGGTTCCATCGCCGAAGGAACCACTGTCAGCGACTCGGACGCCGCTGCCGTCCGGCAGCAGCGCTCGGTGGGATTGGCCGTGGTTCCGCTGCTCATCAACAACATCAAAGTGAACCTGCTGGACACGCCGGGCTATCCGGACTTCATTGGCGAATTGCGGGCAGGACTGCGGGCGGCGGACGCGGCCCTGTTTGTTGTCTCGGCCGTGGACGGCATCGATGCCACCACCACCGCACTGTGGGGTGAATGCGAACACGTGGCGATGCCGCGTGCCGTGGTCATCACCCGTGTTGACCACCCCAGGGCGGATTACGACGGCGTCCTTGCCTCCTGCCGGCAGGCTTTCGGTGACGCCGTGGTGCCGCTCTATGTCCCTCTGCGGGCCGACGGCGGGATCACCGGCCTGCTCGGATTGCTGCAGGGGACGGTCTCTGACTATTCCGAAACGGACTCGTCCAGACCGCCCCGGGCCGCGGGCCCCGAAGAGCTTGCAGGATTCGAGGCGGCACGTGGCCGGCTCATCGAAGGGATCATCGCCGAAAGCGAGGACGAGACCCTGATGGACCGCTACGTGGAAGGTGAGGACATCGATACTGATGTTTTGGTCACGGACCTGGAAACCGCCGTCGCACGCGGTTCGTTTTTCCCGGTCCTGCCTACTTCCGCGGTCACCGGGCTCGGCGCTGCCGAACTGATGGAAGTCCTGACCCGGGCTTTCCCGTCTCCTCTGGAGCGCGGACTTCCGGCGGTGACCGACCTTTCCGGCATTCCGGTGCGAGGCTTTTCCTCTGACCCCGACGGGCCGCTGGCTGCGGAGGTGGTCCGCACCACGGTGGATCCTTTCCTGGGCCGCGTCTGCCTGGTCCGGGTGTTTTCAGGCACGCTGCGGGAGGACACGCCCGTTCATGTCGCCGGCCACGGACTGGCGGACCGCGGCCACCAGGACCATGACGCCGACGAGCGCGTCACCCATCTGTATTCCCCGCTGGGCGCAAACCTCCGGCTGGTGGCGCAATGCGTTGCCGGCGATATCTGCGCCCTGGCCAAACTGGGAAGCGCCGAGACCGGTGACACCATCTCTGCCAGGGACCAGCCGGTGCTGCTGTCCACCTGGGAGATGCCCGAACCGCTGATGCCGGTAGCCGTCGAGGCGGACTCGCGCAGCGACGAAGATGCCCTGTCCCGGAGCCTGGCCAAGGTGGCCGCAGGGGATCCCACACTCCGGGTGGAACGGAACGCCGAAACGCACCAGTTGATCCTGTGGTGCATGGGCGAGGCCCACGCCGACGTCGTGCTGGACAGGCTGCGCGACCAAGGCGTGAAACTGCACACCCAGGACGTAGTGACGCCCCTGCGGGAAACCTTTGCCGGCCCGGCCGCGGGCCATGGCCGGCACGTTAAGCAGTCCGGGGGCCACGGGCAATACGCGGTCTGCGACATCAACGTTGAACCGCTGTCGCGGGGCGGTGGTTTCGAGTTTGTGGACAAGACGGTGGGTGGGGTGATCCCCGGGACGTTCATCTCCTCGGTGGAGAAAGGGGTCCGGACCCAGATGCAGAAGGGTCTGGCCGCAGGGTTCCCGGTGGTGGACCTGCGCGTGACGCTGGTGGGTGGAAAGGCCCACAGCGTTGACTCGTCCGACGCCGCCTTCCAGGCAGCCGGCGCCCTGGCCCTCCGGGAGGCTGCAGCGGCGGGGCGCATCCAGTTGCTCGAGCCCGTGTCCTCGGTCAGCATCACCGTGTCGGACGAGCACGTGGGGGCCGTGATGAGCGATTTGTCCGGGCGCCGGGGCCGCCTCACCGGTACAGCCTCCGCCGAGGGGGAGGTGACGGAAATCAATGCTGATGTTCCGGACCAGGAACTCCTGCGCTACGCCGTCGAGTTGCGGGCTCTGACTGCCGGTACCGGGCGGTTCAGCCGCCGCTACCTGCGGCACGAGCCGGTGCCCAGCAGTTGACGGGTGCCACCCCATGAATGCCCTCGCCCGCAAGATCCAACGCATCTACCTCACCCTGACGCTGGGCAACACGCTGGCGGCCTCGTTCATCTGGGGAATCAATACGCTTTTCCTGCTCGACGCCGGGCTCAGCAACCTGGAAGCCTTCGCGGCCAACGCGTTTTTCACCGCGGGCATGGTCCTGTTCGAGGTACCCACCGGGGTCATCGCCGACGGGTGGGGCCGCCGGACGTCGTTTCTCCTCGGAACGGTGACCCTGGCCGGCTCCACCTACCTCTACTATCTTCTGTGGCAGCTGTCCGCACCCTTCTGGGGCTGGGCGGTGGTGTCCGTCCTGCTGGGCCTGGGTTTCACGTTCTTCTCCGGGGCCGTCGAGGCGTGGCTTGTGGACGCGCTGCATTTCGCCGGTTTTGATGGTGAGCTTGAGACAGTCTTCGGACGGGCGCAGATGGTCGCCGGCATCGCCATGCTCGTTGGCTCGACCGCTGGCGGTGTGATCGCGCAGGTCACTGACCTGGGCGTGCCGTTCCTGTTGCGGGTGGGAGTACTGCTGGCAATGTTCGGTGTGGCCTTTTTGCTGATGCGGGATGTGGGGTTCACACCGGAGCGCTCACAGCATCCGCTCAAGGCAACCCGGGCCGTCCTGACTGCGTCCATTGAAGGGGGTCTCAAGAACCCGCCCGTGCGGTACATCATGCTTGCCGCGCCCTTCAGTGCCGGCGTCGGAATCTACGTGTTCTACGCGCTGCAACCGTACCTGCTGGAACTCTTCGGTGACCCGCACGCTTACTCAGTCGCAGGACTCGCGGCAGGTATAGTGGCCGGCGCCCAGGTGGTGGGCGGCTGGCTGGCGCCGACCGTCCGGCGCCTGGTCAGAAAACGCACCACAGTGCTGATCGTTGCCAGCGGCCTGGGCGCACTGATTCTGGTGGCGCTGGGCTTTACCGGCGTATTTTGGGTAGCGTTGCTGCTGCTGGTGCTCTGGGCCTTGGTCTCCGCCGCCGCCACCCCGGTCCGGCAGGCCTATCTCAACGACATGATCGCGTCCAGGCAGCGGGCAACTGTGCTGAGTTTCGATTCACTGATGGGATCGAGCGGCGGCATCGTGGTGCAGCCCCTCATGGGGCGGGCAGCGGACATCTACGGCTACCCTCTTTCGCTGGCCCTAAGCGGGGTAATCGAGCTCTTCGCGGTACCTTTCCTGCTGGCAAGCCGCCGCCGGCGCTCGCCGGCAGACACCGCC
Source organism: Arthrobacter sp. UYEF21 (assembly GCF_040546085.1). Taxonomy (NCBI): domain Bacteria; kingdom Bacillati; phylum Actinomycetota; class Actinomycetes; order Micrococcales; family Micrococcaceae; genus Arthrobacter; species Arthrobacter sp. UYEF21. The sequence continues at coordinate 25,313 of NZ_JBEPNF010000018.1, forward strand.
TCAGTTCCGACCGACACATCCCTTTGACCTGAGGCTATTTCCGGCACGGTGAGCGTGAGCAGAAATCTTCGAAGCCCACAGCACCTCCCGGCAGTCAGGGAGGGAGGGGCTTCCTTTCGTAGGTTCTCAGGTGAGGCAACGTAGCCGGCCACTCGGGGGTCTCCCCTGAGTTTGTGCGAGCTGTTTACAGCGCCTCAGCGGCGGCCGTATGGTGCTCATCTAGCAAGGTCGAAGACGACCTTGAGAACGGAAGATGAGCATCATGAAAAAGAGCAAGTTTTCTGTCGTTGCTCTGGCCGCCGCGAGCTTGGTCGTGGCCCTGCTGGCTGGCGGCCCCACCGCGACGGCCCAGGCCGCCGACGAGCCGCTGATCGGCCTGACCTTCGACGACGGGCCCTCGCCCGAGCGCACCGCGTTCGTCCTTGACGTCCTCAAGGAGAAGGGCGTGAAGGCGACGTTCTTCCTGGAGGGCTCCCACGCGGAGCAGTACCCCGACCTCGTCCGCCGGATCCGCGCTGAGGGGCACGTGATCGGCAACCATTCGTGGGACCATGCCAATTTCCCCGACACCAGCCAGGCGGAGCAGAAGCAGCAGATCGACCGCACCAACGACGCCATCAAGGCCATCACCGGTGAGGTGCCCGAGCTCATGCGCTTCCCGTTCGGCAACAGCACCACTTACGCGGCGGGCTACCTCAGGACCATCGGTATGAGCGGCGGAGTTCTCTGGCGCTGGGACGTCGGCAATCCCGGCGACTTTGAGTGCCCCGGTGCGGACGGGGTCCAGAAGTATGTGATGGCGGAGGCGGCGCCCGGCGCGATCATCCTGCTCCACGACGCTGAGGACGTCTTGTCCTGCTCCTCGTCGCAGTGGACCTACTTGGCCGCCACCATCGACGCACTGCGGGCCGAAGGCTACGAGTTCGGAGTGGTCGCACCCTCCGCCACGGCCGACCCGCTCAACCAGGGCTCGCCAGCCGTCGTGGTCGCGCCCGCCGGCGTCCAGCCGCCGGCGTAGTACCCGAGGCAAGCCAGGCCGCCCAGCGCACTGGTGGCCGCCGAACCGGGGCTCCATTTCCGGTACCGCGGCGGCCCCAGTTCCGCCTGCTGCTCCAGCAATTGCTTTGTTCGGCCGCATTCAGTCCTTGAGAGTCGCAAACCTCCGGAGTATGGTGGCGAAAACCACACTTCGCAAGACTCTGACGAGGGAGCATCATGCCTACTTTGCGACGTCAAGTGGCTGCCGTCACGGCAGTGTTGGCACTAAGCGTGACGGCAGGCGCCGTGACCACTCCCGCTTTGGCGGACCCGAGGCATGATCACAAGAGCGCCGTGGCCACCGGTTACGGCGGAGCTGTGAGTACCGTTGACCTGGACGCTTCGGCAGCAGCCATCCAGGTCCTGCGCGACGGCGGCAACGCAGCGGATGCCGCCGTCGCCGCGGCCGCGACCCTGGGCGTGACGGAGCCTTACAGCGCCGGGATCGGCGGCGGCGGCTACTTCGTGTTCTACGATGCGAAGACCGGTGAGGTGGAGACCATCGACGGCCGTGAAACGGCCCCGGCGAAGATGCCCACCGACGCGTTCATCAACCCGGCGACCAAAAAGGCATACCCCTTCGCGCAGCTCGTCTCCAGCGGTGTCTCCGTGGGAGTCCCCGGCTCGCTCGCCACGTGGGAACGGGCCCTGAAGCGGTGGGGTACCCGGGACCTCGATGCCGTCCTCGATCCGGCCATCCACGTGGCCCAGGACGGCTTTGTTGTGGATGATACGTTCCGCCAGCAGACCCTCGACAACAAGGTCCGGTTCTCCGCCTTCACCCCCACAAGCAGACTCTTCCTGCCCGGTGGCGATGCGCCCGCCGTCGGAAGCATCTTCCGCAACCCCGACCTCGCGGACACGTACCGACTCATCGCGAAGAAGGGCATTGACGCTTTCTACGGTGGCCAACTGGCCGAGGAGATGGCGGCCACCGTGCAGGCTCCGCCGAGGGATCCCACCTGGGTGCCGCCGGCCACCGCTCCCAATACCAGCATCCCGGCCTTCCCCGGCTACCTGACCACGGAGGATCTCGCCGCCTACAGGACACTGGACCAGGACCCCACACATGTTGAGTACCGGGGCTACGACGTCTACGGCATGGCACCGTCCAGCAGCGGCGGCACCACAGTGGGTGAGGCGCTGAACATCCTGGAACCGTTCAACCTGTCTGAGGTCTCGACTCCGGCCGCGCTGCACCACTACCTCGAAGCGAGCGCCCTCGCCTTTGCGGACCGCGCCAAGTATCTGGGTGACCCGGCATTTGTTGACGTTCCCACTGATGCGCTCACCGACCCACTGTTCGGCAAGGAACGGTCCTGCGCGATCAATCCGACTCGGGCGGCTGGGAAGCCGGTTGCTGCGGGGAACGTGGAGTCGTACGACGGCGTGTGTCCGGTTGCACCTGCAGCGGCCGCCGACGAAGCGGACACCGAAAACATTTCGACGACGAACCTGACGGTCGCAGACAAGTGGGGCAACGTGGTGGAGTACACGCTCACCATCGAGCAGACCGGCGGTTCGGGCATGGTGGTACCCGGCCGCGGCTTCCTCCTCAACAACGAGCTGACAGACTTCTCCTACGATTCGACGAACCCGGAGGACCCGAACCGGGTCGAACCAGGCAAGCGCCCGCGTTCGTCGATGTCGCCCACCATCATCCTTGAGGACGAAAAGCCGTTCCTGGCCCTCGGGTCACCCGGCGGATCGACCATCATCACCACCGTCCTGCAGACGATCCTCAACCGGGTGGACCTCGGCATGAGCGTCAGTGACGCGATCGCCGCTCCGCGTGCCGCGCAGCGGAATACCGCTACTGTCACAGCCGAGCCGGAGTTCATCACGGCCTACGGAGCCTCGCTGGCACCCTACGGCCATAAACTGGTGAAGGCCGGCGACGCGTTTACCTCAGCGGCCGAGATAGGGGCCGCGACGGCCATCGAGTTCGACCGTAACGGACGCATGGTCGCCGCAGCCGAACCCGTGCGGCGCGGCGGAGGCTCGGCGATGGTGGTCACCCCGTCGCGGTAATTTAAGTTACTGCCCCATCCCCGGGCGAACAGCAACGAACTCGATTCCAGTCTGCACTTTTTTCGCCGGGCCCCGCGAGAATCCTTTGGCATCGAGATGGTTCTGCGCCCGGTACTCCGCGAGTGCGTCGTCGTAGATATCGTTGAGCCTGCCGCCGGAGAACTCCTCGTTGGAGCCGTCGCTGAAGATGATGGTCACGGGAGTGCTGGCCGGAAAGTGCTTCTTCATGCGGATGAAGCCTTCGGAATCCTGCTGGAGGTGTATCAAGGGGTCCTGCTTTCGTGAAGGTTGACTACCAGTCTGACCTATCAGGCGGGACGCGCCCTGACGGAGCCCACCGGATTGCGGCGACAATGGACGGGTGACTTCATCGAACAGCCCCGACGCCGCCCCTGCTGTCCGGCTTGTATCGGGTGCCTTTGACCTCGGGGCCATCAGTACCGGCCTGGCGTTCGCGGCGTCGCTCGCGGAACTGGCCACGGTGCTGCGCGCGGGCGGTACAGCAGGGACAGCCGTAGTGCAGGCGCCCCCCGGAACCGGCAAAACAACACTGGTCCCGCCGCTGCTCGCCAACCTCGCGTCGGTTCAGGGGGGACCGCGCGTGGTGGTCACCCAGCCCCGGCGCGTCGCCGCGCGTGCAGCCGCCCGGCGTCTGGCTGCCCTCGATGGCAGCCAGGTAGGGAACCGCGTGGGGTACACGGTCCGCGGCGAGCGGCAGGCCGGCCCGGATACGCTGGTGGAGTTCGTCACTCCCGGCATTCTGCTGCGCCGGCTCCTTGCTGACCCGGGCCTGGAGACCATCGGTGCGGTCATCGTGGACGAGGTCCACGAACGCGGCCTCGAAACCGATCTGCTGCTGGGCATGCTCAGCGAAGTCCGCCAGCTCCGCGGAGACTTCACCCTCGTGGCGATGTCCGCCACGCTGGACGCACCCCGTTTCGCCGCCCTGATCGGAGGAACAGGGGACGACGGCGGCGGCCCGGCTCCCGTCGTCGACTGCCCGTCAGCGCTCTACCCCCTGGAGGTTCAATGGGTTCCAGCGGCCACGGCCCGGCTCGACGGCCGTGGAGTGGCGCGAGGGTTCCTGGACCACGTGGCAGATACAGCAGCGGAGTCCCACTCTGGTGCGTTGTCGCGGGATGGCGGCACCGATGCCTTGGTGTTTGTGCCTGGCGCCTGGGAAGTGGGGTACGTGGCAGCCCGGCTTCGCGGCCGGGCCGTCTCCGGAACAGAGGTCCTGGAGCTTCACGGGCAGGTCAGCCCGGCCGAACAGGACCGTACCGTTTCCGGTCGCCGGCCCGGCAGTCCGGCGCGGATTATCGTGACCACGGATCTGGCGGAATCCTCCCTGACAGTGCCGGGCGTGCGGCTGGTTATCGATTCCGGACTGACCCGTGAACCGCGCCGGGACGCCAACCGCGGCATGTCCGGGCTGGTGACAGTGTCCTGCTCGCGGGCCTCGGCGGAACAGCGTGCCGGCCGGGCCGCGCGGCAGGGGCCCGGACAGGTGGTGCGCTGCTACGACCAAAGAAGCTTCGGTGCCGCTCCGGCGCATGTGACCCCGGAGATCGCTGTCGCGGATCTGACCGGCGCGGCGTTAACCCTGGCCTGCTGGGGATCGCCCGGCGGCCAGGGGCTGGCGCTTCCGGATGCACCACCGGTGGCGGCCATGGCTGAGGCCGTCGAGGTGCTGAAGGAGCTTGGCGCCGTCGGGGGTGACGGGCACGCCACCAGTCTGGGCAGGACCCTGGCGAGGGTCCCTGCTGATCCGCGGCTTGCCCGCGCGCTCCTGGACGGTGCCGCGGCCGTGGGACATCACAGGGCCGCTGAAGCAGTTGCCCTGGTGGCGGGGGACCAGCGTGCCCCGGGTGCCGACCTCACAGTCCTTCTTGCCACCCTGCGCGCCGGTAAGGAGCCCGCTTCCCGGCGCTGGGCGGAGGACGTCCGTCGGCTGGAAACGATCGCGCGGAAGGAAGGCGCTGCCGTCGGGCCTTCTGTTATCACTGCTCCCGTGACCGCCGCTGAGGCGCTGGGCGTCGTCGTCGCGCTGGCGTTCCCGGACCGGGTGGCGCGGCGTGTGCCGGGGGAAGGTCAGTCGCGCTATCTGCTGTCCTCCGGAACGCGTGCGGGACTGCCGGCGGGCAGCCCACTCTCCGGGTACGAATGGCTGGCCGTCGCGGAGGTGTCGCGCGCGGCCGGCATGGATGCGGCCGGAACGGGCGCCGTGATCCGCTCCGCCGCTCCGCTGACGGCGGATCTCGCGCAGGTAGCCGCCGCGCAGTTGCTGACCGATACCGTTCAAGCAGGGTTCAGCCGCGGCCGGGTCATGGCCCGCCGGGAACGGCGGCTGGGCGCCATCAGCCTGTCCTCCACCCCCGTCCGGCCCTCTCCCGCCGACGGACGCGCCGCCGTCGCCCGCGCACTGTCGGCGGAGGGGCTTGGAACCATCGGATGGTCGACGGCGGCAGACGCGCTGCGCCGCCGGCTCGCCCTGCTGCACCGAGAGCTGGGCGCGCCCTGGCCGGACGTTTCGGATCGGGCGCTCCTCGCGGACCTGGACGCGTGGTTGGGTCCGGAGCTCGAGAAGCTGTCCGGCGGGGCGGCCACCAGCACTATTGACCTCACCGATCCCTTGCGGAGGTTGCTGCCCTGGCCGGCGGCGGTCCGACTGGCCGAACTGGCACCGGAAACGCTGAAGGTACCGAGCGGGTCAATGGTGCGGATCGACTACCCCGACGTGTTGGAGTATGCAGAGCCGGAGAACGCGGTGCCGGCGGACGCCGTGCCGGAAAGTGCAGGGGCACGCGCGGACGACGGCGGGCGGCCGGTTGTGGCGGTCAAGCTGCAGGAGTGCTTCGGCTGGGCCGAGACCCCGCGGCTGGTGGACGGCAGGGTGCCGGTCCTGTTTCATCTGCTGTCGCCGGCGAGGCGGCCGCTGGCTGTGACCGATGACCTGGCCTCGTTCTGGTCCGGTCCGTATGCGCAGGTGCGGGCCGAGATGCGGGGCCGCTATCCCAGGCACCCGTGGCCCGAGGACCCCTGGACTGCCAAGGCGACCGCGCGGACCAAAGCCAGGATGTGATGTTGGTGGCTGACGTTCCCCCGTTGCCCGGGGTGAGATGTCCGATACGCAGCCGAAACGTTGCGTCGACCCCCTGAAACACCACGCCGTTAGGCTCGTTCCTACTTGGACAACGTGGTCCAGACACAACATGAAGGGACGTACGAATGTTGCTTTTGAGTAGCCTGAACCTCCTGCTTGACTCCGGCCGGGGCGAGGATAGCCGCCCCCATCATGGCGGGAACGGGATGACCGATTTCCCCGCCAGCCAATTGAGCGCCACCGCTTGGGAAGGCTGGTGGCACGAAGACGCATCCTAGCGGCCGGGTCCGGGGTACCCGGAGGTGCCTGGTGTCCGGCTTCAGAGGCGGGTCCGCATGAACTCCGCCACGGCGGGGGCAAGCGACGCGCCGATCTCCGCGGCGTCCCTCTTGGTCCCGGCCACAGCAAAGGAATGGTCCCCGCCCTGGATCCACTCCAGCACCGCTGACGGGCCGATCCGGGACACCACACCTTCCAGCAACTCCGGCGTGGCGAAGGTGTCGCGGGACCCCTGCAAGAACAGCATGGGCAGCGTGAGGCCGTAGAGGTGCCCGTCCCGAAGCTTTTCAGGTTTGCCCGGTGGGTGGAGCGGATACCCGAGGTAGACGAGTCCGGCGGCCTCCATTCCCTCCGCAACGGCCATGGACGCCATCCGGCCACCAAACGATTTGCCGGCTGCCCAGACCGGCCCGCTGCCTCCGTGTGCCAGTCTCTGGCGTGCGGCTTCGTCCATGGCCGCACGCCAGGTGGCGATGGCCGCCGGTGGCCGGTCCGGGAACTTCCGACCCGCCTCACGGTAGGGGAAGTTGAAGCGCAAGGTGGCAACGCCGTCGTCGTTCAGTCCGCGGGTGAAACCGCTCATGAACGGGTGCTCCATGCCTGCGCCTGCCCCGTGCGCCAGCACCAGCGTCGCGAAGGGGTGGTCCGGGCGGGCATAAACGCCGGAGACCTCAAGGTCGCCGACCGGGATGATGACAGGGGATTCAGCTGCGGGCATAGATCCATGATGCCGGATCACAGGCGCCGTGCGCGCCGGGTGCTGACGCGGCTGACGGTGCAGGGTAGGTTGTCCCCATGGCGAGCGAACAGACCACCATCACCGTCCGGGGACCCAAGGGCGATCGGGAGATGCGTATTTCCAGTCCCAGCAGGATCCTGTGGCCGGAATTGGGACTGACCAAGCTGGATCTGGCGCGCTACACGGTTGACGTGGGGGAGGCATTCCTTGCAGCCAACGGCGACCGGCCTGTGGCCCTGCAGCGGTACTCAGACAACGTCGACGGTGAGCAGTTCTTCTCCAAGAACCCGCCCAAGGGAACCCCGGAGTTCATCCGGACGGTGAAGGTGGTGTTTCCGAGCGCACGCTCACATCCCATGCTGGTCTTGGACGAGCCGGCCGCCGCGGTCTGGGCCGTGCAGATGAACACCGTGGTGTTCCACCCTTGGCCCTCGCGCGCGGAGAACACGGATAACCCGGACCAGCTCCGCATCGACCTGGACCCGCAGCCGGGGACGGACTTCGACGACGCCGTTCCGGCCGCGCTGGCGCTGAAGGAAGTGCTGGCGGAGGCAGGCCTGGAATGCTTCATCAAGACCTCGGGGAACCGCGGCCTTCACGTGTACGCACCGATCAAGCCGACCCATGAGTTCCTGGATGTGCGGCATGCGGTGATCGCTGCGGCGCGCGAGATGGAACGGCGCATGCCGGACAAGGTCACCACGGCCTGGTGGAAAGAGGAACGCGGCGCGAAGGTGTTCCTGGACTTCAACCAGGCCAACCGCGACCGGACCATCGCCGGCGCGTACAGTCCCCGCGCCCTTCCGCACGCGCCCGTCTCCTGCCCCATCACCTGGGAGGAGCTGGAAAGCGTCAGCCCGAAAGACTTCACCATCCTGACCGTCCCGGACCGGCTGAAAACGGTGGGCGATCCCTGGGCAGGCATGAACGCAAACCCCGGCACCATCGATAAACTGCTGGGCTGGTGGGACCGCGACACTACGTCCGGACTCGGTGAGCTGCCCTTCCCGCCGGACTACCCGAAGATGCCGGGCGAACCGCCCCGCGTTCAGCCCAGCCGGGCCCGCAAGCAGGACTAGGCCCGGTTACTCGAAGCGCGACGGGTCTCCGGTGCCACGCCGGACCACCTCAGCCACGCCGCTGGAGAAGTCCACCACCGTGGTGGGCTCGGACCCGCAGTCGCCCGCATCGATTACGGCATCCACTTCGTGGTCCAGCCGCTCTTTGATCTCCCATCCCTGGGTCAGCGGATCCTCTTCGTCAGGGAGCAGCAGGGTGCTGGACAGTATTGGTTCGCCGAGCTCGGCCAGCAGCGCCTGCACCACCCGGTTGTCCGGGATCCGGACGCCGACAGTCTTCTTCTTAGGGTGCAGCAGCCTGCGGGGTACTTCCTTGGTGGCCGGCAGGATGAAGGTATAACTCCCGGGCGTGACGGCCTTGATGCTGCGGAAGACGTCGTTGCCGATGTTCACGAACTGGCCCAGCTGGGCGAAGTCCTTGCAGACCAGGGTGAAATGGTGCTTGTCATTGAGTTTGCGGATAGTGCGGATCCGGTCCAGCGCGTCCTTGTTGCCCATCTGCGCGCCCAGCGCGTAGCAGGAGTCCGTGGGGTAGGCGATCAGGCCGCCGTCGAGCACCATGCGGACGGCTTGCGCTATGGCACGGGGCTGGGGATCGTGGGGATGAACATCAAAGTATCTGGCCATGCTCCCGAGCCTACGGCCCGGCACCGGTTAGTGCATCACCGGTACGCCACGCTTGCCCAGTGGACGCGGCACGAACGCGATCAGGAGGTGCGGGCACCGGAGGACTGGACATCCCTGTGCCGGGAATTTCCGCTGGAGGTCACGGCATCCCGGCGGCACGACTGGTTCCGCGCCACCGGCCGGCACGGACGCTGGGTGATCCCTGGTTGGGAACGCGTTGCGGACCGCTGGGATGCGGCACACCTGACGGTCCGCTGCTACCTCAGCGCGGCTGGCCGCGCACTCGGAGTTGATCCCGACACGGCAACAGTCGTTGCCGGCTGGGACCCCGGCAGCACATTGTGGCTCGCAGATGCGGGCCGCGAGTGGGACGGTCCGCGCCAGGCATGGCACCTCACCCAGGACCGTTCGTGGCGCCGCCTGCTATTGTCCGTGCGGCCGCCGGACACCCTATGAAGCGGGCTGGAATTGCGGCAGGATAGTGACTGTTCCAAGACCCTTTCGTTCAGTCTTCAAGGAGAACCCGCCATGCCTACGACCCTCAACCCGTATCTCGGCTTCCGGGACAACGCCCGGGAGGCCTTGACGTTCTACCTCTCCGTCTTCGGCGGGGAACTGGCTCTCAGCACCTTCGGTGAGTTCCACGCCAGCGAAGATCCTGCCGAAGCAGACAAGATCATGCACGGCATGCTGACCAACGCCAACGGCCTGGCCCTGATGGGGGCGGACACGCCCAATGGGATGGAAGTCCCGTCCGGAAGTTCCATCTCGATCTCGCTCAGCGGCGACGACGAATCTGAACTGCGCGGTTACTGGGACAAGCTGTCCGGCGACGGCGGCACTGTGACCGTCCCGCTGGAACCGGCACCGTGGGGAGACATTTTCGGGATGTGCACGGACCGGTTCGGAACCGCCTGGCTGGTCAACGTCAACGGTGCGGCGCCTGCCTCCTAGGTTCCCCTTACCGGGGCGCGGCATGGCGCACACCGCCGCCGGCGTGGACTACGAGGCTGATGTCATCATCGGCGCTGACGGACTCAAGTCCACGCTGCGTCCGCTCGTGGCCAGCGATGAGCCGGTTCCCTCGGCCAACGTCGCCTACCGCGGCACGGTCCCGATCACCGAAGACACCCCCAAGGCCGACCTCGAAGACGTCATCATCTGGCTCGGACCGGACTGCCACCTCGTGCAGTACCCGCTGCGCAAAGGCGAGCTGCTCAACACCGTGGCCGTCTTCAAGTCCGCCTCTTTCGAACACGGCGAACAGCAGTACGGCGGCGTCGACGAGCTCGAAGCAGCCTGCAAGGACTGGTTCCCCGCCGTTCAGTAGGCGTTGAAGAACCTGGCCACGGGCATCCGCTGGCCCATGTACGACCGCGACCCGATCGAGAACTGGGTCGCCGGGTCTAGCGGGTTCGGCCTGACGGCCACGAGTCCTTGAGAAGGGGCTGCACGCAATGCGACCATTGATGCGTGCAGCCCCTTCTTCATTTAAGTGCCGAGCCGGGTCTGCGGGCCTGACGGAGAACCCGTTTGCGGAACGTCAACCTTTACTTGGATGTCGACGGCGTGGTGTGCCCCTTCGGGGCGACCGGCCGGACGCCGTGGGGTTCCGACTGGAGCCTCGCGAACGCCGGCATGCTCGAAGTGGCCTACGCGGGGGAGTTGGTGGACGGGCTGAACGGGCTGGCCCGGCTGCCCGGCCTGCGCTGCGTGTGGCTGACCAGCTGGGAGGACATGGCTCCCCAATACCTCTGCCCCGCCATCGGCTTTGCGGGCGGCCGGTGGCCCTGGCTGACGGCCGCCGGTGCAGGTGCAGGTGCAGGTGAGAGCTGGTGGAAGCTTGCCGCCCTGCAGGAGGACGTGGCCACTACCACCCCGGCCGGGATCGTGTGGATTGACGACCAGCTCCGGTACGAACAGGAGGCCCAGGCGTGGGCCGAAATTCTGGGCGCGCGGATCCTCGTTCTCTCGCCCGATCCGCGCCGGGGAATCTCGCCTGCCGAGCTGGCTGCCGTCACGGCCTTTGTCACCGGGCCGCTGTTTTGACCTCATCCGGGAGGCGCGTACGATCGATAGGGTTTCAAGCCGGTTCTGTTAACGCCGCAGGTCATTTCACGTGAACTTCACGTGAATTATGCTGTGCAGGGCAGGTGGGGGCAACGGAACTGCTGAACGTCGACTCTGCAGATTGGGCAACAGGTGGATATCACCTTTATGGTGGTGCTGGTCATCGCACTGGCACTCTTTTTCGACTTCACAAACGGCTTTCATGACACTGCCAACGCGATGGCCACGCCCATCGCCACTGGTGCTATCAAGCCAAAGACGGCGGTGACGCTCGCTGCAATCCTGAACCTGGTGGGTGCCTTCCTTTCAACGGAAGTGGCCAAGACCGTCTCCGGCGGCATTATCCGGGAAGGTTCCGACGGCGTCCTGATCACTCCCGAGATCATTTTCGCCGGCCTGATGGGTGCCATTCTGTGGAACATGATCACGTGGCTGAAGGGCCTGCCGTCGAGCTCCTCCCATGCCCTGTTCGGCGGACTGATCGGCGCAGCCATCGCCGGGATCGGCTTCAGCTCCGTGAATCTGGAGACCCTGCTTCAAAAGGTCATCCTGCCAGCCATCTTCGCCCCCCTCATTGCCGGGATCGTGGCCTATCTCTGCACCAGGCTCGCTTATGGATTGACCGCCCGCCACGACCCCGAGACGGGCAGCAAGCTCACCCAGAAGCGCGGCGGTTTCCGCACCGGCCAGGTGTTCACCTCCAGCCTGGTGGCGCTGGCCCACGGCACCAATGACGCCCAGAAGACCATGGGCATCATCACCCTGGTGCTGATCTCTGCCGGCACGCAGGCCCCGGGCTCCGGCCCGCAACTCTGGGTCATCGCCGCCTGTGCCCTGGCTATCGCCCTCGGCACCTATTCAGGCGGCTGGCGCATCATCCGGACCATGGGATCCGGCCTGACAGAGGTCAAGCCGGCACAGGGCTTCGCTGCCGAGACCAGCACGGCGGCGGCGATCCTGGCGTCCTCCCACCTGGGCTTTGCGCTCTCCACCACGCAGGTCGCCTCAGGCTCTGTGATCGGCTCCGGCATGGGCCGCAGGGGCACCACCGTGCGCTGGAACATGGTGGGCAAAATCGCTTTGGGCTGGCTGTTCACCCTGCCTGCGGCCGGCATTGTCGGGGCCCTGACGGCGCTGCTGGTGAAGACGGGCGTAGCGGGCGTGGTGATTGCCGCCGTCGCGGGCACTGCCGCAGTGATGTTGATGTTCTCCTACTCACGCAAGGCCACAGTGGGCCACCACAACGCTGTGGAGGTCGAGGAAGCCGGGCAGGCCGTCCGCTTCGCCAAGAAGAAAGCCCTCGCCCGGGCCCGCGCCAGGGCGAAGGCCGCGGCAGACGCCTCAGCAGACGCAGCAACCGGGGCCAGCAACACGAAGGATACCCAGCGATGAAATGGTTGGAACTACTGACCGTGGGAGGCGCCACGCTCGTCGCTGCCGTGACTGTGGTGGGCCTGTACTCGCTTGGCGTGCGGCTTACGGCCATTGCCGGCGACGCCCAGCAGGCATCGCCCAGGTTGAAGCGTTCGCTCGCCTATGTCTGCTTTGGCCTCTGCGGGCTGGCGGTCCTCTTCGGGCTCTACCTGATTATTCCGTACTTCTCCGCGTAGCCGCCGCTGGCTACGCTGGGTCCATGCCCAGGTTCCAGTATTTTGTCGCAGCCTCCCTCGACGGCTTCATCGCCACCGCCAAAGACGACCTCGCCTGGTTGTTTGAGTTTGACGGTTTCGAGGGTGGCAAGGAAAGCTACGAGTCCTTTATGGAGGGCGTGGGCTGCATTGTGATGGGCGGCGAAACGTTCGCCTGGCTGATGGACCACGAGCCCGGCAACTGGCCGTATCCCACCACGCCCTGCTACATCTTCACCCACCACGAGCACGCTGCCCCGCCCGGTTCGGACGTGACGTTCGTCCGCGGTCCGGTGCAGGAATTCATCCCGGACTTTATGGCCGACGCCGGCACGAAGAACGTGTGGGTGGTGGGCGGCGGAAACCTGGCAGCGCAGTTCTCAGCCGCCGGCAGCCTCGACGAAATCATCCTTTCGGTCATCCCGGTAGTGCTGGGTGACGGCAAGCGGCTGCTGCCGCTGGAAGGCCCGACGCCGCCGCTGGAGTTGACGGCGTCCCGCACCCTGGGGCGCGGGATCGTCGAGCTGCGTTACAACGTCAACTCCGCTGAAGCGGTCCGCTGACGTCCGCGCAGCGCGCCTAGGCCTCGGCCTCGGCCGGCGAGTTGTCCCGCAGCATGTTGGTGATGCGGGCCGTGGACAGGCGCAGGCCCTTTTCGTCGGTCATCACGATCTCATGCGTGGTCAGCGTCCGTCCCAGATGGATCGCGGTGCAGGTACCTGTCACGGTGCCTGCCGCAACCGCACGGTGGTGCGTCGCGCTGACCTCGATGCCCAGGGCATGGCGGCCCGCTCCGGCGTGCATCCCGGCGGCGAAGGACCCCAGCGTTTCAGCCAGGACCACGTGGGCGCCGCCGTGCAGGATGCCCGCCACCTGGGTGTTGCCTTCCACGGGCATGGTGGCCACCGTCCGTTCCGGGCTCATCTCCAGGAAGCGGATGCCCATCTTTACCACCAGGGCGCCGATGCCGAACGGGCCGAGCCAGTCGTGGAGGTGCTCCGGGATGCCTGCTGTGATCAATTCCTCAGTGAATGACCCAGGCGTGAAATTGTCCATCATGGGAACTAGGCTGGCACCTGTGAGTGAAACTACCAAACCGGCCCCCTTCCCGTCTGAAACCGCTGTACCCAACGCAGACGCCGCGCTGCAGGACATCACGGTCCCGCCGTCGGCCGGGGGCCGGGCTTCGGCCACCGAAGCACCCGTCATCCCGCTCACCGGCCAGCCACGCCTGCTGGTACTCGACGGGCACTCCATGGCTTTCCGTGCTTTCTTCGCCCTGCCGGCGGACAAGTTCTCCACGGCCAACGGCCAGCACACCAACGCGATCCACGGTTTCACCTCCATGCTGATCAACCTGATCAAGGAGCAGAAGCCCACCCACATTGCGGTGGCCTTCGACGTCTCGGATGAGACCACGCACCGCAAGGCCGAGTACAGCGAGTACAAGGGCGGCCGCAACGAAACTCCCCGCGAGATGAGCGGCCAGATCGACCTCATCGATAAAGTGATGCAGGCCTGGGGCATCAAGACCATCAAATTGCCCGGCTTCGAAGCGGACGACATCCTGGCCACGCTCGCCGCCATGGGAGACAAGGCGGGCTTTGAGGTGCTGCTGGTTTCCGGCGACCGCGATGCTTTCCAGCTCATCACCGATAACGTATTCGTGCTGTATCCCAAGAAGGGTGTCAGTGACATACCCCGGATGGACGCCGCCGCCATCCAGGAAAAGTACTTCGTCACCCCCGCCCAGTACTCGGACCTGGCGGCCCTGGTAGGGGAGACAGCCGATAACCTCCCGGGAGTTCCCGGCGTCGGTCCTAAAACCGCCGCAAAATGGATCAACCTGTACGGCGGACTCGAGGGCGTGCTCGAGCACCTGGACGCAATCGGCGGGAAGGTGGGCGATGCCCTCCGCGCGAACGTCGAAGGCGTGAAACGCAACCGCCGGTTGAACCGTCTCCACACGGACCTGGAGCTTCCCGTCACCCTGGACGACCTCTATGAGCCCCGGCCGGACCAGGCGGCACTCGAGAACCTCTTCGACGAGCTGGAATTCAAGACGATCCGCACCCGCCTCTTCGCCCTGTACGGCGAAGAGGACACCCCCGCCGCGGAGCGGGAAACCCTCGACACGCCTGACTTCGTGACTCCTGCAGGGGCAGCAGACCTCAGCCTTTTCCTAGCGGCCGGGGACGGGCAGCGCTCAGCTGTCGCCATCGACCTGGTGCCGGGCCGCATCGGCGAGGACGCCGCCGCACTGGCCATCGTCCGTGACGATGCAGCCGTTTACATCGACCTCGCGGCACAGGATGCCGGCGCCGAAAACGTCCTGGCGGACTGGTTGCGGGACACAGCTGCCCCGAAGGTCATGCACGGCTACAAGGCTTCACTGAAGGCCCTCGCCAGCCGCGGCCTGGACTTGGAAGGCGTCGTGGATGACACGTCCATCTCGGGTTACCTGATCGAGCCGGACCGCCGCACTTATGAACTCGCCGAATTGGCCCAGCACCACCTCAACATCACCATCTCGTCCGCAACGTCCAAGGCGGGCCAGCTCGAACTGGCGTTCGACGGCGATGACGCCGCCAAAGCCGGTGCCCTTGTCCAGGCGGCTGCGGTGGTCCAGGCGCTCAGCCGCCACTTCGAAACCGAACTGACCGAGCGCAAGGCCGCTGACCTCCTCACCACCCTTGAGCTGCCCGTCAGCCGGGTCCTTGCCGTCATGGAAACCGCGGGAATCGCCGTCGACATGCAGCGCATGGACGAGCAGCTCGCTGACTTGTCCAAGGTGATCGACAACGCCCAGGAGCTCGCCTTCGCCGCCATCGGCCACGAGGTCAACCTGGGCTCGCCCAAACAGCTGCAAACGGTGCTCTTCGAAGAACTCCAGCTGCCGAAGACCAAAAAGATCAAGTCGGGCTACACCACCGATGCCGCCTCACTGAAGAACCTGCTGGAGAAGACCGGGCATGAATTCCTGGTCCAGCTGATGGCACACCGCGAATCGGCCAAACTGCGCCAGATGATCGAGTCCCTGAAGAAGTCCGTCACCGAGGACGGCCGGATCCACACCACCTATGCGCAGAACGTGGCGGCCACGGGCCGGATCTCCTCCAACAACCCGAACCTGCAGAACATCCCCATCCGCAGCGAGGAAGGCCGGCGCGTCCGCGGAGTCTTTGTGGTCAGCGACGGCTATGAGTGCCTCCTGTCTGCGGACTACTCGCAGATCGAAATGCGCATCATGGCGCACCTGTCGGGCGACGCCGGCCTGATCCAGGCCTACAAGGACGGCGAGGACCTGCACCGGTTTGTGGGGTCCAACATCTTCCACGTACCCATAGACGAGGTCACCAGCGCCATGCGCTCGAAGGTTAAGGCGATGTCCTACGGCCTCGCCTACGGTCTGACCTCCTTTGGGTTGTCCAAGCAGCTGGAAATTTCGGTGGATGAGGCGCGTACCCTGATGAAGGACTACTTCGACCGGTTCGGTGCCGTCCGTGACTACCTTCGCGGCGTAGTCGACCAGGCCCGGATCGATGGCTACACGGCCACCATCGAAGGCCGCCGCCGCTACCTCCCGGATCTCACCAGCACGGACCGGCAGCTGCGCGAAAACGCAGAACGCATTGCGTTGAACTCGCCCATCCAGGGATCGGCCGCGGATATCATCAAGCGCGCAATGCTCGGGGTGCAGGATGAACTGGCGGCCCAGGGCCTCAAATCGCGCATGCTGCTGCAGGTCCACGACGAACTGGTGCTTGAAGTCGCCGCCGGTGAACGGGAAACCGTTGAGCGGATCGTCACTGAACAGATGGGCTCCGCAGCGGACCTCAGCGTACCGCTGGATGTCCAGATCGGCGCCGGCCCCAGCTGGTACGGCGCCGGCCACTAGCCGCCAGGCGCGGGGTGCGTGTTGTCGCTGGCCAGGTCCCGGCGTCATTGGTTAGGCTCGGCCCTGTGGCTAAACTGCGAGATGACTACGAAATCCGGCGCTTCGACGCGGCAGCCCAGGGCGAGTCCGGCTATCCCGAAGCGGAAAGGTGGGTCAAGGCCGTCGCGTTCGGCTTCCACGAATCTACGCGCACCGCGGATCATGTGGCCCAGTCCCTGGCGACCTACCGGGCCGACCGGCGAGTCCTCACCGGCGCGTACCAGACCCGGGAGGTGGCGCCCGGGTCCCTCCCCGCGGACGTGCCGGTGGCCACCTTCGGCACCCTCCGCAAAACACTCAACATCGGCTTCGGCCGGATGCTCGAAACCCAGCTGGTCACCGCCGTGACAGTGCGGACCTCGCACCGGCGCCGCGGCCTGCTCCGACGCATGATGTCCGAGGACCTGGCACTGGCCAAGGGTGGCGGCCTGGCGATGGCAGCCCTGACGGCATCGGAGGGGTCTATCTACGGACGCTTCGGCTACGGTGTGGCCAGCTTTGAACGTACGGTGAAGGTGGACACCACCGCCCGGTTCCGGCTCAACCACCAGCCCATCGGCAGCGTGGACATTGCGGACCCGAGAGTGCTTCTGGACATCGCGCTGGAAGTTTTTGACCGAGTGCATCGCGTGACCCCGGGATCGATCGGCCGCCAGGACTGGTACCGCCAACTGGCTTCAGGTTCCCTGGCCCGCGACGGCAAGGATGACCCCGCCATCAAAGTGGCCCTGCACTACGGTCCGGACGGAGACGTGGACGGCTACGTGTCCTACAAATTCCTGGGCTGGGACACCGAGCCTCACACCATGCATGTGGTGGACCTCGTAGCCGCCACCCACGAGGCCTACCTGGAGCTCTGGCAGTTCCTCGCCGCCATCGATCTCGTCGAACGCATCACTTGGGAGGAAGCACCGCTGGATGACCCTCTCACATGGGCATTGGCCGATCCCCGCTGCATCGACTCCTCGGACAGCAGGGACATGCTGTGGCTCCGCATCCTGGACGTGGTCCAGGCGTTGGAAGCGCGGCATTACCCGGCGGATGGCCGGCTCGTGCTAGAAGTTATTGACCCTCTTGGCCTGACTGCTGGCACCTTTACCCTCGCAGTCAGTGGCGGTGAGGCCGCCGTCGAACGAGTTAAGACGGGGGCGGATCCGGACCTGACACTGGATGTCTCCGCCCTGTCATCAATTTATCTGGGTGCGGTCTGTCCGGTTACACTGACGGCGGCTGGGCGGATCCGCGAACGCAAGCATGGCGCGTCGCTCCAGGCTCGTGGGTTGTTCGCCGTGGAGCGCGCCGCCCACTGCCTGACCCATTTCTAGGAGCCCCTGCGTCATCAAAGGACTATCTGTGGCGAATACCCAAGCGCCGGAAATGCCAGACCGCCGGTCCTTGCTGCTCGGAATGGCTGGTTTGACGTCCGTAGCACTCTCGGGGTGCATGGCAACCGCCGACGCGGGGCAACAGGAAGAGCTCTCAACACCGGAGGCAACGCTCCTGGTGGATCCTGCCGCTCCCGCTCCCTCACGTACGGCCCCGGCGGAAGCCCCTACGGATGAGCCCCACCGTCCTGCGCCACCCACTAAGCAACAGATCATCGCTGAATTCAGTGCACGGAAGCCACAGGAGTGGGGGTTGCATGTCACAGGAGTGGTCACCAGGTCCGCTGCCGGGCAGATTGCGCTGACGCTGGATGCCTGCGGAGGCCCGGGCGGCACGGCGTGCGACCAGCAACTGCTGACGACGTTGCGGAAGCTCAATGTGCCGGCCACTTTGTTCCTCAACGAACGGTGGATCCAGGCAAACCCGGCACTGACGGCTGAGTTGGCCCGCGACCCCCTTTTTGAGCTCGCCAACCACGGATTCCTGCATCGTCCATTGTCCGTCAGCGGGAAATCTGCCTATGGCATCGCAGGAACAGCTGACATAAGCCAGGTCTATGACGAGGTCATGGGGAACCAGGCTGTCCTTCAGGACATCATCGGCCATGTTCCGGGGTTCTTCCGGCCCGGAACGGCGTACTTCGACGACGTCGCGGCCGCCATTACGCGCCGCCTGGGTCTTTTGCCGGTAAATTTCACGATCAATGGTGACGGCGGTGCCACGTTTGCACCGTCCACCGTGGCGGCCGAGGTCGGCAAGGCGCGAAACGGGGATATTGTGATTGCCCACTTCAACAAGCCCGGCAGCGCCACGGCCGCCGGGCTTGCCCAGGCCCTGCCCCGGCTCCTGGGGCAGGGTGCAACGTTTGGAAAACTGGGGGCGGTCCTGCCTTTATGAACTGCCCTGACTTTGACCCTTGTTGGCCGCTGCGACTAGACTAAACGGGCATGTACTACGTGCATGTTCTCTAAAATCCACAGAATCAGGATGGCCCGGCGGATCCCTTTGATCTGCCGTCACCTGCGTGTGCGTTCCATAACGCGCGTGCGGCGGTTTGCCTGACCGACATACTATCCACAACGGAGCCCCTACTACATGACCATCACCTCCACCGAGAAGCCCGGTACCCCCGTAGTCGCGATTAACGACATCGGTACCGCTGAGGACTTCCTCGCAGCAGTCGACGCCACCATCAAGTACTTCAACGACGGAGACCTCGTCGAAGGTACCGTCGTCAAGGTCGACCGCGATGAAGTTCTGCTCGACATCGGTTACAAGACCGAAGGTGTCATCCCCTCCCGCGAGCTGTCCATCAAGCACGATGTTGATCCCGGAGACGTTGTCTCCGTTGGCGATCAGGTCGAAGCCCTGGTGCTCACCAAGGAAGACAAAGAAGGCCGCCTGATCCTCTCCAAGAAGCGTGCTCAGTACGAGCGTGCCTGGGGCGACATCGAGAAGGTCAAGGAAGAAGACGGTGTCGTCACCGGTACCGTCATCGAGGTTGTCAAGGGTGGTCTTATCCTCGACATCGGTCTGCGCGGCTTCCTGCCCGCATCCCTCGTCGAGATGCGCCGTGTGCGCGACCTTGCTCCGTACATCGGTCAGCAGATCGAAGCCAAGATCATCGAGCTGGACAAGAACCGCAACAACGTTGTGCTGTCCCGCCGTGCATGGCTCGAGCAGACCCAGTCCGAGGTCCGCTCCACGTTCCTCAACAAGCTGGAAAAGGGCCAGGTCCGTCCCGGCGTTGTTTCCTCCATCGTCAACTTCGGTGCCTTCGTGGACCTGGGCGGCGTAGACGGCCTGGTTCACGTTTCCGAGCTGTCCTGGAAGCACATCGACCACCCGTCCGAGGTTGTCGAAGTTGGCCAGGAAGTCACCGTCGAGGTTCTCGAGGTGGACCTGGACCGCGAGCGTGTTTCCCTGTCGCTCAAGGCTACGCAGGAAGATCCGTGGCAGACCTTCGCCCGCACCCACGCCCTTGGCCAGGTTGTTCCGGGTAAGGTCACCAAGCTGGTTCCGTTCGGTGCGTTTGTCCGCGTCGAAGACGGCATCGAAGGCCTGGTCCACATCTCCGAGCTGGCAGTCCGCCACGTGGAGCTGGCCGAGCAGGTTGTCTCCGTTGGCGACGAGCTGTTCGTCAAGGTCATCGACATCGACCTGGAACGCCGCCGCATCTCGCTGTCCCTCAAGCAGGCCAACGAGGGCGTCGACGCCGACAGCACCGAATTCGATCCGGCTCTCTACGGCATGGCCGCCGAGTACGACGAAGAGGGCAACTACAAGTACCCCGAGGGCTTCGATCCGGAGTCCAACGAGTGGCTTGAAGGCTACGAGAACCAGCGCGCCGCCTGGGAGCAGCAGTACGCTGACGCCCAGACCCGTTGGGAAGCCCACAAGAAGCAGGTTACCCAACACGCTGCCGACGACGCTGCAGCTGCAACGTCGGGTGACAGCGATTCCGGCACCACCAGCTACTCTTCGGAGCCCGCTGCCGAGTCCAACGCCGGTGCAGGAACGCTTGCATCCGACGAGGCTCTCGCCGCTCTGCGCGAAAAGCTGACCGGCAACTAATTGCCACCGGCCCGGAACTTCCCGGGCCAACCCAGTGGGCCCCTGCGAAGGCAGGGGCCCTCTGGCGTTAACAGGCCCACCTGGGGGCAATAATCGCCTTCACCCGTACGTTTCGGCGCGCTTACTGGAAGTCAGCTGAAAGCACGACGACGGCACTCACCCCGCCGTCGCCGTCGTGCGTCAGGACGGCACCCGCAGCGCGGAGGAGGCGCTGGGCGGCAGAGTTGCCGGCGGTAGTTTGGGCTGTGACCGCCCGCAGCCCGGCCCGGCGGGCCGCCGCCAAAACCAATGCCATGGCCGCTGTGCCGATGCCGCATCGCCGAAAGCTGTGGGCCAGCCAGATGCCCGTCTCCGCCGTCCGGTTGTCCGCCGTGAGTTTCAGCCTGACCGAACCAGCCGGACTTCCATCGCACAGCACCACCCAGCTTTTCTCCCCGGCCGGCCCGCGCAGGCCGGAGGAGGCTGCCCGGTGGTAGGCGCGGAACCAGTTGAGGCGTTCGGAGTTCCAGCCCGGCACGCTGCCAAGCGGCGGCGTGACTTCGTCAGCGGCGGCGTCACTCATGGCCAGTACGAGGAGCGGTCCCAGCAGTGTTTCGTGCACGTCAGCGAGGGTGATCTCAGGGGATTGCGACATCGACCCACTCCGTTGCTCCGGGCCTGAGCCCTGCCTTCCCGGCTGTCAGGGACAGGACGCGGTCCGAGGCAGCGCTGATCTCGGCAGGATCATCCGGGATGGCAACGCGGAGGACCGTCTCCTGTGCGCCGTAGCTGGTTTCCGCCATCACAAAGCCGGCCGCGCGGAGGTCATTTTCGAGCCGGCCGGCGGCGCCATGCGGAACGGCCGCCTCAAAGATCCGCAGCCGGCGGCGCCGGACCAGCGGTGCGCGTTCGAGGGCGGCGGACACCGATTCCGAATAAGCGCGCACCAATCCACCCGCGCCCAGCAGGATGCCGCCGAAATAGCGTACGACGACGGCGCTGACGTCGCTGAGGTCCGTCACTCCTGCTACGGCCTCCCGTTTAAGGATCGCCTCCAGCATGGGAATGCCGGCGGTGCCTGAGGGTTCGCCGTCGTCATTGGAACGCTGACTGTGCCGGTCAGGCCCGATGACGAAGGCCGAGCAGTGGTGGCGTGCGTCGTGGAACTCGCGCCGCAGACCGGACACAAGATCTCGTGCGGTCTCCTCACTGTCGGCACGGCGAAGCACCGTGATGAACCTGGACCGTTTGATCTCCATCTCGTGGCGGAAGTCCGGTCCTGCCGCGAGCGTGGTGTAGGACGTGGCCCGGCTCTCTTGCTCTTGCACCGCCCAAGTCTATTGCCGGACTAGGCTGGTGGGGTGCTGAAAATCGGTTTGACGGGCGGCATCGCCTCAGGGAAGTCCGTGGTTGCTTCACGCCTGAGGGAGCTCGGTGCGGTGCTGGTGGACGCCGACGCACTGGCGCGGGAGGTAGTTGAGCCCGGCACGCCCGGACTGGCCAGCGTGGTGGCAGCGTTTGGGGTGGACGTGCTTGACGCCGGCGGCCGGCTGGATCGCGCCAGGCTGGGCGCGGTGGTGTTTGGCAATCCCACCCAGCTGGCTGTGCTCAATGGCATTGTGCATCCGCTGGTCCGCGAAGCGGCGGCCGGGATCATCGCGCAGGCTCCGGACGGCGCCGTCGTGGTGCAGGACATCCCGTTGCTGGTGGAGACGGGGCAGGCCGGCAACTTCCATCTGGTGCTGGTGGTGGACGCACCCGACGACGTCCGGATCGCCCGCATGCTCATCCACCGCGGGATGACGCGGGAGGAAGCGGCGTCACGCATGGCGGCGCAGGCCGCACGTGCCGACCGGCTGGCCGCGGCGGACGTGGTCCTGGACAATTCCGGGTCCATGGACTCGCTGCTGGCGCAGGTAAACCGGCTCTGGGCTGGCCGGCTGGTGCCTTTTGCGGACAATATCCGGCGTGGCGTGAGAGCGGCCAGGGGAGGCACCGCAGTCTTGTCGGCGCCGCGGGAGGACTGGGCGGCGCAGGCCGCCCGGCTGGGCTCCCGGATCTGCGCCGCAGTACCTGGTGACGTTCTGGCAGTAGACCACATTGGGTCCACCGCAGTGCCCGGCCTCGCAGCAAAAGACGTAATAGACCTCCAGGTCACGGTGGCGGACCTTAATGCCGCGGACAGGATTGCATTGCAGTTAGCGGCCGCGGGCTTCCCAGTGGTGCCGGGCGCCGGCTTCGACACCCCGAAACCGACGGACCCCGACCCGACGCAGTGGCAGAAGCGCTTCCACGCCAACGCGGACCCTGGCCGTGATGTGAACGTGCACGTCCGGTCAGCCGGATCGGCCGGTTGGCGCTACGCGCTGCTGTTCCGCGACTGGCTCAGGAAGGACCCGGAAGCCGCCACCTTGTATGCGGACCATAAGCGCGCTTTGACCGAACAGTTTGCCGGCACCCGGGGCACCCGGGCGTATGCGGAAGCGAAAGAGCCATGGTTCACCGACGTCGCCTGGCCACGCATGGACGGCTGGGCGGCGCGCACGGGCTGGCAGCCGCCGTCGTACGTCCCTTGATCCCGCCATCCGTGGGCGGGACTGTTCGCCGGTAACGGATACCGGCCGGACTGTCGGTCCCCGGTTGTAGATTAGATGCATGAGCCTTGCGCAGGATATCAACCGTGTAGTCGCGCCCTTCGAGGTCATTAGTGAATTCCAGCCCGCCGGTGACCAGCCAGCTGCCATCGCCGAACTGACGGAGCGCATCAGGAACGGCGAAAAAGACGTAGTCCTGCTGGGTGCCACGGGCACCGGCAAGAGCGCCACTACCGCCTGGCTGATAGAACAGATCCAGCGGCCCACCCTGGTCATGGTCCAGAACAAGACCCTGGCAGCCCAGCTCGCCAACGAATTCCGTGAGCTGCTGCCCAACAACGCGGTGGAGTACTTCGTCTCCTACTACGACTACTACCAGCCCGAAGCGTACGTGGCTCAGACGGACACCTTCATAGAGAAGGACTCCTCCATCAACGAGGAAGTCGAAAGGCTCCGCCACTCCGCCACCAACGCCCTGCTGACAAGGCGGGACGTCATCGTCGTCGCCACGGTGTCCTGCATCTACGGCCTGGGCACCCCTGAAGAGTACATTGCCGGGATGGTCACGCTCCGCAAGGGGGCGGAGATGAACCGCGATGACCTGCTCCGGAAATTCGTCTCCATGCAATATGCGAGAAACGACATGGACTTTCACCGCGGGACGTTCCGGGTCCGCGGCGACACCGTGGAAATCATCCCGATGTACGAGGAGCTTGCCATCCGGATCGAGTTCTTTGGGGATGAGATTGAGAACATCCATACTCTCCACCCGCTGACCGGCGAGGTGATCCGGGACGAAGAGGAAATGTACGTCTTCCCGGCCTCGCACTATGTGGCCGGCCCCGAGCGGATGGCCCGGGCCATCAAGCGGATCGAGGACGAACTGGCCGAACGGCTGCAGGTCCTGGAAAGCCAGAACAAGCTGGTGGAAGCCCAGCGGCTCCGGATGCGCACCACCTACGACCTTGAAATGATGCAGCAGATGGGCTTCTGCAACGGCATCGAGAACTACTCGTCGCACATTGACGGCCGTGCACTGGGGACCGCCCCGCACTGCCTCATTGACTACTTCCCGGACGACTTCCTGCTGGTGATCGATGAATCCCACGTCACCGTGCCGCAGATCGGCGCCATGTACGAGGGAGATATGTCCCGCAAGCGCAACCTGGTGGACTTCGGCTTCCGCCTGCCGTCGGCCATGGACAACCGCCCGCTCAAATGGGACGAATTCCTCGACCGCACGGGCCAGACCGTCTACCTGTCGGCCACGCCCGGCAAGTACGAACTGGGCAAGGCCGACGGCTTCGTGCAGCAGATCATCCGGCCCACCGGCCTGATCGACCCCGAAGTGGTGGTCAAGCCCACCAAGGGCCAGATCGATGACCTCCTGGGTGAGATCAAGACACGGTCAGCGAAGAACGAACGCGTCCTGGTCACCACGCTCACCAAGCGGATGGCGGAGGACCTCACCGACTACCTCGTGGGCCACGGCATCAAGGTGGAGTACCTGCATTCCGACGTCGACACCCTCCGCCGGGTGGAACTCCTCCGTGAACTCCGGATGGGTGTCTTTGATGTCCTGGTAGGCATTAACCTGCTCCGCGAGGGCCTTGACCTCCCCGAAGTCTCACTGGTGAGCATCCTGGATGCGGACAAGGAAGGCTTCCTGCGGTCTTCCACCTCGCTGATCCAGACCATCGGCCGCGCGGCCCGGAACGTCTCGGGACAGGTTCACATGTATGCCGACCGCATCACAGATTCGATGGCCCACGCCATCGATGAAACCAACCGGCGCCGAGCCATCCAGGTGGCTTACAACACGGAAAAGGGCATTGATCCGCAACCGTTGCGGAAGAAGATTGCTGACATTACCGACCAGCTGGCCAAAGAAGATGCCGACACCCAGGAGCTGCTGAACAACAACCGGCTGGCGAAGGGCGGCAAGCGTGGCAAGTCGGCGGCCAAGGGCGCAGCACAGGTGCGCAAGGACGGCCTCGCGGCGGCGCCGGCGGAAGACCTGGTAGGTCTTATCGAACAGCTCACCGAACAGATGCACGGCGCAGCCGCCGAGCTGCAGTTCGAGGTGGCCGCGAGGATCCGCGACGAAGTCGGCGAACTCAAGAAGGAACTCCGCCAGATGCAGGCGGCCGGGCACGCTTAGCTGCCTGCTGTACAGTTAATGTCACGTAGGGGAGTATCCCAAGCGCTACGATCGTCAACACGCCAGGCACAGTTGCCTGGCCGGGCGTAGCGGGTCGCCAATTCAGCACCAAGTGCGCAGGCTGGCCGGAGAGACTTACACCACTTCTCTGTGCCCTGCGAAAGGTTACCCCGTGCTCGATTTGCCCGTGTGGTTCGAGGTCGGCTCCCTTGTCGTCCTCGGCCTGATAATTCTCCTCGACCTTCTGATGGTTGTCCGACGCCCCCACGAACCTTCCATGAAGGAAGCCGGCTTGTGGGTGGCGTTCTACGTGACCCTCGCCCTGGTGTTCGCCGGTGCCATGTTTGCCTTCACCGGTCCTGAATTCGGTGGCCAGTTCGTCGCCGGCTGGGTGACGGAATACAGCCTGAGCATCGACAACCTGTTTGTCTTCATCATCATCATGGCCAGGTTCTCCGTACCGCGGAAGTATCAGCAGGAAGTCCTCATGGTGGGCATCATCATCGCGCTGATCCTGCGCGGCATCTTCATCCTGCTCGGCGCCATCGTGATCGAGCAGTTCAGCTGGGTGTTCTACATCTTCGGCGCGTTCCTGCTCTGGACTGCGTGGAAGCAGGCCCAGGATGAAGGTGAGGACGAAGAGGACAAGGAAAACCCGCTGATCGCTCGCATCCGCAAGATCATCCCCATGTCGGAGAAGTTCGATGAGGGCAAGCTGCGCACCACCCTGAACGGCAAAAAGGTCTTCACGCCCATGCTGATCGTGTTCATCACCATCGGCCTGACGGACCTCCTCTTCGCAGTTGACTCGATTCCAGCCATCTTCGGCCTGACGCAGAGCCCGTTCATCGTGTTCACCGCCAACCTGTTCGCCCTCATGGGCCTGCGCCAGCTGTACTTCCTGCTGGGCGGCCTCATGAACCGCCTCATCTACTTGAAGCATGCGCTGTCCTTCATCCTGGCGTTCATCGGGGTGAAGCTGGTGCTGCACGCCATGCACGTCAACGAACTGCCGTTCATCAACGGTGGCAACCACATTGAATGGGCCCCGGAGATTCCGACCTTCGTCTCCCTGGCCGTGATTGTGGGTACCATCATCGTCGCCGTGATCGCCAGCCTCATGAGCTCCAAGGCACAGACGGCCCACCTGGACACCCGCCTCGAGGAAGACGCCAAGAAGAGCTTCAGCGAAAGCGAGTAGGCGTTCGCTAAACCCTGTTTGTCCCAGCAATCCCGGCCGCAGTGGCCGGGATTGCTGGGCTTAATTCCCCCTCCGGGAGCGGGGGACTATGCTCGGACCATGACCCGCATCCTCATGACGGACAGCGGCGTACGCCAGGTGCAGCGGCGCACCATTGTGCTGCTGAGTGTGGCCCAGATCTTCGGTGGCATCGGAACCGGAGCCACCGTATCCATCGGTTCGATCCTGGCCGTGGAGCTCTCAGGTTCCGGTGTCTGGGCGGGGGCCGTGGCCACTCTCATGACTTTGGGCGCCGCCCTGGCCGCCCTGCCACTGGCGTCGCTGGCAGACCGCCGCGGCCGCCGGATCGGCCAGGTCACGGGGCTTTCCGCTGCCTTGGCGGGCACGGTGCTGATCGTGCTGGCCGTGGTCTCCGGCTTATTCGTGCTGCTGGTGCTCGGGGCGTTGGGCATCGGAGTGGGCACCGCGGCCAGCCTGCAGGCGCGCTTTGCCGCTGTTGACCTTGCGGACGCCGAACACCGCGGCAGGGCATTGTCCGCCGTCGTGTGGGCTGTGACGGTAGGCGCCGTAGCGGGACCCAACCTGATTCAGCCCGGCACGGTCGTAGGGCAGGCTCTCGGACTGCCGCCCGTTGCCGGACCATTCGTGATCTCCGCGGCCGGTCTCCTGCTGGCCATCGTGCTGATCTTCACCGGCCTCAGGCCGGACCCCCTTCTGTTCGCCCGGGAGATCGCCGCCATGGACCTGGCTGGTGGGGGACTGGCTGCGGGGGACCTCGCCGGCCAGCCAGCCGGAGCCGATCAGGGGACTCCGGCCACCGCAGTCGCTCATCAGGGCATGACCCCCCGCAGTGCGCGCGGGGGGACGCTGGTGCGCGGGCTGCGGGCGGTCCGCCAGTCTAAACCGGCGCTCCTGGCGTTAGCCGCCGTCGTCGGAGCGAATGCGGTAATGGTGGGGGTGATGTCCATGACCCCGCTGCATCTGCAGGAGCTGGTCGCCGGGCCCGGCGCCACCCATGCCGGGCATGCTGCCTCCGGCGATGTACTGGTGATCATCGGTTTTACTATTTCACTGCATATCGCGGGCATGTTCGCCCTGTCACCGGTCATGGGCTGGCTGACGGACAAGGCAGGCCGGACGGAGACCATTATGATCGGCTTCTCCACGCTGCTCGCCGCTGTTGCCGTCGCAGGATTTGGCCAGGCATCCACCGTAGCCGTAGCTGTGGGACTGGTCCTGCTGGGCATGGGCTGGTCCGCGGCCACGATTTCCGCCTCTACCCTACTGGCGGAGAGCGTAGGCCAGGAGTCCCGCGTGGTGGTCCAGGGCGTGTCGGACATGCTGATGGGCGCAGCCGGGGCGGTTGGCGGAGCCAGCGCCGGGCTGATCCTCAGCTGGGCCGGTTACCTGGGGCTGAACATGGCAGGAGCCCTCGTGGGAGCCGTCGTACTGACCGTTGCATTCGTGGCCCTGGTGGCACGGCGGCGCAGTGAATCCGCTGGCTCAGTTGGCGGCTGAACTGCCGGCAGAGCGCACCATCCCCAGCAGACGGCCAAAAATTGCCTCGCCGTCGTCGGCTATTCCGTCATGATGGAAGTCCGCAGTCTCCCAGACCTGGAGTCCCCGGACGGAAGCCGCCGTTTCCAGGGACAGATCGCGGTCCACGTAGATGTCGTCCCGGTAGACGGCAGCGGCAACGGGCACGCTGTTGGCGGCCAGCTGCACAGCGTCGTACAGCGGCTTCCAGTCGGTCTTGGCAGCGAGCAGCTGAGCTACCCCCTGCAGCGGTCTCAACGCGGGATCCTGCTCGAAGTACCACGGATACACCATCTCGCCGGTCAACAGCAGCGGCTCGGCCGCCGGACGGAACTCCGGGTATTCGGCCAGGACGCGCCAGGCAGCCCAGTTGCTCGCCTGACCCTGGCCGTAGATCGACTCGTGCATCAGGGCATACAGCGGGTTGGCCAGGCGGGACACGATTCCCTGAACCTGCGCCAGGAAGGCATCGGAGAGCCGGGTCCCCTGCGGAGTGCCGGTGAAGGCGTCTTCGAGCAGGTAGTGCAGGCCGTCCACCCGGGTGTTTCCGCCCAGGAACGCGCCCACCATCTGGAACCGTTCCACAGTGAGCCGGCCGCCGTCGGGCAGGAACTCTTCTGTCTGCCGAAGGTGCTTGGCGATCCGGTCCACCGTCCGGCGGTCCTCCGGATACCACGCGAAGTACTCGGTATTGCGTGCCGCGACACGGGCGAAGGTGGCGCGGTAGACGTCGTCGGCATGACCTGCGAGCGGCGCCAGACCGCCGGTGATGAGGGCTTCCTTCACCCCTGCGGGGGCGAAGGACAGGTAAGTCAGGGCGCAGAATCCGCCGTAGCTTTGCCCGTAGATGCTCCACGGGCGGGAGCCGAGCGCTGACCGGACGAGTTCCGCGTCGGCCACGATGGAATCCGCACGGAAGTGTTCAAGGTAGGCGGCCTGTGCCTCCGCCGTCCCCAGCGACGGAAGGGTGTTCCGGTCGATGGGGGTGGACAGGCCGGTGCCGCGCTGGTCCAGCATCAGGATCCGGAAGCCCCTGGCCGCTGCCTTGCTCCAGCCGCCCAGCGTCGCCAGCCTGTTGCCGCGGCCGCCCGGGCCGCCCTGTAAGTACAGCAGCCAGGGGAGGTCCTGGGCCTCAGCCTCGGTGTGATCTGACGAGACATATTCACGGGCGAACACAGTGATGGTGTCCGGCGCGGTGCTGCTGCCGGCTGACGCCGGGGCAAAGTGGTCCAGCGGCACGGTGAAGTAGTGCTCGGCCGTCCGCATGCCCCGGAATTCGTGGCGGGCCTTGACCGTATGCCGGACAGGGTGTTGCGTTCGGGCGGCTTCGAGGGATGTCGCCTGCTCAGGCACGGGCCGCTGCCGGGATGTCAGCGCCAAAGGCCGCCAGCGCATCGCCGGTCAGCCGGAACGTTGACCAGCCGTCCATGGGACGGGCGCCGAGGCTCCGGTAGAAGTTGATGGACGGTTCGTTCCAGTCCAAAACGCTCCATTCCACCCGGGCGTAGCCGTTTTCGACGGCGGTGGCGGCCAGGTGCTTCAGGAGCGCCTTGCCGTGGCCTTCGCCGCGGGCGTGCGGGCTGACGTAGAGGTCCTCCAGGTAGAGGCCATGGACGCCTTCCCATGTGGAGTAGTTCAGGAACCAGAGCGCGAACCCCTGGACCTCGCCCACGGCATTTTCCGCCATGGTGGCAAACACCCGAGGATTATCGTCAAAGAGGACCTCAGCCAGCATCTCCGGGGTGTTGCGGACGGCCTCAGGTTCCTTCTCGTAGATGGCCAGTTCGTGGATCATCTGCAGGATGGCGGGGACGTCTTGCCGGGTGGCGGGGCGGATTACACTCATGGCTCGAGTTTACAGGGGCCCTTAGAGGCGGTTGACGTCGGTGACCCGGACAACTGCCGTGCCGGTTTCGTCCGAGGCCGCCAGATCCACTTCGGCGGAGATCCCCCAGTCATGGTTGCGCGCCGGATCATCGAAGATCTGCCGGACCTTCCAAAGCCCCGGATCTTCGGTGATGATGAGGAGCCCTGGACCGCGGGCGTCGGGGCCGGTGCCGATGTCGTTGTGTTCATCGAAGTAGTCGTCCAGGACGTCTTCCCAACGATCGGAATCCCAGCCCGCACCGCCGTCGAGCTCTCCCAGCGCTGCCGCATTTTCGTCGGCGAACAGCTCCACCCGGCGGAACATCTCGTTGCGGACCATCACGCGGAAGGCCCGGATGTTGGCCGTCAGCGACGGCGGCGGGGGAGGCGGGGCGTCGTGCGGCGTGGGTGCCGCGCCGGACGTCAGCTCCTCCCATTCGTCCAGGAGGCTGGAGTCCACCTGCCGCACCAGCTCGCCGAGCCAGGCGATGAGGTCCTCAAGGTCCTCCCGGAGCATGTCCTGCGGCACCGTCTGGCGCAGTGCTTTAAAGCAGTCTGCCAGGTACCGCAGCACGATGCCTTCAGAGCGGGCCAGTCCGTAGAACTGGACGAACTCGCCGAAGTTCATGGCACGCTCGTACATGTCCCGGACCACTGACTTGGGCGCCAGTTCAAAGTCGCCCACCCAGGGCGCCGCCTTGCGGTAGACCTCGAATGCTTCGCCCAGCAGCTCCGCGAGCGGCTGCGGGTACGTTACGTCCTCCAGCATCGCCATCCGCTGGTCGTACTCGATGCCGTCTGCCTTCATCGCGGCGATGGCTTCCCCGCGGGCTTTTTTCTGCTGGGCGGAGAGTATCTGCCGCGGCTTTTCGAGGGTCGCCTCAATGACGGACACCACGTCCAGGGCGTACGACGGCGACTCCGGGTCAAGCAGCTCCAGCGCCGCCAGCGCAAACGGCGAGAGCGGCTGGTTCAGCGCAAAGTTGGCCTGCAGGTGGACGGTGAGCCGGACAGTCCTGCCGTCCGCGCCCTGCTCTGTGGCGGGAATGCGCTCCACCACCTCGGCGGCGAGGAGTTCGCGGTAAATTCCCAGGGCCCGTTTCATAAGCTGCAGCTGCGAGGACCGCGACTCGTGGTTCTCGGTCAGCAGCCGGCGGGCAGCCGTGAACGGGTCGCCCGGACGCTCCATCAGGTTCATCAGCATCGAGTGCGTCACGCCGAAACTCGAGCTCAGGGGATCGGGCACGGATTCGACGAGGCGCTTGAACGTGGGTTCACCCCAAGAGACGAACCCCTCAGGAGGCTTTTTCCTGACCACCTGGCGTAGTTTCTTCTGGTCATCGCCGAACTTGGCGGTGGCTTTGGCCATGGCCTTTACGTTCTCGGTCACGTGTTCCGGCGCCTGGACCACAACTGTCCCGGCGGTGTCATACCCGGCCCGGCCGGCGCGGCCGGCGATCTGGTGGAACTCCCGTGAGTTAAGCAGCCGGGTGCGCACGCCGTCGTACTTGCTCAGCGCCGTGAGCAGGACGGTACGGATGGGCACGTTGATGCCCACTCCCAGTGTGTCCGTTCCGCAAATCACCTTCAGCAGGCCCGCCTGGGCGAGCTGCTCCACCAGCCGACGGTACTTGGGCAGCATGCCGGCATGGTGGACGCCGATTCCGTGCCGGACCAGCCTGTTGAGGGTCTTGCCGAACCCTGCGGCGAAGCGGAAATTGGCGATCAGCTCCGCGATCTTGTCCTTTTCTTCACGCGTGCAGACGTTTATGCTCATCAGGGTCTGCGCGCGGTCGATGGCTTCGATCTGGCTGAAGTGGACAACATAGACGGGAACCTGGCGTGTGGAAAGCAGTTCCTCAAGCGTTTCGTGGACCGGGGTCTCGTGGTAGTAGTAATGCAGCGGAATGGGGCGCTCTGCGGAACTGACGGTAGTGGTGGGGCGGCCGGTGAGCTCGGTGATTCCGTCCTCGAAGCGGCTGACATCACCCAGCGTTGCGGACATCAGGAGGAACTGGGCCTGCGGAAGCTCCAGCAGGGGGACCTGCCACGCCCAGCCGCGCTGAGGGTCGGAGTAGAAATGGAATTCGTCCATAACCACCGAGCCAAGGTCTGCGCCTTCGCCTTCACGCAGGGCGATGTTCGCGAGGATTTCGGCCGTGCAGCAAATGATGGGCGCGTCCTGGTTAACGCCCGAATCACCGGTGATCATGCCGACGTTTTCGGCGCCAAAGATCTCACACAGGGCGAAGAACTTCTCGGACACCAAAGCCTTGATGGGCGCCGTGTAGTAGCTCCGCTGCCCCCGGGCCATGGCCTGGAAATGCGCAGCGATGGCAACCAGGGACTTGCCTGACCCCGTGGGGGTGGCCAGGATGACGTTGGCGCCGGTTGCCAGCTCCATGATGGCCTCGTCCTGGGCTGCGTACAGCTGCAGGCCCCTGCTTTCGGTCCACGCCAGGAACTGGGCGTAAAGGGCGTCCGGGTCGATGCCCGCACCAGGAATTGAGGAGGGCATGGCGGGCAACTGGTCGACGAGTTTCATTGATTTCCAGCTTAGTGCCCATCAGGTGCCGGATATCCGGGCGGCTAAGGGTTAGGCTCGCGATACTGCCAGACAGACCAGAGCACGGAGCAAAACTGTGAAGTGGGATCCCCTGAAGTACGTCCAGTTCGGTGACTACCGTGACCGGCCTTTTTTTGACCTCACGGGACGGATCCACGCCGCGCACCCCCATCAGGTGGTTGACCTTGGCTGTGGTCCCGGGAACCTGACAGCCACCCTCGCCCAGCGGTGGCCGCAGGCGAAGGTGGTGGGGCTCGATTCGTCCGCCGAGATGCTGGCCACAGCTGCGGCGCAGGCCGACGGGCATTCCGGGCTAAGTTTCGGGCTGGCCGATATCGCCGATTGGACACTCCCGGCCGAAACGGACGTCGTAGTCACCAACGCCGCGCTTCAGTGGGTTCCCGGGCACCGGGAGATGCTTGCCCACTGGTTGGCGGCACTCAAGCCTGGGGCATGGTTCGGCATGCAGGTGCCGGGGAACTTCAATGCGCCGTCGCATGTTCTGATGCGGGACCTGGCCGGGTCGGAACGTTGGTCGCCCCAGCTGGACGGCGTACTCCGCGGTGGGGAATCAGTGGGGGAGTCCGCCGATTACCTCCGCATCATGCTGGACGCGGGCTGCACTGCCGACGCTTGGGAGACCAGCTACCAGCAGGTCCTCCCCGGAGCGGATGCGGTGCTGAACTGGTTGCGCGGCACGGCATTGCGACCCGTGCTGGCTGTTTTGTCAGACGACGAGGGGCGGGCCTTCGAATCCGAGTACGCCGCCGCTCTGCGGGAGGCCTACCCGGGGACACCCCATGGCACGGTTTTTCCATTCCGGCGGATCTTCGCCGTAGCGCAAAAGCGGCTGACCGCATAAACTCCATTCGATTGATGTTCTCTACACGATTCGTGTAGTCATGTTACTGGAGAAGAATAATGGCGCTGGCTACGACGATGAAGCGGCTTTTTGGGGGCGGCCACAAGCCGCAACCTCGTCGGCCTCCCCAAGTGATCCTGGAGGTGCTGTGCTTTTCGCGTTATTGACCCGGCTGCTGGCTGGCCACAAGGGTTCAGTTGTTGCCATCGCCGTCCTCCAGCTGGTGCAGACAGTGGGCATCCTGCTGCTGCCCACTATCAACGCTGCCATCATCGACGACGGCATCGTCGCCGGGAATACTCCGGCGATCTTCCGGCTGGGCACGGATATGGCTCTGGCGGCTGCGGTCCAGGCGGTGGCGGCCATTGGTGCCGGCTACCTCAGCGCCGTGGTGGCTATGTCGCTTGGCCACCAGTTGCGGGAGGAGATATTTACCAAGATCCAGTCGCTTTCGTTCCAGGACGTGGCTGGCTTTGGTACCCAAAGCCTCGTCACCAGGGCAACCAATGACACCCAGCAGATCCAGTCGTTCGCGGTCCTGGTGTTTACCATGCTGGCTGCGGCGCCGGTCATGGCGGCGGGAGGTGCCTACCTTGCCTGGCAGCAGGACGTCGTGCTCTCAAGCATCGTCACCATCATCATTCCCCTACTCCTGATCATCATGTACCTCATCGTCCGGCGCCTCGTACCTCTCTACCGGGAGGGCCAGGACCTGCTGGACCGTACCGGGGAAATACTGCGGGAACAGATTATCGGCGCCAACGTGATCCGTGCGTTCGTCAGGCAGGCGCATGAAACGCGCCGTTTTGCCCGGGCGAACAGGAGCCTTTCGGGGAACAACCTGCAGTCTGCACTGTTGGTTGCCGCGATGCTGCCATTGATCATGATCGTGGTGAACCTGTCATCGGTGGCGGTGGTGTGGTTCGGCGGCCACCGGGTGTATTCGGGGGAGATGAAGATCGGGGCCCTCACGGCGTTTATCGCCTACATTATGCAGATTCTGCTGGCCATCATGATGGCCATGTACGTCTTCATGACGGCACCGCGGGCCGCCGCCTGCGCAGAGCGGCTCAATGCGGTACTCAAGGCACAGCCTTCTGTCCAGGACAGCCAGGACGACTACACGACAGGCGAACCATCGGGCCTGGAAGGGGGCAGCGTGACGTTCGCCGACGTCAGCCTCGCCTTTCCAGGGGCCGAAACCCGCGTGCTGGACAACATCAGCTTCACGGTCACTCCCGGCACCACCGTCGCCGTCGTCGGATCAACAGGCAGCGGCAAATCAACGCTCCTCAGCCTGCTGCCCCGGTTCCTTGATGCCTCGGCCGGAACCATCACCATCGCGGGGCGGAATATCCGTTCCGTTCCGCTGGACGTCCTCCGCCGGACCATGGCTGTGGTTCCGCAGCGGTCCCATCTCTTTACCGGAACCATCGAAGAAAACCTGCGGATCGCCGAACCGGGGGCCAGCGACAGCCAGCTGTGGGAGGCGCTGGAACGGCCCAGGCCGCGGGGTTCGTCCGCGAACTGCCGCGGGGGCTCGCGACCCAAGTCGGGCAAGGCGGGACGAATCTGTCCGGCGGCCAACGCCAGCGGATCTGCATCGCACGAGCTCTTGTGCGGCGGGTTCCGATCTACCTCTTTGATGACAGCTTCTCCGCCCTCGACTTCGCCACGGAGAGCCGGCTCCGGGATGCTTTGGCGGGCGACCTTGGCAGTGCGGTGGTGGTATTGGTCGCGGAACGCATCTCAACCGTTGCCGGAGCAGACCGGATTTTGGTGCTCGACGACGGCCGGCTGGTCGCGGAGGGGACCCACCTCGAACTGCTGGAGACTTCTGCCACCTACCGGGAAATTGCCGAGTCGCAATTGGCACTGGAGCGCATGCCATGACGGCACCGCTCTCAAGGGGTGCGGCGGAGTCAGTCTGGCCTCCGGCGCGCCGGTTGCTCGGCCGGCTGCGCCCGTTCAGGTGGCGGATGCTTGGTGCCGTGGCAGCCACCTGCGTTTTTGCCGGTTTGAACGTAACCGCGCCGAATTACCTGGGGAAAGCTACGGATATTGTGGTCGACGGGTTCGCCAGCGGAGTATTCGAGACGCAGCGGCTGGGAATCCTGCTGGCCGCCGTCGCCTTGATGTACTTGGGGGCCTCGCTCTTCAACTGGATCCAGGGAAAGCTGACCTCGGGCTCGGTCCACGGCCTGATGTATGGCCTCAGGGAATCGGTGGAGGAAAAGCTGCAGCGGCTCCCCACCACATACTTCCAGGAAAAGTCCAGGGGAGACGTCCTGAGCCGGGTCACCAACGACATCGACAACATCGCCCAAGCGCTCAGCCAGATCCTGACGCAGCTGATCATGTCCGTTCTGATGTTGTTCGGCGCCCTGGCCATGATGCTCTGGATTTCGCCGCTCCTGGCCGTGATTGCGCTCGTCTCGGTCCCGGTGTCCGCCTTGGTAACGGTTCTGGTGGCCCGGAAGTCCCAAGCGCACTTCGCCGGACAATGGGCTGAAACCGGCGAACTAAACGCCCACGTTGAGGAATTCATCACCGGGCATGAGGTCATCAAGGCCTTCGGCCACCAGGACCAGGCCGCGGCGGTTTTCCGGGCGAGCAACGACCGCCTGGCGCGCGCCTCCGCACGGGCACAGTATTCATCGGGCCTCGTCCAGCCACTGATGATCCTCATTGCCAACCTCAACTACATCGCGGTGGCAGTGGTGGGCGCTTACCAGGTCACGCTCGGAGCCATGACCATCGGCGGAATCCAGGCCTTCATCCAGTTCAGCCGGTTGTTCACGCAGCCTGTGAGCCAGATCGGCGGCATGCTCAACGTCATACAGTCCTGCGCCGCCTCAGCACGCCGTGTCTTCGAACTCCTGGATGCCGACGAAATTCCTGCTGAGCCGGACGGCGCCGGTCACCGGGCGCGGCCGGTCGGACCAATCGTTTTCGACCACGTCACGTTCGGCTACGCGCAGGACGCTCCCGTAATCCGTGGACTGTCCTTTTCAGTGGAGCCGGGCCGGACGGTAGCCATTGTCGGCCACACCGGCGCTGGTAAGACCACAATTGTGAACCTCCTCATGCGGTTCTACGAACCCGACGCCGGCCGGATCACCATCGGCGGAACTGACATCGCCGCCATTCCCCGGGATGCCCTGCGCAAAAGTTTTGGCGTAGTGCTCCAGGATGCCTGGCTGTTCGCCGGAACTATCCGCGAAAACATCGAGTATGGCCGGCCGGGAGCTACTGACGCTGAAATACATGCGGCGGCGGAGGCGAGCCACCTGGACCATCTCATCCGGTCGCTGCCCGCCGGCTACGACACCACGCTGGGCAACCGCGGAGAGCCGCTCAGCGAGGGGCAACGCCAGTTGGTCGCCATCGCACGGGCGCGGCTCGCGGACCGCAGCGTGCTGATCCTGGACGAGGCCACCAGTTCCGTCGATTCACGGACCGAGGTCCTGATCCGCCACGCCATGGAACGTTTGCGGCGGGGTAAAACAAGTTTTGTCATAGCCCACCGTTTGTCTACAGTCCGGGACGCTGATCTAATCTTGGTCATGGATCACGGACGCATCGCCGAGCAGGGAACCCACCGGGGCCTCCTGGCCGCCAAGGGCCGCTACGCACAGCTCTACCAGGCGCAGTTCGCCGGCCGGGTGGGCCGGGCAGGAAACCTGGATGCCGGACGATGACGGCAGGAGCATCCTTCCCCGGGACCTGGAAGCCCAACCAGGCCAGCACGGTGGCCCTTTTTGAGCAGCTGCGGCTGCAGGTGATCCGGCTCGCGGACAGCGGTGACCTGCCGCCGGGAACCAAGCTGCCTGCCGTCCGGGCGCTGGCGGACCGCCTTGATGTAGCTCCGCATACCGTGGCCCGGGCATATAAGGAGCTTGAGGCGGCCGGCGTGGTGGCCACCAAAGGCCGTAATGGCACCGTAATCTGTGCGCGTGATGAGCGGGCGGACGTCCTGTCTGCTGCCGCCGACGCGTACGCGCTTGAGGCCAGAGCCCAGGGTGCCACGTTTGCTGAGGCAGTCCAGCTGCTCGCCGCAGCCTACGACGCCCACTAGCAGCCCCGCGTGGATATTCGAAAAAGTTTTCGATTAGCATTAGTGGGTGCCTAAAGCCGTAGCTGAAGAAACAGCAGTCCCGTCCGCTCCTGTCACCGTCACCCAGGCCCCAGCCACCCCGGCCAGACCTGACCTTTCCCGCCTTGTGGTGAAGGGGGCGCGGGAGCATAACCTGCGCAACGTGGACCTGGATCTGCCCCGTGACGCCATGATCGTTTTCACCGGCCTGTCTGGTTCCGGAAAGTCCTCCCTCGCCTTCGACACCATTTTTGCCGAGGGCCAGCGGCGCTACGTTGAGTCCCTGTCGGCTTACGCCCGCCAGTTCCTGGGCCAGGTGGACAAACCGGACGTTGACTTCATCGAGGGCCTCTCGCCGGCAGTGTCCATTGACCAGAAGTCCACCAGCAAAAACCCCCGCTCAACGGTGGGCACCATCACCGAAATCTACGACTACATGCGCCTGCTGTGGGCGCGCGTCGGACGGCCGCACTGCCCTGTCTGCGGTGAGCTTGTTGCCCGGCAGACCCCCCAGCAGATTGTGGACCAACTTCTTGAGCTTGAGGACGGCACGCGTTTCCAGATCCTGGCGCCGGTGGTGCGGGCACGCAAGGGCGAATTCGTTGAACTCTTCAAGGAACTGACTGCGAAGGGCTATTCCCGCGCCAGGGTGGACGGCGAACTGATCCAGCTCAGCGAGCCCCCCAAACTTGGCAAGCAGTTCAAGCACACCATTGAAGTTGTGGTGGACCGGCTGGTGGTCAAGGAAGGCATCAGCCAGCGGCTCACCGATTCCGTGGAGACAGCCCTGGGCCTCGCTGAGGGCCGCGTGCTGGCCGAGTTCGTTGAGCTGGAAGCCGACGCCCCTGGCAGGCTCCGGGCATTTTCAGAGAACCTCGCCTGCCCCAACGAACATCCCCTGGCCATCGACGAGATCGAGCCGCGATCGTTCTCCTTCAACAATCCCTTCGGTGCCTGCGCCGCCTGCAGCGGCATCGGCACCCGGCTGGAGGTTGACGAGGAATTGATCATCCCCAACCCGGAGCTGTCGTTGGCCGAAGGAGCCATCGCGCCGTGGTCCCTCGGTACCGCCACCACCGAATATTGGAACCGCCTGCTTGCCGGCCTGGCCAAGGAACTCGGCTTCTCCATGGACACACCGTGGGAGAAGCTGGGCAACGACGTCCGCCGGACTGTCCTGCATGGCAAGGACCACAAGGTGGTGGTCCAGTACAAGAACCGTTTCGGACGGGAGCGGAAGTACAGCACCGGCTTCGAAGGCGCCATCCAGTATGTCCACCGGAAGCACGGCGAAACCGACTCCGAGTGGGCCCGCGACCGCTACGAAGAATACATGCGGCAGATCGCTTGCCCCGCCTGCAACGGCGCCCGGTTGAACCCTGCCTCCTTATCTGTCCTGATCAGCGGCAAGTCCATTGCCGACGTAGCTGCCATGCCCATGAGGGCGTGCGCGGATTTCCTGAACAACCTGGTCCTGACCAGCCGGGAAGCACAGATCGCGCACCAGGTGCTCAAGGAGATCCAGGCCCGGTTGACCTTCCTGCTCGACGTCGGACTCGAATACCTGAACCTCGAACGGCCCTCTGCAACCCTGTCCGGCGGCGAAGCGCAGCGCATCCGGCTCGCCACCCAGATCGGTTCCGGCCTCGTGGGTGTCCTTTACGTTCTCGACGAGCCATCCATCGGTCTGCACCAGCGGGACAACCGGCGGCTGATTGAGACCCTGACCCGGCTCCGGGACATGGGAAACACCCTCATTGTGGTCGAACATGACGAGGACACCATCCAGGTGGCGGACTGGATTGTCGACATTGGCCCCGGCGCCGGCGAGCACGGCGGCCAGGTGGTGCATTCCGGTTCCTACAAGGACCTTCTGGAGAACACCAACTCGCTGACCGGCGATTACCTGTCCGGCCGCAAGAAAATCGACGTCCCCAAGAAGCGGCGCAAGTACGACAAGAAGCGCGAGCTGAAGGTTATTGGCGCCCGCGAAAACAACCTTGTCAACGTGGATGCGGCTTTCCCGCTGGGTCTCTTCACCGCAGTCACTGGCGTCAGCGGCTCCGGCAAGTCCACCCTTGTCAACGAAATCCTCTACAAGGTGCTGGCCAACAAGCTCAATGGGGCCAAGCAGGTTGCCGGGCGCCACAAGAGCATCATGGGCCTGGAGCACCTGGACAAGGTGGTCCACGTGGACCAGAGCCCTATCGGGCGCACCCCGCGGTCCAACCCGGCAACGTACACCGGCGTCTTTGACAACATCCGCAAGCTCTTCGCCGAAACCACTGAGGCAAAGGTCCGCGGCTACCTGCCGGGAAGGTTCTCGTTCAACGTCAAGGGCGGGCGCTGCGAAGCCTGCTCCGGTGACGGCACGCTGAAGATCGAAATGAACTTCCTGCCCGACGTATACGTTCCCTGCGAGGTCTGCCACGGTGCACGGTACAACCGCGAGACCCTGGAAGTGCACTACAAGGGCAAGACCATCGCCGATGTCCTCAACATGCCCATTGAGGAAGGCGCAGAGTTCTTTGCTGCCTTCTCGCCCATCGCCCGGCACCTCAACACGCTGGTCGATGTGGGCCTGGGCTATGTGCGGCTGGGGCAACCAGCTACCACGCTGTCCGGCGGCGAAGCCCAGCGCGTCAAGCTCGCCGCCGAACTCCAAAAGCGTTCCAACGGGCGCAGCGTCTACGTTCTTGACGAACCCACCACGGGGCTGCACTTCGAGGACATCCGCAAGCTGCTGATGGTTCTGCAGGGGCTGGTGGACAAGGGAAACACGGTGATCACCATCGAACACAACCTGGACGTCATCAAGAGTGCCGACTGGATCGTGGATCTTGGACCCGACGGCGGTTCCGGCGGGGGGCAGATCGTGGCTACGGGCACGCCCGAGCAGGTGGCGAAGTCGACTGCTGGCCACACTGCCTCTTTCCTCGCGGAAATATTGTCTTAGGCGGTTGGCCGGCGACGACGTATGCCGTGTCGGGCATGCGAGTTTCAGGCATGTGCGGTGTCGTGAGAAACTAAGCCGGTGACTCAAACAACAGTGCCCGTGATCTTTGACCTGGACGGCACTCTTGTCGACCCGGCAGGCGGAATTACCGGCGGAATCGCATCCGCCCTGGTGGCCTCAGGCCTCCCGGTCCCTGACGCCGACCTGCTGAACGCCATGATCGGCCCCAAACTGAGTGATTCCCTCCTCAGCGTCGCCATGGTCCCGGCGGACAAGTTGGCCGACGTCATCCGGCGCTACCGGCAGTACTACGTGGCCACTGGAATCGCCCAGAGCCGCCTGTACCCCGGCATCAGGGAGGTGCTGGAGGGGTTTGTCAAGGCAGGCAGGCCTATCGCCGTCGCCACGCAGAAGCCCGAAGGGCTGGCGCAGATTGTGCTCCAGCACCACGGCGTTGCGGGCCTGTTCCAGTCAATCCGGGGATCCGCGGACAACGAATCCGCCACTGACGGTCCGGTCGGCAAAGCGGACATCATCGCGGCTGCCTTGGCCGATCTGTCCACCCAGCACGCTGTAATGGTGGGCGACCGCGCCCAGGATGTGGCCGGCGCCATCGCCAACGGGCTCGACTGCATTGGCGTCGGCTGGGGCTTCGCGCCCGACGGCGAACTCGAGCTCGCCGGGGCCGTCACCGTGGTGGAGACCACCACCGGCATGATCGCTGCGATCGAACGGCTTGAGGGCCTTCACACCGCCGCGATGAGCGAGGTGCGCAACGATGGAGCTGTTTGAGGCTGTCCGCTGGACATTTCGCGGCCTCGTTTCGGGCACCTGCCGGCCCACCGTCATCGGCCTCGAGAACGTGCCCAAAGACGGTCCGTTCATCGTTGCGCCGAACCATCTCTCCTTCTTTGACAGCGTCATTGTCCAGGCCCTGATGCCCAGGCCGGTGGCCTTCTTCGCCAAAGCGGAGTACTTCACCACCGGCGGCGTCAAGGGAAAGGTCATGAAATCGTTTTTCGAGTCTGTCGGTTCCATTCCGGTTGAACGGGGCGAGCAGGCGGCAAGCGTCCAGGCCCTCAGGACCCTCCTGGACATCCTGGAGGCGGGCAAAGGCATCGGCATCTACCCTGAAGGCACACGATCACGGGACGGCATTCTCTACCGCGGCCGCACCGGCGTAGGCTGGCTTGCCCTGGCAACCGGAGCTCCCGTGATCCCCGTTGGACTGATCGGGACGGAGAACCTGCAGCCGGCCGGTGAGAAGGGCTTCAGGCCGCATCGCTTCACCATGAAGGTGGGGGAGCCCCTGTACTTCGACAAGACCGGTCCGGATCATTCGCTGCCGGCCCGCCGGCAGGTGACGGACCGGATCATGGACGCCATCGCTGAACTCAGCGGCCAGGAACGCTCCACCAGCTACAACCAGAGCAAGGCCACGGACTAAGCGTTAGTAGACTGAAGTAGTGGCAGATCCAACAACTTACAGGCCCCGGACGGGTGAAATTCCCACCAATCCGGGGGTGTACCGGTTCCGCGATCCTCACGGCCGGGTCATTTACGTCGGCAAAGCCAAAAGCCTCCGGTCCCGCCTGAATTCCTATTTTGCCAACCCGGCGGGGCTACTGCCGAAAACCCACGCCATGGTCCACACGGCCAGCAGTGTGGAGTGGACCGTGGTGGGCAGTGAGCTGGAGTCCCTGCAGCTTGAATACACCTGGATCAAGGAATTCAAGCCCCGCTTCAACGTGGTTTTCCGGGACGACAAGACCTACCCCTACCTGGCCCTGACCATGAGCGAGAAACTCCCCAGGGTCCAGGTCATGCGGGGGGACCGCCATAAAGGCACGCGGTACTTCGGTCCGTACACCGCCGGAGCCATCAGGGAAACCATGGACACACTCCTGCGGGTGTTCCCGGTACGCAGCTGCAGCGCCGGCGTACTTAAGCGGGCCCAGGCCAGCGGCCGCCCCTGCCTCCTGGGCTACATCGACAAATGCTCCGCGCCCTGCGTGGGCCGCGTGACACCGGAAGAGCACCGCGCCCTGGCTGAGGACTTCTGTGCCTTTATGGGCGGCGAAGCCAAACGCTTCATCTCCAAACTCGAAAAGCAGATGGCCGAAGCAGTGGCCACCCTCGACTACGAGCGCGCGGCACGGCTCCGAGATGACATCTCGGCACTGCGGAAGGTCTTCGAACGCAACGCAGTGGTACTCGCCGAAGATACCGACGCCGATGTTTTCGCCCTGCACGAAGATGAACTGGAGGCCGCGGTCCAGGTCTTCCACGTCAGGGGCGGCCGGGTCCGCGGCCAGCGCGGCTGGGTGGTGGAAAAGGTGGAAGACTCCACCACACCGGACCTGGTGGAGCACCTGCTGCAGCAGGTCTACGGCGAGGACGGCGACAGCCACGGCAGGCTGCCCCGCGAAGTCCTGGTGCCGGTGGTACCCAGCAACGAGGCGGAGCTGACGGAATGGCTCGGCGGCCTTCGGGGAGCCAAGGTGGATATCAGGGTGCCGCAGCGCGGCGACAAGGCGGCGCTGATGTCCACCGTGCGGGAGAACGCCGAACACGCGTTAAAACTGCACAAAACCCGCCGCGCCGGAGACCTGACGGTGCGTTCGCAGGCCCTCCAGGAGCTGCAGGAGGCTTTGGACCTGCCGGTGCCGCTCCTGCGGATTGAGTGCTTTGACGTCTCCCATGTCCAAGGCACCAACGTGGTGGCATCCATGGTGGTGGTGGAGGATGGGCTGCCTAAGAAATCCGATTACCGGAAGTTTTCCGTTACCGGGGCGGCTGCGGCAGACGATACCGCTGCCATGCACGATGTCCTGACGCGGCGGTTCCGCTATTACCTGCAGGACAAGTCGGCCCAGGTGGAAGCAGCCGCACTGGCCGGGCACCAGGCCGCACTTGACGCGGCAGCCGATGCTGCGGTGCTTGACACCACCACTGCCACGCCGAAGGCAAAATTCGCGTACCCGCCGAACCTGGTGGTGGTCGACGGCGGCCAGCCCCAGGTGAATGCCGCGGCCCGGGCGTTGGCGGAGCTCGGCATCGATGACGTGTATGTGGTGGGCCTGGCCAAACGACTGGAGGAAGTCTGGCTTCCGGACAGTGACTTCCCGGTGATCCTGCCGCGGACGTCCCAGGGCCTTTACCTGCTGCAGCGGATCCGCGACGAAGCACACCGCTTCGCCATCACCTTCCACCGGCAGAAGCGCGGCAAGGCCATGACGCTCTCAGCCTTGGATGGAGTGCCAGGGCTGGGGGAGTCCAAGCGCAAGGCGCTGGTGGCCCACTTCGGCTCGATCAAGGGGGTGAAGGCTGCAACCGCCGTGCAGCTCACGGCCGCCAAGGGTA
Organism: Arthrobacter sp. UYEF21; assembly: GCF_040546085.1. Classification (NCBI taxonomy): domain Bacteria; kingdom Bacillati; phylum Actinomycetota; class Actinomycetes; order Micrococcales; family Micrococcaceae; genus Arthrobacter; species Arthrobacter sp. UYEF21. The sequence goes on from NZ_JBEPNF010000018.1 coordinate 68,984, forward strand.
TCGGTCCCTCCCTGGCCAGTGCCATCGTGGCCCACTTCAGCGGCGAGGAAGGGGCCGGGGCCACCGTTCCGGCCGTCAATATGGCCACCGGCGAAATCATTGAAACCTAGGTAGGGTAAGGAGCGCAGGTTTCCGCCGACGCGGTTGCCTGCCGGATCAGGACAGGAATGGGGCGGAACGAATGGCAGAATCAACGGCGGAATCCGGGACGGGGCAGGACGGCATGACGCCGGTCAAGCCCCTCGAAGCGGAGCTGCTGGTGGTCACCGGTATGTCAGGGGCGGGACGCAGCACTGCCGCTGACGCGCTGGAGGACCACGGCTGGTACGTCGTGGAAAACCTGCCGCCGCAGATGCTCGGAACCCTTGCTGAACTGGTCTCGCATGCGCCGCAGTCCATTCCCCGGCTGGCCGTGGTGATGGATGTGCGCAGCAAAGGCCTCTTTTCCGACATGCGGGCCACCCTCGGCGCCCTGGCAGCCAGTGGTGTCACGTTCCGGGTGCTGTTCCTGGACGCCAACGACGACGTCCTGGTCCGCCGCTTCGAGCAGGGCCGCAGGCCCCATCCGCTCCAGGAGGGCGGCCGGATCCTGGACGGCATAGCAGCCGAGCGCGAGGTACTGAAGGAGCTCCGGGACAGCTCGGACCTCGTACTCGATACCTCTGACTACAACGTCCATGGCCTGGCAACGGCCATCACTGAACTCTTCACCGAGACCGGCCCGGTGGCCCTCCGGCTGAACGTCATGAGCTTCGGCTTCAAGTACGGTCTGCCGGTTGACTCCAACTACGTAGCCGATGTCCGTTTCATCCCCAACCCGCACTGGGTCCCGCAGTTGCGCCCCCACACAGGCCTGGACCAGGACGTCAGCGATTATGTCCTCGAGGCCGAAGGCGTGAAGAACTTCGTGGACCGTTACGTGCTGGCTCTGGAACCGGTCTTGGACGGGTACCGGCGCGAAAACAAGCATTACGCCACCATCGCCGTGGGCTGCACCGGCGGCAAGCACCGATCAGTAGCGGTCGCCGTCGAGCTTTCCAAGAAACTGGCGCAGTATCCCCGGGTGACTGTCACCACAACCCACCGGGATCTGGGCCGCGAATAATGGGGATGCTTACCGGGCCGATGCCGTTAGTGCCGCTTTCCAGCGGAACGGCTGCCGGCCAGCAGGACAAGGGCCCCAACGTTGTGGCACTCGGCGGCGGCCACGGACTCTCCGCGTCCCTGTCGGCCCTGCGGCTGCTCACCACTGAGCTGACTGCCATTGTCACTGTGGCGGACGACGGCGGGTCATCCGGGCGGTTGCGCGAAGAGTACGGCGTCCTCCCTCCCGGAGACCTCCGCATGGCGCTCTCCGCCCTGTGCGACGACACCGACTGGGGCCGCACATGGCGCGACGTCATGCAGCACCGCTTCCAGCCCGGCAAAGGCCGCGGCGGCTCCCTGGACGACCACGCCACCGGCAACCTGCTCATCGTCACCCTCTGGGAACTCCTTGGCGACGCCGTCGCCGGGCTCACGTGGGCCGGCGCACTTCTTGGGGCGCGGGGGCAGGTGTTGCCGATGTCCACTGTTCCCCTCACCATCGAAGGTGACATCCGCGTTACCGCGGCCAACGGCAAATCCGTGCTGCAGACCGTGAGCGGGCAGGCGCGCTGCGCCGTAGCCGGCTGCCTGGAACAGGTCCGGCTCCTGCCCGAGCATGCACCCGCGTGTACTGAGGCGCTGACCGCCATCGAACTGGCCGACTGGATCATCCTGGGGCCGGGGTCATGGTATACGTCCGTGCTCCCGCACCTGTTGCTGCCCGAAATGCGCGACGCCCTCAGCGCAACGGCCGCGAAACGCTGCCTCACCATGAACCTGGCCACCGATACCAAGGAGACTACGGGCATGTCGGCGGCTGACCATCTTCACGCCCTGCGCCGATACGCGCCGGACTTCAGCGTCGACGTCATCCTGGCCGATCCCGCGTCGGTGCCGGACCGGCAGGAGTTCGAGAAAGCCGCGGGGATGATCGGTGCCGAGGTTGTCTTGGGTAAAGTAAGGGCGTCGGGACGCCGACCCGTCCATGACCCCCTACGTCTGGCAGCGGCGTACCACGACATTTTTGGGAACAGTTAGGAAGGTGCCATGGCACTGACATCATCGGTCAAGGAAGAACTGTCCCGTCTGGACATCAAAAAATCATCAGTACGCAAGGCTGAGGTTTCGGCGATACTTCGATTCGCCGGCGGCCTGCACATCATCTCTGGCCGGATCGTGATCGAGGCGGAAGTCGACCTCGCATCCACCGCGCGCCGCCTGCGCGCGGCCATCGCGGAGGTGTATGGCCACCAGAGCGAAATCATTGTGGTCTCCGCCGGCGGACTGCGACGGGGCAGCCGCTATGTGGTGCGGGTGGTCCGCGACGGCGAATCTTTGGCCCGGCAAACCGGCCTCCTGGACGGCCGCGGGCGTCCGGTGCGCGGCCTGCCCTCTGCGGTTGTCAACGGTTCTGCCGCTGATGCCGAGGCAGTGTGGCGCGGTGCTTTCCTCGCCCACGGTTCGCTCACCGAGCCGGGCCGTTCGTCCGCCATGGAGGTCACCTGCCCCGGCCCCGAATCCGCGTTGGCCCTGGTGGGGGCGGCCCGCCGCATCGGCATCCAGGCCAAGGCCCGCGAGGTCAGGGGAGTGGACCGGGTAGTAATCCGTGATGGCGACACCATCGCAGCCCTCCTGACCCGCATGGGAGCCCACGATGCACTGATGGTCTGGGAGGAACGCCGGATGCGCAAGGAGGTCCGCGCCACCGCCAACCGGCTGGCCAATTTCGACGACGCCAACCTGCGGCGTTCCGCACAGGCGGCGGTGGCGGCCGGGGCCAGGGTGGACCGGGCCCTGGAGATCCTGGGTGATGACGTCCCGGACCACCTCAAATATGCCGGCGAACTCCGGGTGGCCCACAAACAGGCCAGCCTGGATGAGCTGGGGCGCCTGGCCGAGCCGGTGATGACCAAGGACGCCATTGCCGGCCGCATCCGCCGGTTGCTTGCCATGGCGGACAAACGTGCCATTGACCTCGGCATCCCTGGCACAGATGCAAATGTGACGCCTGAAATGCTGGACGAGTAAAGGCCCCATAGAATCAGAGCGTCCACCCCCATCTTCCGGATGCCAGTCATCCGGATGCACAATCCGAGAGCTACACCCCGGACAGACCGTCCACGACATTGGAGGATTTTGTGACCGAGTACGTACTGCCAGAACTCAGCTACGACTACGCGGCGCTTGAGCCGCACATTTCGGCGCGGATCATGGAGCTGCACCACAGCAAGCACCATGCAGCTTACGTCGCAGGGGCCAACAACGCCCTGGCCCAGCTGGCCGAAGCACGCGACAAGGGCGACTTCGCCAACATCAACCGCCTTTCCAAGGACCTCGCGTTCCACACCGGCGGCCACATCAACCACTCGGTGTTCTGGAACAACCTGTCCCCGGACGGCGGCGACAAGCCCGAGGGCGAACTGGCCGCAGCCATCGATGACGCCTTCGGCTCATTCGACGCCTTCCGTGCCCAGTTCTCAGCAGCAGCCCTTGGCCTGCAGGGATCCGGTTGGGGCTTCCTGGCCTACGAGCCCATCGGCGGAAACCTGGTCATCGAGCAGCTTTACGATCAGCAGGGCAACGTTGCGCTGGGCACCACCCCGCTGCTCATGCTCGACATGTGGGAGCACGCCTTCTACCTGGACTACGTCAACGTCAAGGCTGACTACGTCAAGGCATTCTGGAACATCGTCAACTGGGCCGACGTCGCCAAGCGCTTCGAGGCCGCACGCACCAACGCCACGGGTCTGATCACCCTCCCATAGTGACCGGCGCAACACGCGCCTGTAACAAACTTCACATTTAGGCGGGATTTTGGCCGAATTGTGGAAGGTCCGCCCCCGCACTTGCGGGGGCGGACCTACTTAAACGTAAGATGGATCACGGAAGGCGGTCAGCCTTCAGCAACGTGGCTGGTCGCCCTCCGATCTGTTAATCATCTCTGCTCAATGGCGTGCGGGATCTGTTAGTTGGCTTCAACGCCCGCTTACTAGTAGTGCTTCACCAAGCACCAAGGAGACTGAAAAAGTGACCACCCGTATTGGTATCAACGGCTTCGGCCGCATCGGCCGCAACTACTTCCGCGCAGCACTCGCCCAGGGCGCAGACCTTGAGATTGTTGCAGTCAACGACCTCACCAGCCCCGAAGCTCTGGCCCACCTGCTCAAGTACGACTCCGTGGGCGGCCGCCTGAAGGAAGCCGTCGAGGTCAAGGACGGGAACATTGTCGTCGACGGCAATATCATCAAGGTTCTCGCCGAGCGCGATCCTGCCAACCTTCCCTGGGGCGAACTCGGTGTAGACATCGTCATCGAGTCCACCGGCTTCTTCACCAAGGCCGCTGCCGCGCAGAAGCACATCGATGCCGGCGCCAAGAAGGTCCTGATCTCCGCTCCGGCCTCGGATGAGGACATCACCATCGTGATGGGTGTTAATGACGGCCTCTACGACAACGCAGCCCACAACATCATTTCCAACGCATCCTGCACCACCAACTGCCTCGGCCCCCTGGCCAAGGTCATCAACGACACCTTCGGCATCGAGCGTGGCCTGATGACCACCATCCACGCCTACACGGCAGACCAGAACCTGCAGGACGGCCCGCACAACGACCTCCGCCGCGCCCGCGCCGCGGCCATCAACATGGTCCCCACCTCCACCGGTGCAGCCAAGGCAATCGGCCTGGTCCTGCCCGAACTCAAGGGCAAGCTTGACGGCTACGCCATCCGCGTCCCCGTCCCCACCGGGTCCGCCACGGACCTTACGGTCACCGTCGCCCGCGAGACCACCGTCGAGGAAGTCAACGCAGCTCTGAAGAAGGCCTCCGAGTCCGACGAATTCCAGGGCATCCTCACCTACACCGATGCTCCGATCGTGTCCTCCGACATCGTGGGAGACCCTGCGTCGTCAATCTTTGACTCGGGCCTGACGAAGGTCATTGGCAACCAGGTCAAGGTTGTGTCCTGGTATGACAACGAATGGGGCTACTCCAACCGCCTCGTGGACCTGACGGAGCTTGTTGCAGCCAAGCTGGGCTAGGGTTAGAGACATGACATTCCACACCCTCAACGAACTGATCGCTGAAGGTGTCCGCGGGCGGTACATTCTGGTTCGATGTGACCTCAATGTGCCGCTCGACGGCTCTGCAGTGACTGACGACGGCCGTATCAAGGCCTCCCTGCCAGTGCTGACGAAGCTCACGGACGCCGGCGCCCGCGTGCTGGTAACAGCCCACCTAGGACGCCCCAAGGGCGCTCCCGAAGACAAGTACTCGCTCAAGCCCGCAGTAGCCCGCCTTGCTGAGCTCGCTCCGTTTAGTGTCACCCTCGCCGGGGACACGGTGGGCAGCTCTGCCAAGGAACTCGCCGCCTCCCTGGCGGACGGCCAGGTGCTGGTGCTGGAGAACGTCCGCTTCGACGCCCGCGAAACCAGCAAGGACGACGCCCAGCGCGGCGCCTTCGCTGACGAGCTGGCGGCCCTGACAGGTGACAACGGCGCCTACGTTGATGACGCCTTCGGTGCCGTGCACCGCAAGCACGCCAGCGTCTACGACGTCGCTTCCAGGCTGCCGTCCTACCAGGGCGACCTGGTACACACTGAGGTGGAGGTCCTGCGGAAGCTGACTGCTGATACCCAGCGGCCTTACGTTGTGGTGCTCGGCGGCTCGAAGGTTTCGGACAAGCTGGCGGTCATTGACAACCTGATCGGCAAAGCTGACACCATCCTGGTGGGCGGCGGCATGCTCTTCACGTTCCTCGCAGCCGAAGGCCACAGCGTGGCCGGCAGCCTCCTCGAGGAGGACCAGATCGCCGTGGTCCAGGACTATCTTAAACGCGCGGCGGACGCCGGCACGGAATTCGTTGTGCCAACCGACGTTGTGGTGGCCAGCAAGTTCGCTGCGGACGCTGACCACGAAACCGTCCCCTCGGACGGCATCGAGTCAAGCAGCTTCGGCGCGCAGGGCATCGGCCTGGACATCGGCCCGGACTCGGCAGCCGCATTTGCGGACCGGATCAAGGATGCCAAGACGGTGTTTTGGAACGGGCCCATGGGCGTCTTCGAATTCGAGGCCTTCGCCGGCGGAACCCGGGCAGTAGCCAAGGCCCTGACCGAAGCCGAGGCGTTCACAGTCGTGGGCGGCGGAGACTCCGCGGCAGCAGTCCGGACCCTGGGCTTCGCGGATGACCAGTTCGGTCATATTTCCACCGGCGGCGGCGCCAGCCTGGAATATCTTGAAGGCAAGGAACTGCCCGGACTTAGCATCCTGGACCGCTAGGAACTGGACTGCCAAGTCCTCCGGCCGGCAGGGTGCCCGTGGGTACCCTGCCGGCCGCACACATATCAAGACTTTTGGAGAACACATGACTACGTCAACGAACGGTGCTTTTGACCGCACGCCTCTCATTGCGGGCAACTGGAAGATGAACATGGACCACGTCCAGGGCATCACCCTGCTGCAGAAACTCGCTTGGACCCTGTCCGACGCCAAGCACGACTACAGCCGGGTGGAAGTTGCAGTCTTTCCGCCCTTCACCGACCTCCGCGGTGTGCAGACCCTGGTCCAGGGCGACGAACTCGACGTTGCTTATGGCGGCCAGGACTTGTCCCAGTTCGACTCCGGCGCCTACACCGGCGACATCTCCGGCCAGTTCCTGAACAAGCTGGGCTGCCGGTACGTGCTGGTGGGCCACAGCGAACGCCGCACCATCCACAACGAATCAGATGACGTCCTGAACGCCAAGGTCAAAGCGGCGTACAAGCATGCTGTCACGCCTGTACTGTGCGTAGGTGAAGGGCTGGAAATCCGCCAGGCCGGCACCCACGTGGAGCACACCCTGACCCAGCTCCGCGCCAACGTCGCCGGCCTGACCCCCGAGCAGGCGGCCGAACTCGTAGTGGCCTACGAGCCCGTATGGGCCATCGGCACCGGTGAGGTGGCGGGGCCCGGGGATGCCCAGGAAATGTGCGCTGCCATCCGGGCCGAACTGGCGACCATTTTCGGGGACGACGTTGCGGCCAAGATCCGCCTGCTCTACGGCGGTTCAGTCAAGGCCAACAACGTTGCTGCGATCCTGAACGAACGGGACGTTGACGGCGTGTTGGTGGGCGGGGCCAGCCTCGATCCAGCCGAGTTTGCTAATATTGTCAGGTTCGAGAGTCACCTGCTGACGGACTAGTCCGTCTGCAACACCAGGCTCCCGCCATTCCAATCTTCTGAAAGGCCGTCGTGGACGTTCTTCATGTCATTCTGCAGATTCTCCTGGGCATCACCAGCCTTCTGCTGACGCTGCTCATCCTGCTTCACAAGGGACGGGGCGGCGGGCTGTCGGACATGTTCGGCGGCGGTATGAGTTCGGGCCTGAGTTCCTCGGGTGTCGCAGAGCGGAACCTGAACAGGTTCACCGTAGTTCTGGGCGTCACCTGGGGTGTCGTGATCATCGCACTGGGACTGCTGATGCGGTTCAGCGGGTCGGGCGACTCCTAGGTTCTTCCAGCCGATCGTGGTCCGGCACTGCCGCCACGGGAATCTCCGAACTAAACTGTGGCTGTTGGCTTACAACAGCCACAGTTTTGTTTAAGCAGCCAGGAGTCCCGATGGTGCATAGTGCGTCAGCATTCCGCGGCACCCGGGTGGGTGTGACAGAAGGTGCCGGTCCCAAGAACCAGTCTGAGGCAGCTTCGGGCGAGCGGGTACCCCGGATCAGGGTTTCTTATTGGTGCGCCAAGGGACATGAAACCCAGCTCGTGTTCCTTCGGTTACCCGAAGCACAGATTCCCGTCCACTGGGACTGCCGGCGTTGCGGCTGTCCGGCGTCCCGTGAGGGCCAGGAAGCTGCGCGGGACGAACAGTTCGAAGAGGGCTACAAAAGCCACCTTGAATATGTTAAAGAGCGGCGCTCCGACCAGGACGCCGAAGCTGTCCTGGCCGGAGCGCTGGAAAAACTACGCGCCGGCGGCGTCCTCCCGGACGAGCTGCTGCGGGACGCGTGAGGCAGCATTTTCGTCGATAAGCCATAGCGTGCGTGACGTACCGCGGGGCCCTGCGGCGGGCACCTGGACGGGGCTGGCACCCGCCAGCGCCAGTCCGACTGCACCGGCTTTGTCCTCGCCGGCCACCACCATCCATACCTCGGCAGCAGTGTTTATGGCAGGCAGCGTGAGGGAAATACGCTGCGGGGGCGGCTTGGGGGAATTCCGCACGCCCACCACGGTCCGATCCTTTTCCCGGATTCCGCCCTGTTCCGGGAACAGGGAAGCCACGTGGGCATCGGGTCCTACGCCCAGCAGCACCACGTCCAGCCGCGGCAGTTGCCCCGGTTCGTCGGGCCGGTCATCCGACATGTCTGCAGCGTGCTCGGCCTCGGCTGCCTCCCGCAACCGCCGGGCGTAGTCCTCGGCGGCTTCTTCGGGAGTGTCAAAGTCGTCCGAGGACGCCGGCTGGTTGATCCTGGCCGGATCAACCGGGATGTGGGCGAGCAGTGCGTCAAACGCCTGCCTGGTGTTGCGGTCGGGATCATCCGCCCCCACGAACCGCTCGTCGCCCCACCAGAAGTTCACCCTCGACCAGTCGACGGCGGGCGCCGCCGGTGAATCCGCCACAGCCTTCAGCGTACCGATGCCCACTGTGCCGCCGGTCAGGACCACCGTGGCTTCACCGTGTTTATCCTGCACATCCACGAGCTTGGTAATCAGGCGCGCGGCGATGGCGGCCATCAGGACGGACGAATCAGGGTGGATGCTAACTCTGGGCTCAACGCTCACTGGGTCGGACGCTCCTTAGATTGGTTCGTGGCAGTCCAATAGTAATCACTTCGCCGAAGACTTCGTCGGGGTCGAGGCGGCGGAGTTCTTCCGCGAGGCAGTCTTTGAGGCTGCGGCGGGGCAGGGAGATGCGTTGGGCGGGCTGGCCGGGCTGGGTGAGTTCGGCGATGGACAGTCCGGGCCGGAA
>NZ_JBEPNF010000019.1:0-67571 GCF_040546085.1 Arthrobacter sp. UYEF21
AAGGCCTGAAGCTTGGGCAACCAGATGCGCATGGTCGCGGCCAGATACTTCCCCGAGGGCATCCCCGCGAGCCGCCACACACTGATCAGGACCTTCACGGTCTCATAGCCATAGGTCCGCCCCCGCGGCTTAAGTACGACCGATTTCGCCGGGCCTCTACGCTTCCGGGCCATGGACAGGGCCCGGCGGGCGTCGGCCCTGGACGACCCGGTAACCGCCACGAGCTCGTCCAGAATCAGGCCCTTGGCGTTCTGCCCGTAGCGGCCCGTAATTTCGCGAGCGTTTCTCAAATGAGGTATGCACCCCGTTTCGCGAGCACTATAGGTGAGTCTCGTCGGACCCTAGTGGTGCGGGACCCGGGCGCTGTAGCATGAGGCTGGCTATGCAGTTGGCCCTGGACTCCCGTGAGAGTGATGACCATGGAACTAAGACTGCACGCAAGCCGTGCCAGACCCGACAAAACCCGCCGACCCGCACCCCATGGATGGCGCGCCGGCCTGCCAGTCAGGCGCTTCTTCACCCGATTCGGATCCCTCTCCGACGTGCCGCCCGAGGACCTTGACATCCTCTCTGAACGGATAAGACTGGCCTTGGACGTCAGCCAGGAAACGGGCATGGCAGCACTTCACGCGGCGGTTCGGGCTGAGCTCCGTAAGCGCGAACAGGAGCTGGATCAATAGAAGCCGGGCAGCATATCGGCGTGAGCCGGCCAGGGCGGCCGAAGAGGAGCCAGTAGAAATGAACGAACCAGCACAGCACTACGCACAGGATGGCGCCGGCGGTACGGACAACAAGGGGCCGGAACCGAAGTCGCGGCCTACCTACAACGCGAGTGCCTCCGAAGCGACGAGGGAGTTGCGGGACACGTCCCGGCGCCGCCGCGATGCCGAGGAGAAGCTGCAGCAGCATCTAATAAAGGCCAAGGAGCACGTGCCCCATCACCACGAGCCTGAGGTGCCTGCAGTGCCCGATGCCGAGGAAGCCCAAGACACAGACCCAGAGGGTGACGCCGGCCCAACGTGATCCGCTATGTCACCCTTGACTTAGCGAGGCGCGCCCGTCCGGGTCCCCATCAACGCGGTATGCTTCACGGGCCCGCGTTAGATCCCCTTAGGCGGACTGCTCATCAGTGGGAGCGATAGTGCGGCGGGCGCTTTCTTCAACGGCGAATTCGTACCATGCCTGCGCGCCGAGGTCCGGGGCCGGGGTGTCGAGGTTCTGGTACAAAGCGTCCAGCAGATTGGCGAGGTCTTCCGCGGCAAGCGAGGGAAGGACTTCTTCGGGGCCGCGGGGGTCGCTGATTATCCGGGAAAGCGTGGAGTGGTTCATACGGGAAGCACGCGCCTGTCGGTTGAGCTTCGGGGGACGTGGTGCACTGTAACTCCTCTGATAGTTCAGAGGCTGACTGCGTAACCCTACCTGAGTCTATTCCAACGTCTGGACACTAAACAATGCTGCACCATAGGCCCGGTTAGGTGCCTCAGGCGGGTCCCCTCAGGCGAACTGCCGGCCCTGCAGCTCTGAGGCGGGCAGCGGGACGTGTGGGGGGAGGGGCCGGCCGGACCGTTCAGTGCGGATGGCATCCTCGATGAGGGCAACGGGACGGCGCCAGGCGTCGGAACCGGGCTCCATGGTATCCACCACGCCGATCAGCATGGCCAGAAGCCGGAACATGTCAGTCATGGAAATATCGGAACGCAGGGTGCCTTGGCCTTGGCCCCGCACCAGCAGTACGCCGAGGGAGTCCATCAACGAGCCCGTGACCCCGGTGAGGAGTTCGCGGCGCGCCGCTACCGCGCCCAACAGGTTGGCATCGGCGCTGGCGGCGGCCATGATGGCCTCGATGACGCGCAGCAGTCCTACGGCGGCGTCCATGCCCGTCAGCGCGTCGACAATAATCGGGTCCACGGTCTCCCTGAGCTGCCGGTTGAGGGCGGCCAGCACCAGCTCATCTTTGTCGGCGAAGTTCCGGAAGAGAGTGGCCGGGCCTACGCCCGCCGTCGCTGCGATGGTCTGCAGGGAAACCTCGGGACCGTGCTCACGGAAACACTGGCGGGCAGCCAGAATGATCTTGTCCACGTTCCGGGCAGCGTCTGCGCGTAGTGGCTTGCGGACGACAGCAATGCTCATTTGGTCAGGTTAGCAACGCGGCAGGCAATGGACGTGGTTACCGGAGGGTAGCCGGTTATGTGACGTTTCACCTGCCTTCCAGCCCATCCGGTGCCCCGCTCGCGTGGCAGACTTGCCCTATGTTGCTTGCCTTTTCAGTCGCCCCGTCCGGCACGCCCGCCGGGGGTGCCCGCCCCTCCGATGCTTCTGTCCATGACGCCGTTGCAGCCGCCGTGAAGATCGTCCGGGAGTCGGGCCTGCCCAACCAGACGGACTCGATGTTCACCACCATCGAGGGCGAATGGGACGAAGTGTTCGACGTCGTCAAGCGCGCCACCGAGGCCGTGGGCCAGTTCGGAAGCCGCGTCTCGCTGGTCATCAAGGCAGACATCCGGCCCGGTTACGAGGGCGAGCTCAACGCCAAGGTGGACCGCCTGGACAAGGCCCTCGAAGAAGGTTCCTAGACCCCGATGTGGCCGCGTGTCAGACTGTGGCCATGTTTGAGCACAGGACGCAGGCCGGCTGGCTGGAAGTGGAAGAATTCCTGACGGCAACTGTGGTGCATCCCGACGACGCACTGCAGCGGGCGGTGAGCACCGCCGTCGACGCCGGGATGCCGCCCATCGAAGTGACCCCCAACGCCGGCAAGCTGCTTAAGCTCCTGGTCCAGATTTCGGGTGCCCGGCGGGTGCTGGAAATCGGCACGCTGGCCGGGTTCAGCAGCATCTGGATGGCGCAGGGGCTTCCCGACGGCGGCCGGCTGGTGACGTGCGAATACCTCACCAAACATGCGGACATCGCCAGGGCCAACGTGGCGGCAGCCGGGCTGGCTGACAAGGTTGAGGTGCGCGTCGGGGCAGCCCTCGACACCTTGGCCGCGCTGCAGGCGGAAGGTCAGGAGCCCTTCGATTTTGTGTTCATCGATGCGGACAAGGAACACGACGCCGACTACCTTGAGTGGGCTGTCCGCCTGGGCCGGCCGGGAACCGCCATCGTGCTGGACAACGCCGTGTGGGAGGGGGCAGTCCTGGAGCCATCCATCGACGACGTTAACGCGCCGGGGATCATCAGCGCCCTGGAACTGCTGGGAAAACACCCGCAGCTTGATGGCACCGTAATCCAGACCGTCGGGTCCAAAGGCTGGGATGGGTTCGCTCTGGCTCGGGTCCGCTGAGTGGCAGTCTTCGGTTGGTCTGCCGACCGTCCCGTTCATCCGGAATACTGCTAAGTATGCTTAGAATAACGTTCCGGCCGATGCCCCGTCCGGAACGGACCGCCCGCAGTGGAGGAATTCGATGAAAGCGTCACCCACCCTCGCCAGCAACCTACAGATGGTCCTCACGGACCTGATTGAGCTCCACATGCAAGGCAAGCAGGCCCACTGGAACATTGTGGGCACCAACTTCCGTGACCTCCATTTGCAGCTCGACGAGATCACCGCCAGCGCCCGACTGTTCGCGGACCAGGCGGCCGAACGGATGCGCGCGTTGCATGCCCTGCCTGACGGCCGGAGCAAGACCGTAGCTTCGGACACCCGCCTTGAGGAGTTTCCCGGCGGGCTGGTTTCCACCAAGGATGCCGTCAAGCTGGTCACCGCCAGGCTGGAACGCACTGCCAAGACCATGCGGGATGTCCATGACGAGGTGGACGACGAGGACCCCACCAGCGCCGACCTGCTGCATGCCGCGATCGAACGGCTGGAACAGCTGGCCTGGATGGTCAACGCAGAGGCCATGGCAGCCTCGGCACCCGTTACCCAAGCGGCAGAGAAGTAGGCCGGGACTGACAGGTAACAGCGCGTGACTGAAAATAGAACGCAGACAGAACGGGTGCCGGCAGCGCCAGCAGCACTGACTGCCACGACAACGTCGGCAGGCTTGCGGGCCGCTGCCGCCGGCAAGCGCCGGTGTCCCAAGCCTGTCCGCCTGGTGTCAGCTGAAACGGAGCTGGCCGAGTACGGACCCCTGCTCAACGCCATCCAGTCGGCGGTGGGCGATGTCCCCGTGCTGCTGGCCCTGGCCAGGGAGGTCGGAAGTAATTGGCCCAAGCCGGGGGATGGACAGACTGGCCTTCTCTGGGAGCTGCTTGCCTCGGTCGCCAGCGTGGATGTGGCCGCAGGCCGCGTTTTCGAACCCCATCTGGATGCGCAGGCCATCCTGGCCCAGGCGGGCATCCACCCGGCCGAACGTGCCGGCGTGTGGGGAGTGTTCGCCGCCGAGGGTCCGGGGGCGCGCCTCCAGGCTAAATCCGATGGTGACGACGTCCTGCTCAGCGGCGCAAAACCGTGGTGTTCATTGGCGCCTCTTCTGGACCGGGCCGTCATCACCGCCCACGCAGAAACCGGTGGCCGGGCCGCCTATGCCGTGGACCTCCGGCACCCGGGTGTGTCGTGCGAGGAACCCGCTTGGGTGGCGCGTGGCCTCCGGGAGATTCCCAGCGGGACCGTCCACTTCAGCCAGGTACCGGCAGTTCCTTTGGGCGGGGATGGCTGGTACTTCAGCCGGCCCGGTTTCGCGTGGGGCGGGATGGGAGTGGCCGCCTGCTGGCTGGGTGGAGCGGTGGCTGTGGCGAGGGAATACAAGGTATCGCTTAGTGCGGCTGCCGGGACGGGCCGGGAACCTGACCAGATCGCGCTGGCGGCGTTGGGAGAAACGGACCGGATCCTGACCTCCACCGTCCAGTACTTGGCGCGCACGGCGCAGCTGATCGACGGCGGTGCACTGTCTGACGACGGCGGCCAACCCGGCGGGGACGGAACCCCTGGGGCAGGCCCCAGCGCCTGGAGCGAAGCGTTGCGGGCGCGCGGAACGGTCGCCGCCGCCGTCGAGCGTGTCCTGTCCTTGGTCAGCCAGAACCGCGGACCTGCGCCGCTGGCGTTCGACGAACTGTACGCCAAGCGCATGGCGGACCTGGCCCTGTACGTGCGCCAGCACCACGCCATGCGGGACGACGCCCAGTTGGGGAAACTGACTCTCGGGGGGCAGCACCTGTGGTGACGTTCGCGCACACGGACCGGGGCACGGACGAAACGGACTGGGCGGCAAGCGGGCTGGCCACGTTGGCTGAGATGGCCCTTGATCCGCAGGAATTGAGTGCCATGCGGTTTGTGGTGCTGGCCGCCCACCCGGATGACGAATCCCTCGGCGCGGGGGGCTTGCTGGCGCTCCTGCACGCGTTGGGAGCCAACGTCGAAGTGCTGCTTTGTACAGCGGGGGAGGCCTCGCACCCGGCGTCCGCCACGATGACGCCTGGGCAGCTCGCAGCCATCCGTCTTGACGAATTCGCGGCCGCGATGGAGGTCCTGGGGCTGACCGGGTGCTGGCGTTTCCTGGGGCTGCCGGATGGCGGCCTGAACGACCGGACGCTGGAAATTTCCGCCCGGCTCCGGGAAGCCATCACCAGGCACCCCGGAAACCCTGAGCAGTTGGCCATAGTGGCTCCCTACCGTGCGGACGGGCACGCGGACCACGACGTCCTGGGCGCTACGGCGGCCGATGTGGCCCGCGAGGGCGGCCACGCCCTGCTGGAATATCCCATCTGGTACTGGCTATGGGCCTCGCCGGAGGACGCGGCCTGGCAGTCGTGGGCGCGGCTTCCCTTGGGCCTTGAACAACAGGCTGCCAAGAAAGCCGCCATGGCCGTCCATGCCAGCCAGGTACTTCCGTTGTCCGAACTGGCAGGGGATGAGGCGCTGCTCAGCGTGGGGTTCCTGGCCCATTTCCAGCGCGCCTTTGAGACGTTTGCCTGGACCCGGCCGGGCGCGGCTGCCGCCGGATCGGCGGCTCAGTCGGCTCCCCATACCAGCGCGGACGCGCAACGGATTTTCGATGCGGTGCACTCGACGTCCGATGACCCATGGCAGTACACCACCCGCTGGTACGAGCGCCGGAAACGCACCCTGACGCTCGCCGCGCTGCCCCAGGAAAAGTACCAGTCGGGCCTGGAAATCGGCTGCTCAATCGGCACCCTGACTGCCGAGCTGGCCGGCAGGTGCGTCAGCCTCCTGGCAGTTGACGCCAGCAGCACAGCCCTGGAGCTTGCCGCCCAGCGGCTTGCACCCTATCCCGGCGTCTCCATCCGGCAGCTGACCTTGCCGGCTGAGTGGCCCAAGGGCCGCTACGACCTGGTGGTGGTATCCGAGGTGGGCTACTACCTCGCGCCGGTCGAACTTGAGCGCCTGCTTACGCGGGTTGAAGCGGCCATGGCGCCGGGCGGCACGCTGCTGCTGTGCCATTGGCGGCACCCGGTTTCCGGCTGGGAGCTCGACGGCGACTCGGTGCACACTCTGGCCCGGAACCGGCTGCGGTGGCGCACCGCAGCACTGTATCAGGAACGCGACTTCGTGCTGGAAGCGCTGGAAGCGCCTACCGATCCCGGAACTTTGGAGGCCTGACGTGGACCGCATTGGGCAGGTGGCAGTGGTGATTCCGGTCCACAATGAGGAACAGCTCCTCCCAGGAGCGCTTGCGGCGGTGCGGGCTGCCGCCGATGTCCTGCAGGGGCAGCGGCCGGCCATCGCGGTAACGATCCTGGTGGTCCTGGATAGCTGTACAGACAACTCCGGCCAAGTGGCCGCAAAGTTCGCGCGCATGGACAGCCGCAATTCACTTCTACGGGTGGCCTTCCGCAGCGTGGGAGGAAGCCGCCGTGCAGGCATTCGCACGGCGCTCTTGGCAAGCCTCGAAAAGGGTCTTCCGGACGCTTCCCCGCAACTCTGGCTGGCCAATACCGACGCCGATTCCTGCGTTCCGGAAAACTGGCTGCTGCGCCAGGTGGAACTGGCCGACCGGGGGGCCGATGCCGTCTTGGGGACAGTGGAGCCAGACCCGGAAAGCACGGACGGCGAGGTGCTGAGACGCTGGCACGCCCGCCACCCGTTAGGGGAGGACCATCCGCACGTGCATGGAGCGAACCTGGGCGTTCGTGCTTCGGCTTATGTGCTGGCCGGTGGTTTTCCCCGCCTTCGCTCGCATGAGGACCGGGCATTGGTGGAGCGGCTTCACAAATACGGGTGCAGTGTCTGGTCCACGGACACCATTAGGGTCCGCACCTCGGGCCGGACCAATGCCCGCGCACCGCAGGGATTTGGCGCCTATCTGCTGGCGCTCACACTTGAACCGGCGGCGTTGAAGGGCTAACGAGTGCAGCTGGCGCATGTGGGAGCACTTGGGCAAGCGCCACTACCTCCACGGCACATCGCTAAAAGCACAGCGCCCGCAAAATATCCAGGGGGCCGACGACGACTGGGGGGACTGGCCTCGGTCTCAGAAGAGGCCACCTCGCCGCCGGCCCCGTCTGACACCCGGGGCCGCAACTGCCCCGGGAAAGAGACGGTATTTCCTGTTACTGATCTTCCTCCAAGTTACTGGTCCTGCCTAGTCCCGCCGCCGCCTGGTTACGCCCTAGCGGTCCTCCCGCCCAGGGTCCCTCCTGGAGACGCGATCCCGAACCTTATCCCGGACCCTGTCCCGGTGCCGTTCCCGGCCTTCGCCCTCGGACCGGTCCTGGTGGTCGTCCCGGCCTGAGGTGGAATCTTCCGTGTCCCCACCATCCTGTGGATTGTGCTTTTCGCGCAGTTCGCGGCCGTGCTTGATGTCTTCTTCTTCCTGCTTCTGCAGCTTCTCGCTCTTTTTGGTGTCCCGCGGCGGCAACTGGATGGTTTCTTCAGCCTCGATGCCGGCCTGGAGTTGCCGGCCGCGCTCCATCTCGGCGTCGAACTCCGCGCCGAAGAGCAGCGACATGTTCAGGATCCAGAGCCAGAGCAGCATAACGATCACCCCGCCCAAGGCCCCGTAGGTCTTGTTGTAATTGCCGAAGTTAGCAACGTAGAAGCCGAACCCGAGTGAAGCCAGCAGGAAGATGACCAGGGCTATTCCGGATCCGAGGCTCATCCATTTGAACTTTGGTTGCTTGACGTTTGGCGTGGCGTAGTAGAGCACCGCGATGACGGCAATCATGAGCGCCACCATCACCGGCCACTTGGCGATTTCCCAGACTGCGAGGAACGCACCGCCCAGGCCGATGAGT
Source organism: Arthrobacter sp. UYEF21 (assembly GCF_040546085.1). Classification (NCBI taxonomy): domain Bacteria; kingdom Bacillati; phylum Actinomycetota; class Actinomycetes; order Micrococcales; family Micrococcaceae; genus Arthrobacter; species Arthrobacter sp. UYEF21. The sequence goes on from NZ_JBEPNF010000019.1 coordinate 8,137, forward strand.
CCGCCGACTGCCTCTGCCACGGGCCCGCTGAGCACCAGCATGCCCGCGAGGAGGGCAATGATGACTACTGCCAGCAACGTGACGGCCAGCATGGTCCCACGCAGCTTCACGAACGGGCGGCCCTCATCGACCTCGTAGATGCGGTTCATTGCCCGGCCGAAAGCGCCCACGTACCCCGAGGCGGACCAGAGCGCTGTTGCCATGCCAATGAACAGAGTCAACCCTGCCGCAGGTGCGTTAGCCAGCTCCGCAACCGGGCCGGTGACAGTATTCACCGTCTCAGCAGGGGCGAATCCCCGCACGATCTCCAGCAGGGCCGTGGTAGTTTTCGCCGGATCCCCGAAAAGACCGATGAGGGAAACGAGCGCGAGCATTGCGGGAAACAAGGACAGCACAGCGTAATACGTCAGGGCAGCAGCGAGGTCCGGGCACTGGTCCTTGCTGAACTCCCGCAGAGTTTTTTTGGTGATGTACTTCCAGGACGGCTTGGTGACATCGGTAGGGCTGTCCGGTTTCCGGGAGTCGTCCGGCGCCGGTGCTTGGCCGGCCTTGGCGGTACTGGTTTCGGACGAGTCTTGAGCGGCCATGGGGTGTCCTCTGGGATTGTCATTTGAAAGGCCGGCCCACCCGGGGAGGCGGACCGGCCTGACTGTGATACTGCGGGCGGTTACTGCCGCCGGTCAGGTGTTTTGGACATTGTCCTTGGCATCGGTGGCGCGGTCTTTTACGTCGGCCGCAGCCGCCTGGCCTTCGGCTTTGACGTTCTCGGCGGCGTCTGTGGCGGTGGCCTTAACGTTTTCCATGGCTTCCCGGGCGGGATCCTTCAGCCCTTCGGCCATGTCCTTGGCAGCTTCGGTCAGTTCCGTAGTGAGAGGTTCGGCGGCGGTTTTGAGGGCGTCCGCCGCTTCGCGTTCCTTCTCGCTGGCCGGGATCAGGGACGACAGGAGCAGTCCGGCGCCGAACGCGATAAAACCTGCGGCCATCGGATTCCCCTGGGTCTTGGCCTTCACCTGATGCGGCGCGTCACTGATTGCCTCGCGGGCATCGGTCAGCGCGTTGCCCGCGCTGTCGGTGCGTGCATGAACGCCGCTGTGGACGCGGGTGGTAGCGTCGTCGGCTGCTCCCATGACTTTCTCCTTCACTCCGAACACGGCCTCGCGTACCTTGTCAGTCTGGCGGTGGACGATGTTGGACGGTGACACCTTGTTCGCCACGGCGTCCACGTTGGTGCCCAGCCGGGCGCGGGTTGCTTCAATGTCAGAACGGATGTCGTCCGGGTTGTCGCTCATCGTTTTACCTCACCGGGTTTTAGGGTTGGGGGAATTTCCTGGAGTGTTTCTGCGGTCTGGGGCAGGCCCTTGACAGCTTTGAGTTCCTTCCGGCCGATGGAGGCCAGGACGGCGGCGATGATGCCCCAGATCACGGCTACTACGACGGCGGACCAGCCCAGTCCCATCAGTTCCCCCAGGGCATACCAGAGGGCGATTGAGAGGAACAGCAGGACGAAGTGGCCAGCGACGCCGGCGCCGGCGAGCATGCCGCCGCCTTTGCCTGCTTTGCTGGCCGACTCCTTAAGTTCGGCCTTGGCGAGCTCCACTTCCTGGCGCATCAAGGTGGAAAGGTCACGCGTCACGTCACCGAGCAGATCACCCAGCGACGTATTGTCCGCCTTCACGTGTGCCGCCGAGGGGGGAGATTCCGGAATTTGACTGCTCATCACAGCCTGCCAGTCTGGCCGTCCGCGGAGCGGTCCCGGGTCAAGGCGTCGTTGGCCATTGGATCGTCGGCCAGTTCACGTTCGCCCAACGGATCGTCAGCCAGGCGGTTGCGCGACCACGTCTCGTCCGCGAGCTGGGGGCTGTCCAAGGAACTGGCGGGGCTGTAAGGGTCACTGTAGCTGCTGCCCGGTGCGCCGCCGTCGAACCCTGCCGTGGTGGTGGCCGTACCGGGCAGATCCACCGGCGGAGGCGGGACAGTGCCCCCGGCCGCCGGTGCGTAGGCGCCGCTGGACGGCGTGTAGCCGCCCGGGCCGGCGCCGTACTGACTGCCGGTGCCGTACTGCCCGGTTGCATCGTATTGGCCGCTTGTCCTGCCCGTGGTGGAGTCCGGCGCGCCTGCGCTGAGGCTGCGGGTGAGCCGCCCGGCGAGGACGCCGGCCCCGGCGGCGAGGAGCAGGAAGGTTCCGGGGCGCTGCCTGGCGAAGCTCTTGACTTCGTTCAGGAGCGATCCGGGATCGCGGCCGTCCAGCCACGCAGCGACGGAGGAAGAACGTTCAGCGACCTGGCGGACCAGGTCGGTAGCCACTCCGGGCTGGTCTGAGGCCTGCGCCATGGCGTGGAGCTCGTCCGAAACTGACCGGAGGCCATTTGCTACCTTCTGCTGCTGCGCGCCAGCCTGATCGGTGAGGTCGCTGCGGGCCTGGTAGAGCAGATCCTTGGCATTGGCCTTCGCTTCGGATGCGACGTTGGCCGCCTCGGACTTGGCGGTCTCAGCCACGTTTTGTGCCGAATCCGCTGCGGTCCGCGCAACGTCTGCCGTTTCATCCTTGGCGGTATCTGTGCGGGACCCGCCGAGGCCGCCGCCGGTCTTCGGTACTGAGGTTGTGGGCGGGGTTACGGCTGCACCCGTTGCTGCAGTTGTGGGAAACGTGCTGGCGCGGCGTTCCCCTGTGAAGCTGGATTCTTCTGTGGAGCCCGGAATGCTTGGAGGAGCCGTGAATGTCGAGTCCTCGGGCCTTTGGTTCTCTGTCATCTTCGCTCTCTCTTTCCAAAGAAGGCCGGTTGCTGATCAAGAACCAGCCATGCTAGCCGTAAAATAGTAAGCATGGTTACTAACAGAACGTAAGTACCCTTAGTGGTTGACTTTTAAACGGTTACCGATATCAGCGGATCCAGGCGCCGGTTTTCCGGCGGATCGGAGTCCGGTCGCAGCAAAAAGAAAGTGGTGGGTAGCTTGGACATTGCACCGTGGCTTTGGGTGATTGTTGGCCTTGTTGTTGTGGTCTTGCTGGTCGTGTTCCTGGTGACGGGCCGTCGCCGCCGCGCACTTGAGCAGAAAAGGGACGAATCGAACCGCGAAAAGGCCGCCGAAATGCGCCGGAAGGCGGAGCAGGTGGAGCTCGATGCACGTGAGAACGAAGCCAGGGCCAGCCGCGCCCGCGCCGACGCGGAGCAGGCACAGGTAGACGCCGCACGGCTGAAGCATGAAGCCGAGCAGAAGGCGGGCGACGCTCGATCCCTCCGTGACGATGCGGCCAGGCAGGCCGAGAAGGCCAACGCGATAGACCCGGATGTCCGCCAGGATGAGGACCAGAATCTGAGTCGGGACCGCGACCGGGGCCGCGGCCATTCGAGCCAGGATGTCGGCCAGGATTCAGTTACTGGTATGCGCCGCGCCGAATCCAGCGTCAATTCCCATGACGTTCACGCCGCCGACGCCCGCGGCGACGACCTTCGCCCCCGGGACGCCCGGTCCGGTGAAATGCCGCCCGTTGATGCGCAGTCCCGCGGCGATATCAGTGGCGACAGCGACCCCTACGAGAATGCCGGTGACGGCGCAGAATCTGCCCAGGCCGAGGATCTCCGGAGGCGCCGCGAGCGTGCCGAACGCGACACGCCGCGCTCCGGAATTTGAGCAGGACTGTGTTTCCCGGGCCGCCGACCGGCTGGTGCGCTGGCGGGCCGGTCGGTCAGCCGGTTGCACCGGCCAGCCGATTTGGGCTGAACAACTAGGCTTGGACCATGACTGAAGCGGCAAACGGGTAATGGCGAAACGCGGCAAGTCAGGCGGCAGGAGCAGCCAGCGTCCGACGGCGGGCGTCGTCGAAGTGCCCAAGGGCACCCGCCCGGACGGCCCCGTGGAAGGCGTCTACTACATCGATACCGGTGACTGCGAGCTGATCGCCGACCAGGACAACTCCAATGGCTGGCTGCTCAAGATCAACGGCGTGATGAGCTCCCACATCGACCTCGCCGATCCGCTGTTCCTCGACTTCGAGTACATGCGCTGGATGGCGGCGCTGATCGAATCCCGCTGGCCTGCCAAGGCCACGTCAGGCGGTTCCAAAGCAGGGGCACCCGAAAAGCTGCGCGGGCTGCACCTGGGCGGCGGTGCCTGTTCCCTGGCCCGTTACTTCCACGCTGCCTACCCGGACGCGCGCCAAGTGGTGGTGGAGCTGGACGGCAAGCTGACCGAGTATGTTCGCGGCTGGTTCGCCCTTCCCAAGGCTCCGCTGCTTCGCCTTCGCGTAGGGGAGGCCCGCGAGGTCACCGAGACGCTCACGCCGGACACCCGCGACTTCATCATCCGCGACGTTTTCGCCGGTTCACTGACCCCGCGGGCGCTCACCACCGCCGAGTTCACCGGGCACATCAGACGCGTCCTCGCGCCCGGCGGCATCTATGTGGTCAACTCCGGCGACGCCCCGGATCTCAAAAACGCCCGCGAAGACGCCGCCACCATCGCGGCCGCCTTCGAGTACGCCGTCATCATCGCCGATCCCGCCATGCTCAAGGGCCGCCGCTACGGAAACATGGTGATGGCAGGCAGCGACACCCCGCTCGACGGCGACCCCCAGCTGGCCCGCCGGCTCCTGGGCGGCGCGGTTCCCGCCCACATCTGGAACGACGCTCAGGTCCGCGCCTTCGCTACCGGGTCCCCGGTGCGCCACGACCCGATCCCGGTGGTTGAGCTTGTCGGAACCCCGCCCGGTGGTTGAGCCGGGGCTCACCCACCGGATTTCCTTCCCCTTCCCAGCAGGTACTCCCGGTGCGCCACCGTCTGCTCCCTGAGCACCTGCACTACGGCGGCCACTGCGGGGCGGCGCATCGAATCCGGCCGCAGCACCATCCAGTAGGCGAGCAGCTCGGCGAATTCGTCGGGGAGAAGACGGACCAGGTCCTCATGCAGGTCGCCCATAAAGCAGGGCAGGAATCCGATGCCAGCGCCCGCACGGGTGGCTTCCACGTGGACGAACACGTTGGTGGAGGTGAGTCCGTCCCGCATGGCCGGCACCAGCCGCCGCGGGGCGTCGAGGTCGTCCACCTGCAGCATTGAATCCACGAAGTACACGAGCGGGTGCTCCGTCAGTTCCGCCACGCTGGCGGGGGTTCCATGCTCGGCAAGGTAGGCACGCGAGGCGTACATCCCCAGCATGTACTCGCCCAGCCGGATGGCTTCGGCCCGGTGGACCTGCGGTTCGCCCACCACCACCTCGATGTCCAGGCCCGAGCGCTGCTGCAGCGCCCGCCGGGTCATGGTCACCACCTCGACGCTAAGCCCGGGGTGGTCCCGGTGCAGCCGCGCCACGGCCGGTGCCGCGATGTAGGCGCTGAAGCCGTCAGTCGCCGTCATGCGTACGACGCCGGCAATCGGGTCGGGTGCCCTGCCTGCCGGTCCCAGCGCACTCACCGCCGCCTCCACCTGTTCCGCCACCCGCACGGCCTGCGTGCCAAGCTCCGTAAGTTCCCAGCCGCCGGCCGCCCGGGCCAGGACCCGTCCGCCCAGCGTCTTCTCCAGCGCCGCTATCCGGCGTGACACGGTGGTGTGGTTCAGGCCCAAAGCTTGGGCCGCCGTCGTAAATCTGGCGGAGCGGGACACCGCGAGGAGGACCAACAGGTCATCTGGATTGGCATACATATCTGCAATTGTGCACATGGAGGGGTGCTGGATTGGTTATTGTACGCCCATGTTTGTGCAGTAATACTCAGTAGACCCATCAGTGCTGTGGACCACAGCGCGTGTCAAAGTGGACACTAAGGAGAAACCTCATGAGCGTAGAGCAGCGCTCGGCAGACAATGCCTCCGGACCCGCAGCCAAGGGATCCGGCCTCAAAAAGATCGTGGCCGCCTCAATGGTGGGCACCGTGGTGGAATGGTACGAATTCTTCCTCTACGCCACCGCCGCAACACTCGTCTTCGGGAAGTACTTCTTCCCCGCCACCGGCAACGAGCTGGACGGCATCATTCAGGCGTTCATCACCTATGCCGTGGGCTTTGTGGCCCGCCCGCTCGGCGGAATCGTGTTCGGCCAGATCGGCGACAAACTGGGCCGCAAGCCCACCCTGCAGCTGACCATCGTGATCGTTGGCGTCGCCACGTTCCTGATGGGCTGCCTCCCGGGTTTCGCTGACATCGGCTACTTGGCCCCGGCGCTGCTCGTAACCCTCCGCTTCATACAGGGCTTTGCGCTCGGCGGTGAGTGGGGCGGAGCGGTTCTGCTGGTGGCTGAGCACAGCCCCAACAATGCCCGCGGCTTCTGGTCCAGCTGGCCCCAGGCCGCGGTGCCGGTGGGCAACCTCCTCGCCACGCTGGTGCTGTTCGTCATGTCCACCACCCTGAGCCCCGAGGCGTTCCTCGGGTGGGGCTGGCGCGTCGCGTTCTGGCTCTCTGCCGTAATCGTCTTCGTTGGCTACTACATCCGCACCCATGTCACCGAGGCGCCCATCTTCCTCGAGGCCAAAGCCCTCGTGGAGAAGGAACAGGCCGTCAGCTACGGCGTCTTCGAAGTAGTCCGCAAATACCCCAAGGGCATCCTGCAAGCCATGGGCCTCCGCTTCGCCGAGAACATCATGTACTACCTGGTGGTCAGCTTCGCGATCGTCTACCTCAAGAGCGTGCACAAGTACGACACGTCCTCACTCCTGCTGGCGCTGCTGATCGCCCACGTCATCCACTTCCTGATCATTCCGCAGATCGGACGCCTGGTGGACAGCTGGGGACGCAAGCCCGTCTACCTCATCGGTGCCATCACCGGTGCGGCATGGCCGTTCTTCGCCTTCCCCATGTTCGATACCCGCAATGCTGTGGTGATCGTCCTGGCCGTGACCATCGGCCTCTGCCTGCACGCGTTTATGTACGCCGGCCAGCCCGCCATCATGGCCGAGCTCTTCCCCACCCGGATGCGCTACTCGGGCGTTTCGCTGGGCTCGCAGGTTACATCCATCTTCGCCGGTTCGCTGGCTCCGCTGCTGGCCACCCAGTGGCTCAAGGACACCGGTTCCTGGGTCCCCACGGCTATCTACCTGGTGGTGGCCTGCGCCATCACCACGGTTGCGGTGCTGAGCCTGAAGGAGACCAAGGGCATCGCCCTGGAGGATGTGGACAAGGCCGACGCCGCCCGCGAGGGTCTGGTCCCGGCCAGCGGCCGCTGAGCGGCTTGAACAGCTAAGGCTTGAGCAGCTAAGCGGTTAGGACAGGTACACGAACGGAATGGGAACTGCAATGGAGAACAGTTTAAACGGCCGCAAGGCGCTGGTCACGGGCGGCGCCAGCGGAATCGGCGCCGCGTGTGTGCGGGAGCTCGCCGCCCGGGGCGCGAAGGTGGTGGTTGCCGACGTCGACGCCGCCGGCGCTGCCGCACTCGCTGACGCGGTGGGTGGCACTTCCTGGGCCGTTGACCTGCTGGACGTGGACAAACTCGGCACCCTGAGACTGGACTGCGACATCCTGGTGAACAACGCCGGAATCCAGCGCATCAGCCCCCTCGAGGAGTTCGATCCCGCGGATTTCCGCCGGATCATCGCACTCATGCTGGAAGCGCCGTTCCTCCTGATCCGGGCCGCCCTGCCGCACATGTACGCCAATGGGTTCGGCCGCATCATCAACCTGTCCTCGGTGCACGGAATCCGTGCTTCCCCGTTCAAGGGCGCGTACGTATCAGCCAAGCACGGCCTGGAAGGGCTGAGCAAGGTGACGGCGCTTGAGGGCGGGGAACACGGTGTCACCTCCAACTGCGTCAACCCCGGCTATGTCCGCACGCCGCTGGTGGAGAAGCAGATCGCCGACCAGGCCATGGTCCACGGGATCCCTGAATCCGAGGTGCTGGCCAAGGTCATGCTCACCGAATCAGCCATCAAACGCCTGGTGGAACCGGCCGAGGTGGCGTCCCTGGTGGCCTGGCTGGCGTCCGATCACGCCGGCATGGTCACCGGGGCCAGCTACACCATGGACGGCGGCTGGTCAGCGCGCTGACCCCGCCCCCGCTGCCCCCGCCCCCGCTGCCCCCCAAAGGTTTTTGTCCAGATATCGCGCGCAAAACACCCTTTAATCCGCGGTATCTGGACAAAAACTCAATCCTGCGGCCTCAGGTGGCGGTGGTCGTAAAAGAAGACTCCCGCCGCAGCGCCGACTTCCACAGACGGACCACGGTGGGACACAACGATCCCCTCGTTCCGGCCGTTGAACGGATCGTCTCCCACCACGGCATCGCCCACCCGGTAGGGGGACCTCGGGCCGAACGCCGCGAGTACCCGGCTCCAGGCACGGGCGACGAGCGTGGAAAGTTTTACCGGCCGGCCCATGCTGGCCAAGTCCTGTACATGTGCTTTCACCATAAGAACCACTCCTTGAAGCAGCGTGAAGCCGCTCACTGGCGGTGCGGTTGCCGGAACGCTCCCAGCAGAGGATGGTCCTCCAATTCCTGGCTGGCACCTTACAGATACGGTAGACGCTATTCCCACCAGTCACACCAGTAACATGTACTCGCTTTTCCGGCCGCCTCTACTTAGTCATTGTGTGGCGTTCTACGGACCGCGGGCCTCCCGCCTTGCGGGCTGAGTCAGCGCTTTCCGCCCAGGATTTCGTGGGCGTTGTTGTAAGTCCAGGCGACCAGCGGCACCAGCAGGGCGGTCAGTTCAGTGCCTCGGGCCGTCAGGCTGTAGTCCACCCGCGGCGGAATGACCGGCTGCGCCTTCCGCAGCACCAGGCCGACACTCTCCACTGTTTTCAGGGTCTGCGCCAGCATTTTCTCGCTGATGCCTTCCGCCCGGCGCCGGAGTTCGCTCCACCGCTGCTCACCCTCCGAGAGAGCCAGCAGGATGAGAACTCCCCACTATCACCGGGGCGACCGGACAGCTTGGCCGCCACGTCGTTGAGGCGCTGCTGCAGCGCAACGTCCCTGCCGCTGAGATCGTCGCCGCGGGCCGCTCCATCGAGAAGCTGGCCAACTTCGCAGCGCGCGGTGTGCAGGTCAGGGCGATGGACTACACGGACGCCGCATGAGCACCAGGCAACCGAAGCCATCCTGGCGGACTCCGGAGTTCCGTTCGCCATCCTCCGCAACGGCTGGTACCTCGAAAACTACACCGAGCAACTGCAGGGAACGCTGGCCCAGGGCGCCCTCGCCGGCAGTGCCGGTGAAGGCAAAGTCAGCGCAGCATCCCGCCAGGACTACGCCGAGGCTGCTGCGGCCGTGCTGATTGCCGAGGACCAGGCCGGCAAGGTCTACGAGCTTGGCGGGGACCATGCCTTTACGCTCACCGAACTGGCCCACGAAATCAGCACCGCGGCGAACAGGCCCGTGGCTTACCAGGATCTGCCGGCCAGCGACCATGCCGGACTGCTGGCCGGATTCGGCGTTCCGCAGCCCTTCGCCGACATCCTGGCTGACTGCGACCTGGGCATCGCCCGTGGCGACCTGCACGTCACCGGCTCCTCCCTCCGCGAGCTGATCGGCCGGCCCACCACGCCAATGTCCGACTCGGTCCGGTCGGCCCTCGCCACCGTCTGACCCTCAACGCTCTATCACTCTCCTCACGAGAGTGATACAGCGTTCGGATTTAACCAGCATCAAGTGATAGAGCGTCGGGAGTCGCTATGACCTGGACGCCGTTTGTTACCGGGCGGACTCAACCACCGGCATCGGTGAGGTCTCGTCCACCAGTTCGGTCCGGCGTCGTCCGTTCCCCTTGACCCACAGCCGGTAGGCGAGCACCAGGAGCCCCAGCCACACGGCGCCCACATAGAGGGCCACTCGGGTGTCCTCGAAGGCGCCCAGGATGGCGATGACCAGTGCCATGAACGCGATGGTCAAGATGGAGGCCGCCGGCCACCACGGCGACGGGAAGTCCGACGCCGGCAGGCCGTTCCGCGCGATCTCTCGCTTCATGGCCACGTGGGACGCCAGGATCATGACCCATACCCAGACCGTGGCGAAGGTGGCGATCGAGGCGATCAGGATAAAGACGTCCTCGGGAATGACCGCGTTCAGGACCACCCCCACCAGCAGGATGCCGGCCATCATCACCACGGTCATCCAGGGGACACCATGGCGGGAAACCCTGCCGAACACTGCCGGCGCGTGACCCTGGCCGGAGAGGCCGAACAGTATGCGGCCGGCGCCGAAGATGTCGCTGTTGATGGCAGAGAGGGCTGCGGTGATCACCACGGCGTTGAGGATGTGCGGTGCCGCCGGGATGCCCAGGCCGCTGAAGATCTGCACGAAGGGGCTGCCGTTGGTGCCGATCTCGTTCCACGGGAAGAGGCTCATCAGGACGCCGAGGGTCAGGACGTAGAACAGCAGGACCCGGACGGGCACCGTGTTGACGGCCTTGGGGATGACCTTTTTGGGATCCGTGGCTTCGCCCGCGGTGATGCCGAGCGTTTCGATCCCGCCAAAGGCGAACATCACCACGGCGAAGGAAGCCAGCAGCCCCTCGAAGCCGTGCGGGAACATCCCGCCGTGCTCTACGAGGTTGCCCAGCCCCGGCGCCACGCTGGAACCGCCGGCCTGGAAGCCAAATGCAATGATGGCCGCGCCGCCGACGATCATGGCGATGATGGCCGCCACCTTGATCAGCGAAAACCAGAACTCCAGCTCGCCAAACACCTTCACGCTCAGCAGGTTCAATGCGGCCAGGAAGAAAATGATGGCCAGGATCCAGATCCAGCGGTCCACCTGGGGAAACCAGAAGCCCATATAGATACTGAAGGCTGTGACGTCGGCGATGGCCACAATTGCCATTTCGAAAACGTAGGTCCAGCCGGTCACGAATCCTGCCAGCGGCCCGAGGTAACGGCTGGCGTACTGGCCGAAGGAGCCGGAAACGGGGTGCCGGACGGCCAGCTCGCCGAGTGCCCGCATCACCATAAATACGGCCGCCCCACCGATGATGTAGGCGAGCAGGACAGCCGGGCCGGCCTTCTGGATGGCGGAGGCCGAGCCGTAGAACAGCCCGGTGCCAATGGCCGAGCCGAGTGCCATAAAGCGGATGTGCCGGACATTCAGTCCCCGGTTCAGGACGCGTCCGACGGCGGCGCCCGGTGTGGTCGTTTCGGCTGGGCTTGCGTCCTGGCTGGCGGCGCTTGGTGCTTGCTGCATACAAATACCTTCTCGTCATTGGGAGGGGGATCGCTAACCAGCAGACCATTTTGGCGCCCGACGTGATGAGCCTCATGGGAGCTTGGTGTCTTCGATCTCAGACTGGCCCGGATGGTGCGTGCTTTTCGTACTGGCATCGTCCAAACCCTTGACACCATGTCAGCTATTCTTTACTTTTGAGATGTTAGCTTTGTTTTACATTTGGTGCTGTTTGCGATGTCAGTTACGACAGGAGCAGAAATGTCCTTCGAAGAGAAGAGTGCGTGGATCATGGGACTAGCCGAATGGCAACACTTTTGGATCGCAAACGTCATCTATCTGGCTTTTGCGCCGTCCGCGATCCTGGGTTCCGCGGCCAAGATCGTCGCCTATCGCCAGGGTTTCCGGCCGTGGTGAAGTCAACGCGCGTCACCAATTCCATCCGCCGGCTGCGGTTCGAACGCGGGGAAATGACCCAGGCCGAACTTGCCGAGCGCGTGGGGGTCACCCGCCAGACCGTCATCGCCATCGAGCAAGGCCGGTATTCCCCATCGCTGGAGAGGGCCTTCCAGATCGCCCAGGTCCTCAGCGTGCCGCTCGAGGACGTCTTCCAGTACCCGCACCATGAAGGAGAAGCATCATGAAAGCTATCGTGCAGGACGTTTACGGGGACGCTGACGTGCTCAAGCTGCGGGACATTCCGCAGCCGGTACCCGGCAACGGCGAGGTGCTCATCAACGTCCGGGCGGCGGGCGTCGACCAGGGCGTATGGCACCTGATGGCCGGGCAACCGTACCTGATCCGGCTCTTCGGTTTCGGGCTGAGGAAGCCCAAGGTGCCGGTCCGGGGCAGGGAGGTGGCAGGCGTCGTCGTCGAAGTTGGCGCCGGCGTAACCCGCTTCCAGCCCGGCGACGAGGTGTTCGGCACCTGCGAGGGGTCCTTTGCCGAATACGTCTGCGCGAAGGAGGCACTGCTGGCCTGTAAGCCCGCCAACCTGACGTTCGAGGAAACCGCGGCCGCCCCTGTCTCCGCTGTCACTGCGCTGCAGGCCGTTCGCGACGCCGGCCAGGTGACGGCAGGCCAGAAGGTGCTGGTCATCGGCGCGGGTGGGGGAGTGGGGTCCTTCGCCGTGCAGGTCGCCAAGTCCTTCCGAGCGAACGTTACGGGCGTCTGCAGCACGGGCAAAGTCGACCTGGTTCGGTCGCTGGGCGCCGATCAGGTCATCGATTACACCAGGGAACATTTCGACGGCGCAGGCGTTCTGTACGACGTCATCATCGATACCGCCGGCAATCGGTCCCTCTCGGTTCTCCGGCGCGCGCTTGGACCAGACGGGACGCTGGTGATCGTCGGGGGCGAAGGCGGCGGGAAAGTGACCGGCGGTTTTGAGCGCTCGATGGCCGCGCCGCTGGCATCCCTGTTTTCCGGCCAGAAATTCAAAGGGCTCGTCTCGAAGGAGAACCACAAGGACCTTGAAACGCTGACAAGGCTCTTTGAAGACGGCGCCGTGAAACCTGCCGTGGACAAGGTGTACCCGCTGTCGGAAGCCCCTGGCGCCGTTGCCTACCTGCGGGAGGGGCTGGCGCGCGGCAAGGTGGTTGTCAGGATCTGAGCGTGGCCAGGTTATCCACATAGGCACGAGTGCACGGTGCTTTGGCCTGAGCCGCGCAGGATGCTGGAGGTATGGAAAGCCGAGCAGTGTGGGAAGCCGAAAAAGCGAAAAGCCATGGAGGCAATCTCCTGGACGCTCTACGCTCTAGGGCGGAGAATCGCCGCCGAGACCTGCCCGGCGACTTCGTATGGGTCCCATGTTGATGCGGTCGCACGGAGAGGCGTGGTCTTGGCGCTTCTTGCCGAAGTCGCCCGGGTGAAAGCAAAGCTCGCTGCCTTGACGGCCAAAGCCGCCGCAGGATATCCAGAGCCGCCATCCTCTGCCCGGTCATTGTCAGTGCCTCGCAGGCTGATATGACCATGGACAACACGGCAGCTGCAGAGGTTCTGGAGGCCATCGCGGCCTCCGCCGCCGGGTTGGCCGGTGTGCTCCGCGGGACTGCCGTTGTCTCGGCGGCCCAGCCGTCCGTGGGGGACGGGGACCTGCTGCGCCAGCAGGCAGAAGCGTGCCTGACCGTCCTGTCCGGAACTGCCGGGATGGAGGCCATGATGGCTGCCGTGAAGGTCCATGCCGCCATCGGTTATGACCATGCCGCGCAGGCGGTTTCAGGCCCTGTGGCGTCCCCGGGAGAGCAGACCGCCCAGGACAGGGGCATCCTGGCCGAAGTCGCCTGCGCCCTGACCGTGAGCGAACGCACGGCGAACGCGCTGCTGGCCGAAGCACATGAATTAACCACCGCGCTGCCGCTGACGCTGGCCGCCCTGGAAGCAGGGTCGATTTCGTGGCAGCACGCCCGGATCGTTGTTGACGAAACGGCCAATCTGGATCCCGCCGGCACGGCGGCGTTGGAAGCACACTTCCTGGATCCGGACGCACCCAACCCGGCGCGGGGCGGCCCGGCCGGAGAGATGGTCCCGTCCAGGTTCCGGGCCAAGGCCCGGACCTGGCGGGAACGGCACCACCCGGACAGCATCGAAAAACGCCACCTCCGCAGCGCCGCGGACCGGCGGCTGGAGTATTCCCCGGACCGGGACGGCATGGCCTGGCTCTCCGCCTAGCTCCCAGCCGGTCAGGCAGCCGGAATCCGGACCCGAACCACCGCCGCGGCCCGCGCCCTGCAGGGCCCAACGGAGTCCAGGACCCTCACCCGGCTCCGGGCGGACATCGCCGCGGCCTGGCTGCTGGGCGGGGAAGCTGATGCCATCCCGTCTCCGAAGGCACAAGTCCTGGTGACCGTTCCGGTGTTCGCGCTCATGAGCCTGACCGACGAGCCCGCCATGCTTGATGGGTACGGGCCCATCCCCCCGTCCATGGCCCGCGCCCTCGTCGCCGGCGGGGCCGATTCATTCCATCGCGTCCTGACCGACCCGCGGGACGGCGCACCTCTGGAAATTGGCCGGGACAGCTACCGGATCCCCACAGCAATGCGCCGGTGGCTCCGGCTCCGGGACGGCAAATGCCCCTTCCCTGGCTGCCACAACCAATCCCTGGACAACGAAGCGGACCACCTCCTCGCCTGGCATCAGGGCGGCACTACCGGCATAGCAAATCTGGGACAGCCATGCCCCCGGCACCACCGGCTCAAACACACCACAACTTGGAGACCCACACCGGCGAGTCCCACCGAACCACCCGGCTGGATATCGCCCGCCGACCGCCACTACGCCAGCGAGCACCCTGACTGGGAACCAACCATCTGGCCGCAGCAACTGGAAGATCCGGGATTCGGGGCGGCCCTGGAATTGGCGGACCAGGAGAGGACAGGCCAGGAACGGACGGACGAAGAACGCTGCGATGCTCAAGCTGGAGGCGCCCGGACCGAACGTCCGGTGGATTCCCAACCTCCGGTGGGTGACAAGTCCCCACTGGACTGGGTGTCGCCTCTGACCACAGGGATGCACTCAGTCACCTAAGCGATGTCCTGGGCCCCACCCCTACCGCGGACGAGCCGCATGTGTCCGCGGTACTCGGCCGCCGCCAAGCCGCCGCCAAGCCGCCGCCAAGCCGCCGCCAAGCCGCGCCAGGTGGTGCGCCCGCTCGGCAACCATATGGACCAGGATCTGATGCAGGGTGACATGCCGCCGGTCCTCGGGCCACCACGGCACCATACCGGCGGCATCAACCGGGAGTGCCCCGATGGTGGCATCGCTGTGTGCCGGGCGAACCGGTGCAGCTCAACGATGTCTTCCCGGCTCTCGTCGGCCGTTACCCAAAGGTTGGCGTCCGGGGCCGCGCCGTCGTCGTACCACGGGAGATGCCGGCCGCTGGGGCGGCCGAAGACCTCGCCGAAGTAGCCCAGCTCCACACTGGTTACGTGCTCCCCAACCAGCCGCCGTAACGTGCAGAATAGTCTCGTATACCGGACACCGGGACAGACCACTTGGTGCCGTGGAGCATAGTTCGGGGCGCAAGCTTAAGTACGGCATCCCGGACTTCCGGGGGCGACGGGACAACCCCCGGCGTAACCCCTGACAACCGGCGACACATCGGAGGACACAGTGGCAGGCCCTGTAGCAAAGATGGCGTCCAAGGTCCCCGCTGCCGAGAACACCCTTCGTATCCTCAAACTGTTGGCCTCGAAGCGCGGGCCGATGGCGGCGTCGAGCATTGCCACGTCCCTGGGTCTGCCCCGTTCCAGCGTCTACCACCTTCTGGGTGTGATGGAGGCAAACGGCTTTGTCCTCCACCTGCACGAGGAACAGCGGTACGGGCTCGGCATCAGCGCCTTCGAACTGAGCTCGGCCTATTCGCGCCAGGAGCCGCTGTCCCGCTTGGGCCGGCCGCTGCTTGCCTCGCTGGTGGACGTGATCGGCGAGAGCGCGCACCTGGCCGTCCTCCACGGCCGGGACGTGCTGTACATCGTCGAGGAGCGGGCCAAGAACCGCCCATCCCTGGTGACCGACGTCGGCGTCCGGCTCCCCAGCCACCTCACCGCCAGCGGCCGGGCCATCCTCGCTGCGCTGCCGAAGTCGCAGGTCAGGGCGCTGTACCCCAACGCCGCAGCCTTCAGTGCCCGGCATGAGGTGGAAGGCGCAATCATGAAGTACTCGGCGCTGTCCTCCCACCTCGACCAGGTCCGGCAGCGCGGCTATGCCACCGAACATGGTGAAGTGACGCCCGGTTTTGGGTCCATCGCGGCGGCCGTCACCGATCACGTCGGATGGCCTACCGCGGCCGTCGCCGTCACGTTCCTGGAGGACAAACTGCCGGCAGACCAGTGGCCCGCGTTCGCCGCCCGGGTGCAAAAGGTGGCCGACGAGCTCTCCGTCCGCATCCACGGCCGTCCTTCGACTTAGAGCCATTCGGCCCGGTGGCAAGCCGGCTGTCGGGTTTTGCCCAATCAATCCGTCGAGCGGCTGCGGTAGGCCCGGCAACTCGGGGCCCGCACGGTGGCCTCGGCGAATGGTGA
Organism: Arthrobacter sp. UYEF21; assembly: GCF_040546085.1. NCBI lineage: Bacteria > Bacillati > Actinomycetota > Actinomycetes > Micrococcales > Micrococcaceae > Arthrobacter > Arthrobacter sp. UYEF21. Next base: position 24,235 of record NZ_JBEPNF010000019.1, read on the forward strand.
CGCAGAATCCGACACGTCCGCGCAGGGCCGGTCCCATGGTCCGTGAAACGCTCGGCCGACGGGTCTGGAATCCCGGACAGTGCTGTCCCGAAGGCCCTGTCTGCCCGGTCCCGGAGGGGCTTTAGTTGATACAGAACCACTTCCGCTCAGCACGAACACACGAAGGAGCCCCCCATGGCACCCGCCGATTTCACCACCGGTGCCCGCCCGGTCAAAGCTGCCCGCGGCATCGAGCTCACCGCCAAGAGCTGGCAGACGGAAGCCCCGTTGCGCATGCTCATGAACAACCTGGACCCCGAGGTGGCCGAGCGGCCCGATGACCTGGTGGTCTACGGCGGCACCGGCCGCGCGGTCCGGTCCTGGGCCGCGTTCGACGCCATCACCCGCACCCTGGAAACCATGGAAAAGGACGAGACCCTGCTGGTCCAGTCCGGCAAGCCCGTGGGTGTTTTCCGCACCAACGAGTGGGCGCCGCGGGTCCTGCTGGCCAACTCGAACCTCGTGGGCGACTGGGCGAACTGGCCCGAATTCCGCCGGCTCGAGGCCGAGGGCCTGATGATGTACGGCCAGATGACAGCGGGGTCGTGGATCTACATCGGCACCCAGGGCATCCTGCAGGGCACCTTCGAGACCTTCGCCGCGGTCGCCCGCAAACTCACCGGCGACGAGAACGGCACCCTCGCCGGGACCCTGACCCTCACCGGCGGCTGCGGCGGTATGGGCGGCGCCCAGCCGCTCGCCGTCACCCTGAACGATGGCGCCTGCCTGATTGTCGACGTCGACGAAAGTCACCTGCGCCGCCGCGCAGGCAAGCGCTACCTCGACGAGGTGGAAACAGACCTCGACACCGCCATCGCCAAAGTGCAGCAGGCCAAGCAAGAGCGCCGCGGCTGGTCCGTGGGCTACGTGGGCAACGCCGCCGAAGTGGTCCCGGAGCTCCTGCGCCGCCACAAGGCCGGCGCGCTCACCGTGGACATCGTCACGGACCAGACCTCCGCCCACGATCCGCTGAGCTACCTGCCCGAGGGCATCTCCGTGGCCGAATGGCACCGCGAGGCCGCCGCGGACCCGGAAGGCTTCACCAAGAAGTCCCAGGCCTCGATGGCCAGGCACGTCCAGGCCATGGTCGAGTTCCAGGACGCCGGCGCCGAAGTGTTCGACTACGGCAACTCCATCCGCGACGAAGCCCGCAAGGGCGGCTACGACCGCGCCTTCGAGTTCCCCGGCTTCGTCCCGGCCTACATCCGCCCGCTGTTCTGCGAAGGACTAGGCCCCTTCCGCTGGGTTGCCCTCTCCGGCGACCCCGAGGACATCGCCGTCACGGACAAAGCCATCAAGGAACTCTTCCCCGAGAACAAGCACCTGCACAAGTGGATCGACGCCGCGCAGGAACGGGTCGAGTTCGAAGGGCTCCCGGCCCGCATCTGCTGGCTGGGCTACGGCGAACGCGCCAAGGCCGGCCTGCTGTTCAACCAGCTGGTCAAGGAGGGCAAGGTCAAAGCGCCCATCGTGATCGGCCGTGACCACCTGGACTCCGGCTCCGTCGCATCCCCGTACCGCGAAACCGAGGCCATGGCCGACGGGTCCGACGCCATCGCCGACTGGCCGCTGCTCAACGCCCTGCTCAACACCGCCTCCGGTGCCACCTGGGTCTCCATCCACCACGGCGGCGGCGTGGGCATCGGCCGCTCCATCCACGCCGGCCAGGTCTCCGTCGCCGACGGCACCGACCTCGCCGCCCGGAAACTCGAACGCCTCCTCACCAACGACCCCGGCATGGGCGTCATCCGCCACGCCGACGCCGGCTACGACCGCGCCGTCGAGGTCGCTAAAGAGCGCGGCGTCCGCATCCCGATGCAGGAGTCGGCAGACTCCCCAGAAGCAAAGAAGTAGGAACACCCAATGACACTTACAACCCACGAACCGCTCACCGTCACCCTCGGCTCCAGCGGCGTCACGCCCGAGGACGTCGTCGCCGTCGCCCGCCACACCGCCAGGGTGACCATCGCCCCGGACGCGCTGGACAACGTGGCCAAGATCCGCGCGCATATCGACAGACTGGCGCACAGCGAGACGCCGGCCTACGGCATCTCCACGGGCTTCGGCGCGCTGGCCAACCGCCACATACCCAACGAGCTGCGCACCCAGCTGCAGAAGTCCCTCATCCGCAGCCACGCCGCCGGCATGGGACCCGCCGTGGAGCGCGAGGTGGTGCGCGGCATCATGTTCCTGCGCGCCAAGACCCTCGCCTCCGGCCGCACGGGCGTCCGGCCGGTGGTCCTGCAGACCATGGTGGAGGTCCTCAACGCCGGCATCACTCCGGTGGTCCGCGAGTTCGGTTCGCTCGGCTGCTCCGGCGACCTCGCCCCGCTGTCGCACTGCGCCCTGGTGCTCATGGGTGAGGGTGAAGCGGAAGGGCCCGACGGCGTGACTTACGGCGCGCGCGGTGAACAGCCCGTCGCCGTACTGCTCGCCGAACACGGCATCGCGCCGGTCACCCTCGCCGAAAAGGAGGGCCTGGCGCTGGTCAATGGCACCGAGGGCATGCTGGGCATGCTCCTGATGGCCATCGCAGACATCCGCCGGCTGCTCACGACGGCGGACATCACCGCTGCGATGAGCGTCGAGGCGCTGCTCGGTACAGACCAGGTCTTCCTGCCGGAGCTGCACGCGGCCCTGCGTCCGCACCCGGGGCAGGCCGCGTCCGCGGACAACATGCTGCGCGTGCTCTCCGACTCGCCCATCGTGGCCTCGCACCGGGTGGGAGATTCGAAAGTCCAGGACGCCTACTCGCTGCGCTGCGCACCCCAGGTTTCAGGCGCTGTCCGGGACACCGTGGACTACGCCGCGCTGGTGGCTTCCCGCGAACTGGCCGCAGCCATCGACAACCCGGTGGTCCTGCCCGACGGGCGCGTCAGCTCCAACGGCAACTTCCATGGCGCCCCCGTAGCCTACGTGCTCGACTTCCTGGCCATCGCCGTGGCCGACCTGAGTTCCATCGCCGAGCGCCGCACGGACCGGATGCTCGACCCGGCCCGGTCCCACGGCCTGCCTGCCTTCCTCGCCTCAGATCCGGGGGTTGATTCGGGCCTCATGATCGCGCAGTACACGCAGGCGGGCCTGGTCTCGGACAACAAGCGGCTGGCCGTCCCGGCGTCGGTGGACTCGATCCCGAGCTCAGCCATGCAGGAGGACCACGTGTCCATGGGCTGGCACGCCGCACGGAAGCTGTGCAAGGCCGTGGAGAACCTCCGCCGCGTCCTGGCAATCGAACTGGTGACGAGCGCCAGGGCGATTGATATCCGCACCCAACTGTCCGGGGGAAAGCTGCTCCCCGGGCCGGCGGGTACTGCCGTTATCGGTGTACTCCGGGGCGTCGTGGACGGCCCCGGCGCCGACCGGTTCCTGTCGCCCGAACTGGAAGCGGCTGACCGCCTGGTTGCCTCGGGAGAGGTGATCGCGGCCGCCGAATCCGCCGTCGGAATTCTTGCTTGAACAGGAATATTCTTCGGTTCTGCCGGCTTTTCGGGCTAATGGTGAAATATGGTGCAACACGCACATTTCTGGATCCGGAAGTGTAGTAGAACTGAAGGTGTAGTGAAAGTCACATCAAAGAGGCTGTGACGGGACGTATACAAAGGGGTAGAAGTTCAAATGAAAGCACGTGGGGCTGTCCTGTCGAGGCGCAACGCTCATTCCGCCACCGTTTCTGACTGGGGAACATTCCAGGCGGGGGACCAGGTGGAAATCATCAAGCACGCCCATGTCATTGCGGCGGGTGAGGTGGAAGAAGTATCGAAGAGCGGGAATGTGTTGTGGCTTGTACCGGCGGGGCCGTCGGAAGAGCAACTCATCCTGAAATCTGACGGTGTGGAGGTTCGCCGGAGCTGACCTTGACCGCAAAAAAGTCCCTGCCACCCGGACTGACCGGGCCGCGGGGACTTTTTGCGTCTAAGAGGGTTGGATCAGGCGGCGATGGCTTCGTAAGTCTCGCCGAAGGGAACTGACTCGTCCAGGGCAACCGTAAAGCGTCCGGGGTGCAGCCGGGTCACCAGGATGCCGCAGGCTGCATCTTTGGCAGTCTCGATCAGGGTGGCAACAGCGTTGTCCAGCCCTTTGTGCATCTCGTGCGGCGTCGAAAACTGCAGGTCGAGGGACCGGGCATCTGAGGCCTCATGGGCCGCAGCGGCGGCCAGGGGGCGTTCCAATGTAGCTGTAGTCATACCTTCAACTATACCGGCGATGCGCCAATATGTCAGATGACTGCTCTTTTTTGCGATTAGATGCCAAAAGTCGAAGCTTGTTCGCAGGACGCCGCCTTGAGGGCGGGCTTAGCGAACAAGCTTCGGCTTGGCGCAGGTGGCGCAGGAAGCCGCGGCCCCAGCCCCCGGTTAGCTGCCTGTTCCAGCTTTCACGCCAACACTGGACAATCAGCCTCGAGCAGGATCCGCTGCGACGTGCTGCCCATAATCAGTTTGCCCACCGGGGTGCGGCGGCGCAGGCCGATCACAATCAGCTCCGCATTGTGCTTCTCGGCAGCGTCCAGGACCTCAGCGGCGGCGTCGTGGCCGCGGACCGGCTGCTTGATGGCATGGTCAATGCCGTGGGAGGCGAGGCGCTCGTCGATGCTTTGCATCTCGTCTTCCTGCGCGTACCGGTTATCCACCAGGGCGTCGCCCTTGGAGGAGTTGATGACCAGCAGTTTGGTGTTGGCTTTCCGGGCCTCCTCGATGGCCTGGGTCAGCGCCGCTTCGCCCTCGGGGGTAGGGACATATCCCACCACGATCGTCATGGTTGCTCCTTCTTGTCTGTGGGCTCGGTGGTGCCGGAGTGGTGCGTGTCCCGGCGGGACGCGATCGAACTAACCATCGCGGTCACCGGCGCTGTCCCCTGCATGCCGGGGCCCGTGGGGGACGCTGCAACGTGCGGCATCGGCCGGCGCGGCGGCGCCGGAGTTCACCGGCAGACCTGCTGGCACTGCCACCGGCCGGTTGCGGCGGATCAGCTTGAACAGCAGCGGCCACAGCAGGATGAGCGCCACCAGGACGTAGATTCCGACGGCGATCGGCTCGCTCCAGAGTCCGGCGGGGTCGCCGGCGCTCAGCTGCAGCGTCTGGCGAAGCTGCTTTTCGAGGCGCGGTCCGAGGATAACGCCCAGGATCAGCGGAAGGACGGGGAGCCCGAAGCGCCGCATCATGAAGCCCAGTGCGCCCAGCACCATTAGGAGCACCAGGTCGAAGGCCTGCAGGTTCACCGAGTACGCGCCCAATGTAGCGAAGAACAGGATGCCCGCGTAAAGGTAGGGCCGAGGCAGCTGCAGGAGCTTCGCCCACATCGGTGCCAGCGGCAGGTTGATGATCAGGAGCAGGAAGTTGCCGATGAAAAGGCTGGCGATGAGCGCCCACACCAGGGGTCCCTGGCTTTCGAACAACTGCGGCCCGGGCTGTATGCCGTACTGCGTGAAGGCAGCCAGCATGACTGCTGCTGTGGCGTTGGTGGGCAGGCCCAGGGCCAGCATGGGGGTCAGCGTGCCGGCAGCCGCAGCGTTGTTGGCTGCTTCCGGACCGGCCACGCCCTCGATGGCGCCATGGCCGAACTCTTCGGGGTGCTTGCTCAGGCGCTTTTCTGTGACGTAGGAAAGGAACGTGGGGATCTCGGCGCCACCGGCCGGAAGTGCGCCGAAGGGGAAACCGAACGCTGTGCCGCGGAGCCATGGCTTCCAGGACCGCTTCCAGTCGGACTTGCCCATCCACGGCTGTCCCACGGGTATGGCATGCAGGGGAGTGCGGCGCAGGTGCGCGGCAACCCAGAGTGCCTCGCCGACGGCAAAGACGGCCACCGCCACCACCACAATGTCCAGGCCATCGGACAGCAGCGGCACGCCGAACGTGAGCCGCGCCTGGCCCGTGACCACGTCAAGGCCCACCAGGCCGATCGCGAGGCCAAGGCCCAGGGAGGCAAAGCCGCGAAGCCGGGAGGAACCGAGGACGGCGGTGACTGCCAGCAGCGAAAGAACCATGATGGCAAAGTAGCTTGGCGCACCCAGGCTGACGGCGAAGTCCACCACGATAGGTGCGCAGACAGCCAGGAGGGCGGTGCCGATGGTGCCGGCCACGAAGGAGCCAATGGCCGCCGTCGCCAGTGCCTGGGCGGCCCTGCCGGCCTTCGCCATCTTGTTGCCTTCGATGGCGGTGACCACGGACGATGACTCACCGGGCGTATTAAGCAGGATGGAGGTGGTGGAGCCGCCGTACATGCCGCCGTAGTAGATGCCGGCGAACATAATGAAGGCGCTGGTGGGTTCCAGGGCGTAGGTGACCGGAAGCAGCAGTGCCACGGTCATGGCCGGGCCGAGGCCGGGGAGGACGCCGACGGCGGTACCCAGGACTACGCCGATTACGGCGTAGAGGAAATTCATGGGGGTCAGGGCGGTGGCAAAGCCGTCCATCAGGGAGGAAAAGACATCCATCAGAGAATCCCTTCCAGGAGACCGGCGGGCAGTGCAATGCCAAGCCCAAGGTAGAAGCCATAAAAGGTCAGGAGGGACATGGCCACAGAGATGAGGCCGTCACGGACGTAGTGACGGCTGCCGAGCGCCCACACGCTGCCCCAGAACAGGACAGTCCCGGAGATCACCCACCCGGCCCAGTCGATCAACAGGATGTTGGCGACGAAGGCCCCCACAAGCGGAAGCACGGTCTTCCAGTCCGCCGGGTGGCTGAGGTCCACGTCCTCACCGCCCTCAACTTCGCCCTGGCCGCCGCGGAAGACGTTGATGGCCAGCAGCAAAGCGCAGACCAGCAGGAGTCCGCCCACGATGAACGGCAGGGTTTTTGGTCCTACGGGATCAGTCCGGGAGTAAGGGGTGACGATCCGGGCCGCGTCCGCGATGACCACGGCCCCGGCCGCTCCGAGCAAGAGGGCTACCCCCAGCTCGGAGCGGCCTTTGAGCTTTGCAGCCAATGTGGTTGAGGAACTCACGCCAAGCCAAGCTTCGTGAGGACGTCCGCCACCCGCTTGTCCTGCTCGGCCAGGAAGGTTTCAAACTTGGCGCCGGTGATGAAGGCGTCGGTCCAGCTGTTCGTCTTCAGGGCCTGCTTCCAGGCGTCAGTGCCGTGCATCTTTTCAAGTGCGCCGATCAGCTTGGCCTTGTCAGCGTCGCTGATGCCCGGAGGCGCCACGATGCCGCGCCAGTTGGTGAACACGAGGTCGATGTTGGATTCCTTGAGCGTGGGGGCGTCAACGCCGTCGAGCCGCTTCTCGCCGCTGGTGGCCAGGACGCGGACCTCGCCGGATTCGATCTGCTTGAGGTACTCGCCGGCGCCGGAGGCGGCGAAACCCACCTTGTTGCCCAGGATGGCCGGGAGAAGGTCTCCGCCGCCGTCGTAGGATACGAAGTTCACCTTGGTGGCGTCGATGCCCATGGCGCCGGCCAGTTGCATCGGCAGCAGGTGGTCCGGGCCGCCCGGGGAGGAGCCGCCGCCAACGCTGATGGAGCCGGGATCAGCCTTCCACGCGGTAACCAGGTCATCGATGGTCTTGTATGGCGAATCCTTGTTGACCATGATGGCGCCGGGCTCTTCGATGAGCCGGGCCAGCGGGGTGGTGGCCGTCAGCTTGGACTCGGACTTGTTGGTGTAGCTCGCGCCCACCACGCCCAGGCCCATCAGCATGGTGAGGTCGCCGTTGCCCTTTTCGTTCACGATGCGGGCCAGGCCCACGGTACCGCCGGCGCCGGCGAGGTTGAAGACTTCGGTGTTGGTGGCAACCTTCTGGTCGTCGAGGACCTTCGCTGCCACGCGGGCTGTGGTGTCATAACCGCCGCCCGGAGTGTTGGGGACCATGATCTGGAGCCCAGTCACCGGGCCGGCGGCGGCACTGGAGCTGGCTCCGTCGGTTGAGCTCTTTCCGGTGGCACCGCAGCCGGTGGCCATCAGGGCGATGCCGGCGGCGACGGCGGCAATTCGCAATGCGCGGATCTGGCGCATGGTGTTCCTCTTCTCTGAAAAACTTCTGGGAAAACGATCAGCAAAACTGACTGGTGATCCGATGCTAGGTGCAGTGGTGACGGGCATCATTCTTGTGTACGCAGAGAAAGTTAAGTTCATTGCGTTCACGGTTCCGGCAGTCATCCGTTCTCCCTCCGGGGCCCAGGAGGGGACAGAGTTCAGGTAGCCTGACCTCCAGAGGGCCCCATCAGAAGAAAGAACCACAGTGACTCGACGACGAAAGAATGTCCCTTGCGGGGCAGTATCTGGTTCTGCAGTTGCTGATTGTCTTCGCAGTCCTGGTGGCCGTGGTGGCCATCTCCCTGGCCCAGTCTGCCAGCGCATTCGAACGGACCGAGGGCCGCCGCGCCCTGTCAGCCGCCGAGGCGCTCGCCGCCAACCCCACCGTGCGCGAACTCCTCCCGGCCGCCGAGCCGCGGGGAGGATCGGCTCTGCCGGCCGTCGCCGAGTCGGTGCGGACAGTGTCCGGATCCTCGCACGTGGCGCTTGCCAAACTGGACCGCACGGTAATTGCATCCTCGGATCCGAGCCTGCTGGACCGGCCGCTGGAACTGGGCGGCAGCCGGGTGCTGGAAGGCCGGGCGTGGACCGGCGTGGTGGAAGGCTCCGGGACCGAGGAACTTTCTGCCCACGTTCCGGTGCTGGACGATTCCGGAAAACTGATCGGCATTGCAGCCATCAGCCGGAACTACCCCTCAACGCTTGACCGGCTCGGCGACGCCGTGCCCAACCTGCTCACGTATCTCGGCGTGGCCAGCGTGCTGGGCGTGGCCGGCTCCCTGCTGCTCTCCCGCCGGGTGAAGCGGCAGACGCTCGGCATGGAACCTAGCGAAATCACCGGCCTGGTGGAGAACCGCGAGGCCATGCTCCACGGCCTCAAGGAAGGAGTGGTTGCCTTGGATCCGCATGAGCGGATCACCGTTGCCAACGACTCCGCCCGCGCCCTCCTGGGCCTTCCCGCGGACTGCGTGGGCAAGAGGCTGCACAGCCTCTCCGTCGAGCCCGCACTCAAGGATGTCCTCACCCGCGAGCAGCCGGGCCCGGACCGGCTGGTGCTGGTCGGTAATCGCCTGGTGGTGCTTAACCGCGTGCCCATCCAGTCCCGTGGACGCGATATCGGCTCGGTCACCACACTGCGTGACCGGACGGAACTCTCCGCCCTCGAGCGGGAACTTGGCACCACCCGGACGGCCACCGACACCCTCCGCGCCCAGGCCCACGAATTCGCCAACCAGCTCCACGTGATCTCGGGCCTGATCCAGATCGGCGAATATGATTCCGTGGTCCAGTTCGTCAATGGGGCCACGCTGGACAGGACCAGGCTGAACGACGAAGTCACCAGCCGCATCGAGGACCCGGCGCTCGCGGCCCTGCTGATCGCCAAGTCCAGCCTCGCCACCGAACGCGGCGTCGCGCTGAAGCTGGACCCGGAATCCGGCCTGGAGCGTGTTGATGATGAGCTGTCGCGCGATCTCACCACCGTGGTGGGGAACCTGGTGGACAACGCGTTCGACGCCGTCGCCGGGCTTCCGGAGCCTGCGGTGCGGGTGCTGGTAGAGGACTCGGCCGACGGCGTCACGGTCACCGTCCGCGATACGGGCCCGGGCGTCGCCGGCGATACGGCGGAGATCTTCCGGCAGGGTTTCACCACCAAGGACCCGGGCCCCGCCGGCAGCCGGGGCTTCGGCCTGGCGCTCTCCCGGGTGGTCTGCCGGCGCAGCGGCGGCGAACTGACGGTGTCTAACGATAACGGGGCGGTCTTCACGGCGCGGTTTGAAAGAACGAGGAAGCTGGAGCCATGATCAATGTCCTGATTGTTGACGACGACTTTATGGTGGCCAAGGTCCATGCGGGGTTCATCCAGCGCACTCCCGGTTTCGCCGTCGTCGGAGTGGCCCATACGGGCGCGCAGGCTGTGACCGAATCTGCCCGGTTGCTGCCCGACCTGGTGCTGCTCGACATCCACCTGCCGGACGTCAACGGGCTGGACCTGATGCAGAAACTGCGGGAAGTGGCTCCCGAACTGGATGTGCTGGTGATCAGCGCCGCCCGTGAAGTGGACACGGTGCGCAGGGCCCTCCGCGGCGGGATTGTGCACTACCTCATTAAGCCCTTTTCGCAGACTGACCTGCAGGAACGGCTGGAGCACTACCGCAATGCTTACCAGGGCCTGGACTCGACCAAGGACGTGGCGGAGCAGTCGGACGTGAACCGGGTGTTCGGACTGGACCGGACCGAGCGGCCGCTGCCGAAGGGCTGCAGCATCGAGACCCTGAAGCTGGTGGAAGGCGCCCTGAAAGAGGCCGACGGCGACCTGTCCGCCTACGAAGTTGCCGTCCGGTTGGGCACGTCCCGGGTCAGCGCCCGCAGGTATCTGGAGTACCTCAACGATGAGGGGGCGCTGGAGGTCCGGCTCAAGTATGGTGTGGGCCGACCGGAGCGGCGCTACGTGCTGAAGGTTTAGCCGTACGGCAGAACGTGCTGGACGGAAATCTTGGCTAGCGAAGGAGCGTGTTCACCAGCCGGGCGGCCACCCGGGCGGTCCGGCCGTCGATGTCGAATTCGGGGTTCAGTTCTGCCACGTCGAGGTGCAGGAGCCTCCCGCTTTGGGCCACCTGGCGGCAGACCGCACTAATCACCGGCAGGGGCACGCCGTAGGCTGCGGGTGCGCTCACGCCGGGTGCCACGGACGCCGGCAGGACGTCCAGGTCGATGGTCAGGTACAGCACGTCCACATTGTTAAGAAACTGCGCCACGAACTCCTCCACGCGATCCGCCGTGCAGTTCTCGTCGAGCAGGTACTGCACGCCCAGCCGGTCTGCCGTGCTGAAGAGCGCCCGGGTGTTGTTCGGCTCAGAAATGCCGACGACGGCGTACCGGAATTCGCGGCCCGCAGCGGCTTCCGCCTGGGCCATCTGGAAAAACGGCGTGCCCGAACTGGGCACAGGCTCCTCCCTGAGGTCAAAGTGGGCATCAAGGTTGAGGACGCCCAGCAGCCGGCCGGTGCGCACTGCTTCGGAGCCTGCCACTCCCAAATAGCTGGCGTAGGCGGTTTCGTGCCCGCCGCCGAGCACCACTGTGAGGCTGCCGGCGTCGAGCATGGCGGCGATCGACTGACCTGCGCGGACCTGCCCGGCTTCCAAGGCGCCGTCCGCGACCACCACGTCGCCGGCGTCGGACACTGCGCGGTCCAGATGGAAGGCCAAGGGCCCCAGGGCTGCGCGGAGGGCCGCCGGTGCCAGTGCGGCACCGGTCCGGCCCTTGTTGCGGCGCACGCCTTCATCGCTGGCAAAGCCGACGATGACGGCCGGGCGGGCGGCTGGAGGCTCGGCCCCGGCAGTGCCGTGGACGTAGGGTGTGACCGCCTGCCACCAGCGCCGGTGGTCGCCGCCGTCGCCGTCAAACCGCCCGGTCCAGGGCTGCGGCGGGACATCAACGGCGGGTGCAGGGAGGGTCATGCTCCAAGCTCACCGCATGCCCGCCGCGAAAGCGAGCCGGACCGCAGTCGTCCTGTCTGGAATTCCGGACCTTCCCCATTAGCGCAGGGAATAGGTCTTAGATTATGCCCAGGGCGGCCTCGATGGGTCCCACGGCGAAGAAGAGCAGGAACGCGGCGGCCACGGCCCACATCAGCGGATGGACTTCGCGTCCACGGCCCTGGAAGGTGCGGATGATGACGAAAGCGATGAAGCCGGCACCCAGGCCGTTGGCGATCGAATACGTGAACGGCATCAGGGCGAACGTCAGGAAGGCCGGGATGGCAATCCCCCAGTCCTGCCAGTCGATTTTGCCCACCTGGGAGACCATCATGAACCCGACCACCACGAGGGCCGGTGCCACCGCTTCGAACGGGACAAGGTTGATCAGCGGGGTGAAGAACATGGCCACCAGGAACAGCAGGCCGGTGACGATCGAGGCCAGGCCAGTGCGGGCCCCCTCGCCGATGCCGGCACCTGACTCGACGAAAAGCTGGTTGGATGACACGGACGCGCCGCCGCCCACGATCGCACCGAGTGCGTCGACCTGGAGCACCCGGTCCACGTTGGGGATGTTTCCGTCCTTGTCCACGGTGCCGGCCTCGTTGGCCAGGCCCACCATGGTGCCCATGGCATCGAAGAAGATGCTGAGCAGGATCACGAACGCCAGCAGGGAGGCTCCCACGAAGCCCAGGTGCGCGAACGCGCCGAACGGGTTGGCCTTGCCGATCAGCGACAGGTCCGGAGCCGCCCATTCGGTGAACGTGGGGGCCACAAGGGACCAGCCCTGCGGGTTGAACTTCCCGTCACTGACGCTGGGTCCGATGTGCAGGGTAAATTCCAGGATCACGGACAGGATGGTGGAGGCGATGATGCCGATCAGGATGGCGCCCTTGACCTTGCGGACCAGCAGGCCGATGGTCAGGATGAGGCCGAAGACGAACACCAGCGTGGGCCAGCCCAGGAGCTTGCCGTCGAAACCGAGCCCAACGGGGACAGTGGTGCCCGCGGCGTCGGGGATGCGCCGGACAAAGCCGGCATTGACCAGCCCGATCAGGGCGATGAACAGGCCGATGCCCACCACGATTGCCGTCTTGAGTCCGTCCGGAACGGCTCTAAACACGGCGGTCCGGAAACCCGTGAGGACCAGGATCAGCATGGTCACACCGGAGATCACCACCAGTCCCATCACGTCGGGCCAGGTCAGCCCGGGGTTGGTGGCTACCGTGACGGCGATGAAAGCGTTGACACCGAGCCCCGTGGCCAGCGCGAACGGGTGTTTGGCCCAGGCGCCCATCAGGATGGTGAGGATGCCCGCCACGAAAGCCGTCACCGCTGCAACCGCGGGGAACCCCAGGGTGGTGCCGCTGGAGTCCGGCCCGGAGAGGATCAGGGGGTTCAGCACCACGATGTAGCTCATGGCAAAGAACGTGGCAAAGCCGCCGCGGATCTCGCGGGAGAGATTTGAGCCTCGCTCGGAAATCATGAAATACCGGTCCAGGGCAGAGCCTTGCTTAAGCATTAGTCCTCCGGTGAAAGTGTTATGGGGATACCTGAATACTAAAGGGCGGCGGGCCTCCGCCCGGGACAACATAGCCCCGGTCACAGCCGAACTCCGTCGAAGGTACGCTGTCGCAGGCCAAGCCTAGAATGACTGTCAGGAACTTCACAACGCCCAAACGATGGAGACACCATGCCCACTGCCACCTCGACGGACGAGCAACTCCCGTCGGCCCACGTGGCCGACACTCACGATCTGATCAGTGTGCAGGGTGCCCGGGAGAACAACCTCAAGGACATCAGCATTGAGATCCCCAAGCGCCGGCTGACGGTATTCACCGGGGTGTCCGGCTCAGGCAAGAGCTCACTGGTCTTTGCCACCATCGCCGCGGAGTCGCAGCGGATGATCAACGAGACCTACAGCGCCTTTGTGCAGGGCTTTATGCCGAACCTGTCCCGGCCCGAGGTGGACCGCCTCGAGGGACTGACCACGGCGATCATCGTTGACCAGGAGCGCATGGGCGCGAACCCCCGCTCCACGGTGGGCACAGCCACGGATGCCAACGCCATGCTTCGGATCCTCTTCAGCCGGCTGGGCACCCCGCAGGTGGGCCCGCCCACGGCATTCTCCTTCAACGTCCCCACGCGCAAGGCCAGCGGTGTGCTGAGCACCGAAAAGAGCGGCGGCCGGGTGGACAAAAGCGTGGTGCAGAACGCTGTGTACCTGGGCGGTATGTGCCCGCGCTGCGAGGGCATGGGTGCGGTCTCCGACTTCGACCTCACTGCGCTCTATGACGACAGTAAATCGCTCGCCGACGGTGCCCTGACGGTTCCCGGCTACAGCATGGATGGCTGGTACGGCCGCATCTTCAGCGGCGCCGGCTTCATCATGGACAAGCCCATCGCGAAATACACCAAAAAGGAAATGCACGACCTCCTGTACAAGGAGCCCACCAAGATCAAGGTCGAGGGCATCAACCTCACCTACGAGGGCCTGATCCCGAAAATCCAGAAATCGATGCTCTCCAAGGACGTCGACGCGATGCAGCCCCACATCCGGGCGTTCGTGGAGCGTGCCATCACCTTCCAGGCCTGCCCCGAGTGCGAAGGAACGCGGCTCAGCGCGGTAGCGAGGTCCTCGGAGATCCAGGGGAAAAACATCGCAGACCTCTGCAAACTGCAGATCAGCGACCTCGCCGGCTGGGTCCGCGACCTCAAGGAGCCGTCGGTGGCGCCGCTTCTCAAAGGCCTGCAGCACCTGCTCGACTCGTTCGCCGAAATCGGCCTGGGCTATCTCTCCCTGGACCGGGCCGCCGGCACGCTCTCCGGCGGAGAGGCCCAGCGCACCAAGATGATCCGGCACCTGGGCTCCTCCCTGACGGACGTCACCTATGTGTTCGACGAGCCCACCATCGGCCTGCACCCGCACGACATCGAGAGGATGAACCAGCTCCTGCTGCAGTTGCGCGACAAGGGCAACACCGTGCTGGTGGTTGAGCACAAGCCTGAGACGATCGCCATCGCGGACCACATCGTTGACCTTGGTCCGGGTGCCGGGACCCAGGGCGGCAGCGTCTGCTTCGAAGGCACGGTGGACGGGCTGCGGGCCAGCGACACCATCACCGGACGCCACCTCGACGACCGGGCCGCGGTCAAGGAATCGGTGCGTTCCTCGTCCGGTGCGCTGGAGGTCCGCGGGGCCTCGATGCACAACCTCAAGGACGTCGACGTCGACGTCCCGCTCGGGGTGCTGTGTGTGGTCACGGGCGTCGCCGGTTCGGGCAAGAGCTCGCTGATCCACGGTTCCGTGGCCGGCCGCGACGGTGTGGTGGTGATCGACCAGGGCGCCATCAAGGGGTCGCGCCGCAGCAACCCGGCAACATATACGGGACTGCTGGAGCCAATTCGCAAGGCCTTCGCAAAGGTCAACGGCGTGAAACCGGCGTTGTTCAGCTCCAACTCAGAAGGTGCCTGCCCCACCTGCAACGGCGCGGGCGTGATTTTCACCGAACTCGGCGTGATGGCCACTGTCGAGTCCACCTGCGAGGACTGCGAGGGCCGCCGTTTCCAGGCGTCGGTCCTGGAATACCAGCTGGGCGGGCGCAACATCGCCGAGGTGCTGGCGATGTCGATGACCGAGGCAGCAGTGTTCTTCGCTGAAGGCGAAGCCCGGACCCCGGCCGCCCACAAGATCCTGGACCGGCTCGTGGACGTGGGCCTCGGGTACCTCACTCTCGGCCAGCCCCTCACCACACTGTCCGGCGGTGAGCGGCAGCGCGTCAAACTCGCCACCCAAATGGCGGAGAAGGGCGATGTCTATGTCCTCGACGAGCCGACCACCGGCCTTCACTTGGCCGACGTCCAAAACCTGCTGGGCCTCCTGGACCGTCTGGTTGACTCCGGAAAATCGGTGATCGTTATCGAGCACCACCAGGCGGTCATGGCGCACGCTGACTGGATCATCGACCTCGGCCCCGGCGCAGGGCACGAAGGCGGCAAGGTGGTTTTCGAGGGGACGCCGGCGGAGCTTGTGGCGGCCAAGCCGACGCTCACCGGCAAGCACCTCGCCGTATACGTGGGCGCCTAGGGAGGGCAGTCAGCGCAGCGGCTAGGCTTGGAGGACGCCAACTTTGAGGGAGCAGTCCACCGATGCGATCCATCCGCCGCCAAATGCTGAGCCTTTTGCTTGGGACCTTCGTTGTCGCCGTCGCGCTGCTGGGGTTATCCGCCCCTGCCGTGGCGCACGACGCCGCCGAGTCCAGCAGCCCCGCGCAGGGAGCCACGGTGGCGTCGCCACCGGAGAAGGTTTCGGTCACGTTCAGCAAGAATCCATTGGGCATCGGCGCACAGTTTTCCGTCAAGGATGCCAGCGGCGCCGAGTGGGCCAATGGGGCCGTTGAGATCGTGGACAACGTGGCTTCCCAGCCGCTGAAGGGCGGCGCCCCGGCGGGCGCCTTCACGGTGGCCTGGCGCGTAGTCGGCTCGGACTCCCATCCGATCGAGGGGGCGTTCGGCTTTACGGCGACCGCCGCGGCGGAGGGGGCATCGCCGTCGGGCCTTTCAACGCCCGGAACAACGGTCGGCCCGACGGCGTCCGCGGCCATTCCGGGGATGGGAACCGCCCAGCCGGGAACCATCGTGGCACCGGAACCGGCGGCGGATGCGTCCGAACCGTTTCCCTGGAGCCTGGTGATCTTTGCCGCGGTGGCGTTGGGCCTGCTCGTGACCATCGGAATCCTGGCGAAGCGCCGACTCACGTCCGGCAGTGACGACGAATACGCGGAAGAAGGCACAGCCAGGTCCTAGCCGGCGGAACTCCCCGCCAGGATGGCCGGGCCGGCCTCAGGGTAAACCTTGGACGAGATTGCCTGGCCCACGGTTTTTGCCTGCCGCAGCACTTCCTTGGGCGAGGGCGTAATAAGGTCGCCGACGCCCACCAGGTAGATGCCGATCTTCCGCATGGCGGCCACCAAATTGCGGCCAACGGTGATGCCGAAGTCGCTGAGCATGCGCCGCAGCTGGCTGTGCGCGCAGCGGGTCAGCACAATGTGGTCTGCCAGCAGGATTCCGGTGGGGGTATGAACTTCCCACTGCCGGGCCGGGGACTCTATCTGCGACGCAGCGGCTGTTGGGCCCCCCACCATGGTCAACTGAACGGCGCGGGTGGTGGTGCGTACATCCATGTGGTGGCTGGCTGCATAGTTGCGCAGGTGCCGGAGGATCTCGTTGCGTTCCTTGAGGGAGTCGGAGTCTGCTGCGTCGCAGCGCTGCAGCGAAGTGGTGTTTGCCGGTTGCCCGGCGCCCAGGATGTCCAGCCCGTCCACCACGATGGCACCCACGCCACGCCGGCGCAGTTCTGCGCCGACCGCGAGGCCGGAGAGCCCGGTGCCGATGATCACCGTGGTGGTCCGCTCGGTCCCGCCAGTCACAGACATGGTTGACACTACAGTTCTCCTCCTTGAAGGCATTCGGCTGATGCAGGCGTCGTCGCACTGCATGCGTGCCCTAACCCCCAAAGTCCGGCCGCAACAGCGGCCCGCGATGCCCCCTTGGAGAGGCATCACGGACCGGCAGTGCCTCGAAGACTACAGAAGATTGGTGACGGGGGATAGCCCACCACGAAACATTCGTGTTAACGATGGATACGGTTGCCGTTCCGTTTGCCATGGGCTGTGGATAACTGCCCATCGCTGGCTCTGGCGGCCTTGCTAAGTGTCCGCGGACCGAGAATAGTGATAAGCGGAAGCAGAGTATTCCTGACCAGCCCCGATGTCCATGCGGCGGGTGCAGGCAAGCCCTTAGCTTCTGGCAGAATGGCCCGAAGCTAAGGCCGGAAAACTAGGCAGTACCGCGAGGAGGCGGCCCGATGGGCGCACATGAGATGCAACCGGACCCGGAACGGGAGAACATGGCCAATTCCACCGCTCCCCAGGGAATCGTTGTGGGTGTAGACGGATCCGACCACGGCCAGTGCGCACTGGTTTGGGCAGCCCGGGAAGCCGAACGCCGCCGTCGGCCGTTGCACATTGTCACCGCCTATTCAGTGCCCATCTTTGCTGCGTCGGGGCTGGACGGCGGCTACGCCACAGTGGATGATTCCGTGATCCGCGAGGGTGCCGAAGCGATCATCCAGCAGGCGATGGACAAGGTTTCGGGCTACAACATCGACGTCGATGCCTCCGTGGAGAACGGTGACGCCTCGGGTGTCCTGCTGGAAATGTCGGAAACGGCTGAGCTGCTGGTGTTCGGCACCCGCGGCCGCGGCGGATTTGTGGGCCGCCTGCTGGGCTCGGTGAGCAGTGCGCTTCCGGCCCATGCCAAATGCCCGACGGTAACTGTGCCCCTGATCTGTTCGGACCGGCTGGGCGAAACAACGGACGACAAGCGCATCCGGGCCGAACAGGCCAAAGAGGGACACAAGCAGGTTGAAAACGTGGTAGTGGTAGGCGTGGACGGGTCCGAGCAGGCGCGGGTCGCCGTGCTGGAGGCCGCAGACCAGGCTGAACGGCTGGGGGCAACCCTGCGCGTGATCTGCGCCGTGCCCCAGTTCAGCGGATCCGTGGCCTGGGTCCCCGCCCCGATGGACCGGCAGGGCCTGTTTGAAGACATTCAGAACCAGTTGGATGCCGGGAAGGCCTGGCTGAAGAGCCACTACCCGAACCTCCGTGTGGAGTCGGAAGTGAAGGATGGCTCGGCCGTGGATGTCATGGTGGACGCCAGCAGGCACGCGGAACTCGTGGTGGTGGGCACCAGGGGCCGTGGCGGTTTCACCGGCATGCTGCTGGGTTCCACATCCGGGGGGGTCCTGCACCACACCAAGGGGCCTGTCCTGGTGGTCCCGGATCGCGACGACCCCCGGCTCGCGGACCGGGCGAAGTTCGGACCCATCCTCGGCGCGGCCTGACCGAACGCCTTCGCACCAGGAGCTATCAAAGTGCCAGGCGACGGCGACGGATCTCCCATCCTGGGGTTGGAGACCCTCCGCGCGGCCATGGTGCCCCTCGTCGGTGGAAAAGCCGCCAACCTCGGGGAACTGCTTTCCGCCGGGCTGCCTGTGCCGGACGGCTTTTGCCTCACGACGGCGGCCTACCGCCTGGCCACCGGCGGTGACGCGAACGGCGCCGCCGGCCCGCTCGCCGGGATCCATCAGGCCCTGCAAACGACTGCCGACGGCGACCTGCCCGCCATGGCAGCGCTGGCCGGCCAGGCACGGGACATCATCAGAAGTGCACCGGTCCCGCCCGTGATAGCAGAAGCCCTGCAGGCGGCGTACGCGGCGCTGGGCAACGACGTGCCGGTGGCGGTGCGGTCCTCGGCCACTGCCGAAGACCTTCCTTCCGCGAGCTTCGCCGGGCAGCAGGACACCTACCTCAACGTGGTGGGTGCGGCCGCCGTTGTGGAGGCGGTACGCAGCTGCTGGGCTTCGCTGTGGACCGACCGGGCTGTCAGTTACCGGGCCACGCGGGGGATCGACCCTGCCTCGGTGGCACTCGCCGTAGTAGTCCAGCGGATGGTGGATGCCACGGCCGCCGGTGTGTTATTTACAGCAAACGCGCTGACCGGCCGCAGGCAGCAGGCGGTTATCGATGCCAGCCCGGGGCTGGGGGAGGCCGTGGTGTCCGGAGCGGTAAATCCGGACCGTTTTGTGGTTGATCCGGTGGCCGGGAGGGTCCTGGAACGGCACCTTGGCGATAAACGCATCGCCGTCCGGCCGATCTCCGGCGGCGGAACCCGCACAGTGGCCGTCAGCAACGGCGGGGCCGCGGCCTGCCTGACGGACCAGCAGGCTGGAGACCTTGCGGCCCTTGGACTCCGCGTGGAGCAGCATTGCGGCGCGCCGCAGGACATCGAATGGGCCATCGACGGCGGCGGGCAGCTGTGGCTGACGCAGTCGCGGCCCATCACCACCCTGTTCCCGGTTCCCCAGCGGACCGGCCGCGGCGCGGGGACGCCCGCACCCGGGACAACGGGCGGAGCCGGTAGCGCTGCCAAAAGGGCTGTCGGGGAAGGCGCCCGCGTGTACCTCTGCTTCAGCCTGGCGCAGGGCCTGGTCCGCCCCATCACGCCCATGGGCCTCGCAGCCTTCCGGCTGATCGCCTCGTCGGTGGCCCGCGCGGCCCAAATTGACGTGCCCGAGCCACGCAACGGCCCGCCGCCCTATGCCGAGGCGGCGCAGCGGATCTACTTCGACATGACGGCTGTTGCGCGCAGCACTACAGGCCGGCGGATCGTGCCCAGGGTCTTTGACGTGATGGAGGCGCGCTCGGCTACGGTGCTGCGGAAGGTCTTCGAGGACCCACGGTTTTCCGTGACCCGGCGGACGCCGCTGGCCCTGTTGCGCCACGTGCTGCCCGCGGCAGCGCATGCCCGGATGCCGGAGACGCTGCTCCGGGCCGTATTCCGCCCGAACGTTGCCCTCCGCCGGGCCAACCGGCTGCCACGGGAGTTCGGCGACTCCATCCAGTTGCCTGCCGGCGCCACACCGCTGCGGCGCCTCGACCATGCCGAACATGTCCTGAGCACCCGCATCTTTTCGGTGGTCCCGTCCATCCTGCCGCTTCCGGCGCTCGGGTTCGCCGCACTGGCGCTGGCCGGGAAACTGCTGGGCGGTGGCCGCCGGGATGACCTGGAGGTAGTGCTCCGCGGGCTTCCCAACAACGTCACCACTGAAATGGACCTGGAACTGTGGCGCCTCGCCCGGGTGATTAGAAACGACGGCGGTTCCCGCGCCGCCGTGACCGGCCGGAAACCCGCTGCGCTCGCCGAAGACTATAAGGGGGGCCAGTTGCCCGCGGAGCTGCAGGCCGGGCTGGCGCGCTTCATGGGCCAGTACGGGCACAGGGCTATCGCCGAGATCGACGTCGGCATGCCGCGATGGTCCGACGATCCCACCCACATTCTTGGCGTCCTGGCCAACTATCTGCGGCTGGACGCGGGCGCGACGGCGCCGGACGCCAAGTTCAGCAACGCCGGCGAGGAAGCGGAAGCCCAGGTGCTGCGCCTGGTGGCGGAGGCGCGTGCCCGCGGCCGGCTGAGGGGTGCTGTAGTCCGGGCAGCACTGCGGCGTGCGCGGTTGTTTGCCGGGCTGCGCGAACTCCCCAAGTTCCAGCTGGTGGTGGGTCTTGCCGAAGTACGGAAGCAACTGGCCATGGTGGGCGAGGCGCTCGCCGCGGCCGGTGCCGTGGACGCACCGGATGACGTCTTCTTCCTGAACCTGGACGAAGCCAGGGCCGGCCTCCTGAAGGGCAAAGCAGCGGGAGCAGCAGAGGGCGCGGACGGTGAACCGGGAGCAGGACCCGCTGACATGCGCGGCCTGGTGGCCGGCCGGCGCGAGGCGTATGCCCTGGAACTGAAGCGGCGCCACGTGCCGCGGGTGCTGCTCTCGGACGGCACCGAACCGGAGGCCCTGCAGCCTGCGGGCACCTCCAAAGAGCCCGCGGTGCCCGGCACCCTGACCGGGAGCCCGGCGTCGGCCGGAACGGTCACCGCCGCCGCCCGCGTCATCCTGGACCCCGTGGGCGCGCACCTGGAGCCGGGGGAAATCCTGGTGGCCCCGTCCACCGACCCCGGATGGACCCCGCTCTTCCTTACCGCGGGCGGATTGGTGATGGAGATGGGCGGCCCCAACTCCCACGGCGCCGTCGTCGCCCGGGAGTACGGTATCCCGGCGGTGGTGGGCGTCCCCGATGCCACCCTGCTGCTTACCAGTGGCCAGCAGATAACCGTCGACGGCGGCGCTGGCACCGTAGTGCCTTCGTAGCGGGTCAGGCCATACCCAGGAGGGGTGTGCACAACCGTCCGCAGGCGTAACCTGAAGTATGGGCTCCAACGATGAACGGGGGCTGGCATGAACCGCGCATGGAAGCGCTGGGTGCCCGCCGCTACTGTACCGGCCGTGATCGCCGCTGGTGTGCTGGTGGGATCCATCCCGGCGCGGGCAGGTGATCCGTTGCCGGAGAAGTCTCCGGCCGAGGTCCTCACTCTCCTGGGCCAGCACAGCACCAGCACGTTCTCCGGCACCATTGAGCAGGTCTCTGACCTTGGACTGCCGGAACTGCCCGCCGCCGGCCCCACCTCGGGGCCCGCCTCGGCAGGCGGGCCGGCGTCGATCGCGGAGCTCCTGACCGGCGAGCACACCGCGCGGATTTTTGTGGACGGCCCGGCCAAAATGAGAGTCCAGGTCATGGACCGGCTGGCTGAACGCGATGTCATCCGGCGCGACCACGACGTCTGGTTCTACAACTCCAAGGACAACTCGGCTGCCCACCTGACCCTGCCGGCCTTCGCCAGCGACCTGCCCCTGCAGGTTCCTGAGGCTTCCGGCCCGCACAATCCCCGCCCGCTGCTGCCCGCCCCCTCGGATCCCGCCGTCCTGCCGGACCCGGGCGTGCCTGCCAAAGACCTGTCTGCCCCCGACCTGCCCGGCCGCGACATGCAGATGCCGGACATGCCCGCACACACTTTCCCCACCCCTGCGGACCTCGCTACGAAGTTCCTCGCCATGGCTGACAGTTCCACCGCAGTAACCGTCGGGCCCGAGGTCCGGGTGGCCGGGCGGTCGGCCTACAGTCTGGTGCTGGCGCCGCGCACAGAAAGGACCTTGCTGGAGAAAGTGGTTATCGCCGTCGACGGGCAGACCGGCCTGCCGCTTCGGGTGACAGTGGCGGCGCGGGGCCAGGCGCAACCCGCTTTTGAGGCCGGCTTCACAAGCCTGTCCCTTGAAACGCCTGATGATGCCGCCTTCAACTTCGTTGCTCCGCCGGGTGCCACGGTCAAAGAGCTGCCTGTGCCTCCAGTGCCGTCCGCGCCCATGATGCCCGCCCTGCCGGGGGAGCCCGGCATGATCACTCCGGACCACAACCCCGGCGATGGGCCCAAGCAGCAGCACGGTGACCAGCCCAAGCCGACAGTGACGGGCAAGGGCTGGGAAACCGTGGTGGGGTTCCCGGCGTCACCTGACGGGCAGGGGGCTCAGTCGGCCGAAGCGTTGCTGAACGTTCCGCTCCTGTCCCAGGCTGCCGTCGTCGTTCCCGGTGGACGCCTCCTGTCCACTGCGTTGGTCAACATCCTGCTGACCGACGACGGCAGGATCTTTGTGGGGATGGTTCCGGCGGACCGGCTGCAGGCCGCCGCCGGCGCAGCGTGACCGCGGCCGGCAGCGCGGCTGCCGGACTGACCATCGAAACCCAGGGTCTCACCAAGCGGTTCGGCCACCAGTTGGCCGTGGACAACGTGGACCTCGCCGTCCCGCACGGCGCCGTATTTGGCTTTTTGGGGCCCAACGGATCCGGCAAGACCACCACCATCCGGATGCTGCTGGGCCTGGCCGCGGCGTCGGCCGGAACCGTCAGCGTCCTGGGTTTGCCGATGCCGCAGCGGCTGCATGAGGTGCTTCCGCGGGTTGGCGCGTTGGTGGAGGGTCCGGCGTTTTATCCCTTCCTGTCCGGCACCGCCAACCTGCACCGGCTGGACGCCGCCAGCCGGCACGGAACGCCCGGTACCCGGAAGGCGCGGGTGGCTGCGGCGCTGGAGCGGGTGGGGCTCTCGCACGCTGCCGGCAAGCGCGTGCACGCCTACTCGCTTGGCATGAAGCAGCGGCTTGGCATCGCCAACGCGTTGGTCTCCCCACGGGACCTGCTGGTGCTGGATGAGCCCACCAACGGCCTCGATCCGCAGGGTACGCGCGAGGTGCGCAGCCTGGTCCGCTCGCTGGCCGCGGACGGTACCACCGTCTTCGTCTCCAGCCACCTGCTCGCCGAGGTGGAGCAGATCTGCACGCACGCGGCGATTATGAGCGCGGGCCGGCTGGTGGCGCAGGGGCCGCTGGCAGAGCTCCGGCAGGACGGCGGCGTGCGGGTGCGCCTGTTAACGCCCGACGCCGGCACCGCCTGTGAGGTACTGCTTCGGTTGGGCATGACTCCGGGGAGGGGGAACGCCGATGCGGGAAGTCCCGGCGTGGACGGGGAAGTGGTGACGGCAGGCGCCGCTGTGCCGGGTGGTGCGGTCAGCCGGGAAGGTGCGGTGGCTGGGGCTCAACCGGGCAACCCCCCGCCCGCCATGACACCTGCCGCCATGCCACCTGCGGAAGACATCGTGTCGGCGCTCGTGGCGGCAGGGGTGCGGGTCCGAGGCTTTTCCGTGGAGCAGGAAAGCCTCGAGGAACGATTCGTTGCCTTGACGGGGGAGGGGTTCGACGTTGCCCAGTGATGCCTCGCCCAATCGAGCTTCGCCCGCGGATGCTTCGCGGGCCGGAAGCCGTTCACCGGCCGTCGCCATCCCCCGTGACCGCGATATCCCGGCGGCCGCGTCCAGCATGTCGCTCCTGGCGTCCGAACTGAAGACTCTTTTCCGGCGTCGCCGGACCGTGGCAATGCTGGTGGCCCTGGCCGCGATACCGGTGCTGATCGCCGTCGCGGTCCGGCTGTCCTCGGCTGTTCCTCCCGGCCGCGGGCCGGCATTTCTGGACCGGATTACCCAGAACGGGTTGTTCGTGGCCGTCACGGCGATGCTGGTGGCCGTGCCGCTGTTCCTGCCGCTCACCATCGGTGTGGTGGCAGGGGACACCATTGCCGGTGAGGCAAGCCTGGGCACCCTGAAGTATTTGCTGGTGGCACCCGCCGGGCGAGTCCGGCTGCTGTTGGTGAAGTATGCCGGGGCGCTGGCCTTTTGCCTGGCCGCGCCCGTGACGGTGGCCCTTGCCGGAGCAGCGATCGGAGCGTCCCTGTTCCCGATCGGGCCAGTGACGCTCCTGTCCGGCGATGTGGTGCAGCCGGCCGAGGCGGCGTGGCGGCTTGTCCTGATTGCGGCTTATCTGGCGGTGTCCCTTGCCGGGTTGTCGGCAATTGGCTTGTTCCTGTCAACGCTGACCGTGGTGCCGGTCGGGGCGATGGCTGCCACGGTGGTGGTCTCCGTGGCGTCGCAGATCGCGGACCAACTGCCTCAGCTGGAGTGGCTGCACCCTTGGTTGTTTACGCATTACTGGTTCGGGTTCGCGGACGTCCTTCGCCAGCCGGTGCTGTGGGATTCCTTCACCAGCAACGCCCTGCTGCAGGGCGGGTACGTGGCCGTCTTCGGGGCGCTGGCGTATGGCCGGTTTGTCACAAAGGACATCCTGTCCTGAGGAGGTCAGGTCTGAGCTGGGAGCCCTGTTTCGACGCGGGCCGCACTTGAGCTGGAGTGCTGTCCCGCGGCTGGGGTACTTGCTGGGTCGCGGGCCGGGTCAGTAGCGGGCAGCGTAGGGGTGTAGCTGCATCCCGGACATCCTGCTCAACTGGGTGACCCCGATTCCTTCATCCGGGTTCAACGCCTGCACCACCTGGCCATTGCCGAGGTAAATGGCTACGTGATAAAAACCCGGGGCCGAACCCCACACCAGCAGGTCGCCGGGGCGGGCCTGTGAGATGGGCACATGCGTGGGAGCTGCCGCGTACTGCTGGGCTGCGGTGCGGGGCAGGTATTTGCCGGCCGCGGCGAAGGCAGTCTGGACCAGCCCGGAGCAGTCGAAACCGTTGGGACCGGTGCCGCCGTATTGGTAGAAATACGGCGCTCCCACTTTGGACAGTGCCACCGAAATGGCTATCTCATTGGAACCGCCCGGTGCCGGCGCGGGCGGGGGTGTGGGTGTAGGGGCCGGTGCTGGCGCTGGGGCAGGCCCGGGAGCCGGTGCGGGACCAGCCTGCGCGGGCGCGGGAGCCGGAACTGGAGCCGGAACAGGCGCCGGAACCGGAACCGGAGCCGGAGCCGGAGCCGGAACAGGTGCCGGTGCCGGTGCCGGGGCGGCCGCCTGCGGTGCAGGCCCGGCCGGTGCAGCGGGGGCCGAGGCAGCCTGACCGGACGCAGGCCGGTCGGCGGCCGCAGAGATGGCCACAAGCCTGGCCTCTTCGCGTTGCCGGTCGAGTTCATCCACCCGCGCCGATTCCAGCGCAACAGTGGTGTTCCTCAACTGCGCCAGCTGGTCCACCAGAATGGTCCGTTGTGCCTTCGCTTCGGCCACGGCCCGGACCTGTGCTGCGTTGGCCGCTTCGGCCTGTGCCTTGCTGGCTTCGGCTGTCTTGGCTGCGTCGTCGGCGGCCGTGTTGGCGTCCTGCGCCGCGGCCGTCAGCGACCGCGCCGCGGCGGCCGCCGTCTCCGCGGATTCAAAGGCCCGGCTGCGGCTGGCCGAAATGGCCTGCAGTGTTGCGGCCTGCTGCAGTGCTTCCCCGTTACCGCTGACGAACGTGGTCAGAGTCGGGTTCAGGCCGCCGTTCCTGTACAGGTCGCCGGCAAGCTGGCCCACCTGCTTTCGGGTCTTCTCTTGTGCCTGCACTGCCAGTTCTGCGCGGGCGCTGGCCACGTCCGCTGAGCTCCGGCGGTCCTGAAGCTCCACCAGGGCTTCGCTGTAGTTGTTGTTTCCCTGCAGCGTCAGGGCAAAGGTGGCCTGCTGGGCGCTGGCCGCGTCCGCCAGGAGGCGTTCGATTGCGGTGACCTGGTCCGCCGTCGCCCGTTCAGTGGACTTCGCGGCCGCGATGTCCTCCGCGGACGGAATCTCCGGCGAAGCCGGACGCTGAATGGTCGGAGCCAGGAGAATGGGCGATGCCTGCGCAGGGAGGGCGAGGCTTCCGGAAAGGACGACGGCGGTACACAGCACGGCGGCCTTCAGGCCGGATCCGGACAAACCCATTCGCAGAACCTCGCAGGACAGTCAGGCTGGGGAGCGAGGTCTGATGGCGGCACAAAGGGCCCCTCTGCTGATCGCCCAGCAGTCCGAGGCTACGTGACGTCCTGCACTTTGGCAACACTGGTCACATGGATAACATAAACAACAAGAGTCTAATTGCGTCACACCCGGCTCGGTGTGTCGGAACGGGTGCTCCGGAGGACGTCAGCCTCACCGCCCGGGCGTCAGGCGTGCTGGTGCGACTCGTGCTCGGAATGGCTGGCAGGCTCCAGCTGGAAAGTGCAGTGCTCGGTGTCGAAGTGGGAGCCGAGGCAGGCGGTGAGCTTGTCGAGGACCTGGTCAGCGCCCCGGGCGTTCAGGACGCCGTCCTCCACCACCACATGTGCGGAAAACACCGGCACGCCGGAAGTGATGGTCCAGATGTGGATGTCATGGACGTCCACCACCCCGTCCACGCTGAGGATGTGTTGGCGGATCATCTGAACCTCCACACCCTTGGGGGTTGCCTCCAGGAGCACGTCCACCACATCGCGCAGCAGGTTCCAGGCCCGCGGCAGGATCATCAGGGCAATGAGGACCGACGCGATGGTATCCGCGGCCTGGTAGCCGGTGAACATGATGACCACGGCGGCAATGATCACGGCGAAGGAACCCAGCAGGTCGCCGAGCACTTCAAGGTAGGCGCCGCGGACATTCAGGCTGTCCTGGTGTGCCCCGTGCAGGATCAGCAGCGACACCAGGTTGGCCACCGCGCCCAGGATGGCGGCGAAGAGCATGATGTCGGTCTGGACTTCGGGCGTGGAACCGATGCGCCGGATAGCCTCCGTGAAGATGACCACGGAGATGACAATCAGGATCAGCGCGTTGGCCAGCGCGGCCAGGACTTCCGCCCGCTGGTAGCCGTAGGTCCGCTGGTCACTCGCCGGCCGCCCCGCGATCCAGGCGGCCAGCAGCGCGATGGTTACGCCGGCCGCATCGGACAGCATATGGCCGGCGTCCGCCAGCAGGGCCAGGGAGCCGGACAGCGCCGCGCCCACTACCTGGACCAGGACCACCGTCAGCGTGATGGCCAGAACGGCGATGAGGCGCTTGCGGTGCCGGCCTGTTGCCGTGATGCCGTGTGTGTGGCTGTGGTCGTGTCCCATGCCTACAAGGCTAGTCCCAGCCGAGTTCGTGCAGCCGGTGGTCATCGATGCCGAAGTGGTGGGCGACTTCGTGCACCACCGTCACGGCCACCTCCTGGATCACCTCGTCGCGGGACGCACAGATGTCCAGGATGGGCTGGCGGAAGATGGTGATCCGGTCCGGCAGCGAGCCGGCGCCCCACCAGGAATCGCGCTCGGTCAGCGGGACGCCCTCGTAGAGGCCCAGCAGGACGGTGTCCGGGTCTTCGCCTGGCTGCGGGACGTAGTCGTCCTCGATGAACACCGCCACGTTGTCCATGGCGGCCGCAAGTTTCGGCGGGATCAGGCCCAGTGCGTCGGCGACAGCGGCTTCGAAGTCGTCAGCGGACATCTCGAAGGGAAGCGGCTCGTGCGGGCCGTCCGGGATGATGGGCAGTCCGGGCGGCAGATTGGCGGGCATGTCCACGACTGTAGCGCGAAACCAACACCACCGGCCGCGGTCAGGAACGGATGACGGCCCGCGACCTGCGCCGGGTCAGGCCAACGCCCACCAGGCAGACCACGCCGCCCACCAGGCCCCAGACGGAGGGGACTTCGCTGAGGAGTAACCAAGAGATCAGGATGGTGGTGCCGGGGACCAGATATGTGGTCGCCGCCAGCTTCCCGGCGTCGATCAGCGACAACGCGTAAGCCCAGGTGGTGAAGGCGATGGCCGTGGGGAAGACCCCGAGGTACACCAGTCCCAGTGTTGCGGACATCGGGGCTGCCTGCAGTTCGGACACCAGCTGGCCGGTGAAAGGCAGGCAGCAGACCGCGCCCACCACGATGCCGAACCACGTGGCCTGGCCGGCAGGGATCTTCCGCAGCACCGGTTTCTGGATGATCACGCTGACAGCGGCGAGCACGGCGGCAAGGAGGCAAAGCAGCACCCCCGCAACATCCGCCGTCGAACGTTCACCGGCCGCCGGAGTGGAGCCGAGCGCGATCAGCGCCACCCCGCCAAAAGCCACCAGGCTCCCGATAATGAGCCAGCTCGGGAAACCTTCCTTGAGGATGAAGCCCGCCATGACGGCCACGAGGATCGGGTTCACGTTGATCAGCAGGGCCGCGGTGCCTGCGTCCAGAAGGTGTTCCGCGGCATTGAGGGCCACGTTGTACCCGCCAAACCACATCACGCCGTATCCGAGGATGGGCCACCACTCACGGCCGCGCGGCACTACTTTGCTTTTGCGCAGTTGTGGCAGTACCAGGGCGCCGAGCACGACGGCGGCAACCGCCAACCTGCCCAGCGCCAGGGAGCCGGGGGAGAAGCTTGGTCCGATCGCCCGGATGCCAACAAACGCCGACGCCCAGAGCACCACGGTGACCAGTACGGCTGCGATGCCCGGGGCGCTGATGCCACCGGGGCGTGTGGGAAGCGCGGCCGATGGTGCGGAGTTGGTGGGGGAAGATGAAGCCATGCTGCCAATCTAGCCCTGCCCCGGCGCCGGCGGCTGGCGGAAATCGGTCACGTCTCATCAACTACTTCCTGCCATCCTGTGGCCCCGGAATGGCCGGTCGATACCGACGCCTCGGTTAGGATACGTTTTATGGCCTCAGCTTCAACTTCGTCCCGAGGGTCCGCCCCTGACCCAGCTAAACGGATCCGCCTGGTCGTTTGGATCCTGCTCGGAGTCATCGTGGCCGCCGGGGGTGCCTGGTACGCGGTGCTGACATTGAACAAACCCGCGGCAGCGCCCGCCCCGGCGGCACCTACGGAACAGTTGGTGCGGGCGGACAGCCACCGGCTCTCCACACCTGCGGTTGAAAAGGCGCAGCTGGTGGAGTTTCTGGACTTTGAATGCGAAGCCTGCCGCTCCATCCATCCTTTTGTGGAGGAGCTGAGGCAGGAGTTTGGCGACAGGATCACCTTTGTCAACCGCTACTTCCCGCTGTCCTCGCACCCGAACTCCGGCACCGCCGCGCTCGCTGTGGAAGCCGCCGCGCAGCAGGGAAAATTTGACGCCATGTCCGCAAAAATGTTTGAAACCCAGGACCAGTGGCATGGAAAGCCTGAATCTCAGTCTGCGCTGTTCCGGGGCTTCGCCGAAAAACTTGGGCTGGACCTCGCCGCGTTCGACGCGGCGGTTGCGGACGACAAAACGAAGGACCGCATCCGCGCTGATATTTCGGACGGCACCGCCCTTGGCGTGACCAGCACGCCGACGTTTTTCCTGAACGGCGAGAAGCTGACCCTGACCACCAGGCAGGATTTCCGGCAGAAGCTCACAAACGCCGTGAAATAGCCCGCTGCGTCAGGCTTTCCCGGCCCACGCCAGAAGCCGGTCCAGAGGCCAGGTTGTAACGATGCGCTCGGCCGGTACGTTGTTCAGGGCCGCACGGGCCGCGCCGTACTGGAGAAAGTCCAGTTGCCCGGGAGCGTGGGCATCGCTGTCGATGGAGAACAGGCACCCGGCGTCCAGGGCCAGTTGGATCAGGTTGTCCGGCGGGTCCTGCCGCTCCGGCCGCGAGTTGATCTCCACAGCCACGTTGTGTTCCGCGCAGGCGGCAAACACTTCCTTGGCATCAAACTCGGACGGGGGCCGGGTGCCCCTCGATCCTTCCACCAGTCGGCCCGTGCAGTGGCCAAACACGTTGGTGTGCGGATCCCGGATGCCCGCGAGCATTCGCTGTGTCATGGTGGTCCCGTCCGCGCGCAGTTTGGAGTGGACGCTGGCCACCACAATGTCCAGCCGGCCCAGCATCTCCGGCGACTGGTCCAGGTCACCGGATTCCAGGATGTCCACTTCGATGCCGGCCAGGAGCCGGAAACCGTTGGTGTTGCCGGCGTTGAGCTCTGCCACGACGTCGAGTTGTTCGGCGAGGCGTTCCACGCTGAGCCCGTTGGCGATGGTCAGGTTGGGAGAGTGGTCCGTCAAAGCCAGGTATTCGCGGCCCAGGAGGCGCGCGGCATCAGCCATCAGGGGGATGGGGGACCCGCCGTCGGACCAATCGCTGTGGCTGTGGAGGTCGCCGCGGAGGGATCCGTGAAGCCCTGCGCCGCCGTCGGCCAGTGGCTCCTGCCCGCGCTCGCGCAGGTCCGCAAGGTAGTCAGGTACCTCGCCGTCCACCGCCTGGCGGACCACCTGGTAGGTCCTGTCGCCGATTCCCTTCATGCTTTTGAGCCGGCCGTCCCGGGCGCGGGTTTCCAGCTCGGCGGGGTCCAGTCCGGCGATGACCCCGGCTGCCTTCCGGAATGCCTGGACTTTGAATGTGGCAGCGCGTCCGCGCTCCAGCCAAAAGGCGATCTCGTTGAGTGCAGCGACGGCATCCATCTGTCCATCTTCGCCTGTTTCGGCGGCTTTTTTGCGGCCTTGCGGGTCGATTTTGGATTATTCCCGCCCAGGCCCTATAGTTTTAGAGTCCAGTTCGGAGAAACACGAAACGGCAAAGACTGACAGCCTTGGCTCGAAGCCTTTTCTTTTGTTCCGAACGGGTTCTGGCCCCCATCGTCTAGCGGCCTAGGACACCGCCCTTTCACGGCGGCGGCACGGGTTCGAATCCCGTTGGGGGTACGCAAGGAACTGGTCAGGCAGGCTGAAAATGTCTGGTAAGCTTGAAGCCTTGAAAAAAAGCGGTAGCGATACTGCGAAGCAAGAAAAGCAAGGCCCTGTAGCGCAGTTGGTTAGCGCGCCGCCCTGTCACGGCGGAGGTCGCGGGTTCAAGTCCCGTCAGGGTCGCTCTGGTTGTCGGAAGAGATTTCGACGGCCATGGTGACATGTCACCTAGGCTCTGTAGCTCAGTTGGTAGAGCGTTCGACTGAAAATCGAAAGGTCACCGGATCGACGCCGGTCGGAGCCACCAGCTAGAACCCCGCAGTTCCCCTCGTTTGCATGGGAACCGCGGGGTTTCTTTTTTGTCCCGTGAAGCGGATGCTTCACCTGGATCACCCGCAATCAGCCGAGTTCTGGGACGGTCCTTGGTATTCCCTTGGTATGCGAGTGAGTCTTGACGCTGCGATGGGGCCCGAGGTGACTGCACTCGACCGCTGTCTTGCCTTGAGGGTGGTCGGTTATCCCTGCGGATGGTGCCTCGACGCTCAGATCAGTGTTCATAGCCGGCCCACTCCCGACATGGGCGATACCGTGAGCCGTCGTCAAACGGACAGGTTCGGTGGCTACACTCCTGACTATGAACGCCGACGACGAACCGCAGGCCCCTGCGGAGCACCGCTGGCCCGCCGTCATTGGCCTGCTCGTCGCGCTCGCCCTGTACGCGACGCTGCCAACGGCTTTTCTGCCGGGCGTTCGCTACGCGGTTGTCATCGTCGGACTGGGACTCCTGATCCCGCTCATCGCCCTGAATCCCCGCCGCCTCACCCGCGAAACCCGCTGGTCCAGGTACCTTTCTCTAGGCCAGGCGCTGCTGCTGGTCGTAGCGAACGAGGCCGCCCTGGTGCAGCTGGTCATCGCCCTCACAAGCTCGAACAACAGCAACGGCCCCACCCTTCTGCTCGCCGCCCTCCAGGTATGGGTAACGAACGTCATCGCCTTCGCTTTGGTCTACTGGGAACTGGACCGGGGCGGCCCCGTCGCCCGCCGGCACACCCCGCGCCATGAATTACCCAGGGCAGACTTTCGCTTCCCCCAGGATGAGGACCACGACGCCGTGAAGGAAGTTGCCGCCAGGTCTTCGGTCAAGAGCGGCTGGACGGCGTCGTTCATCGACTACGTATACTTTTCGCTCTCCAACTCCATGGCCTTCAGCCCCACGGACACGATGCCGCTTTCCGCGCGGGCAAAATCGCTGATGGGGCTGGAGGCCTTCGGCGGCTTCGTGCTGCTTGCACTCGTCATTGCCCACGCCGTATCACTGCTCGGCCAATAGCATCCCACCGGGATGGAGAGGGTTAAGTATCTGCCGCACGGCGAACCTGGCGGGGGCTGAGAAGGCCTGTACGGAGGAGCCATCTGGTCGCCGTATTACAGCCGAACTTGGGCACCTCCAACACACCATGGACCCGGGCCAGCTTTCGGACAGACATATCTTTAACTCTCGCATCGCGGCGGATACGCTCGAATTGTTCCACTCTCGATCTCTCTTTCAAACCCGTTCCGTTCTCTAAGTCTTGGACGACAAAGCGAACGCTACGGGCGGGTCGAGGGTGGGGCCAATTCAAGCGACTAAAAGCCCTACAGGTGGGGCCAGTTCAGGATGCCATACCCACCCATGGACCGTTCACGCGGCGTGCTGCCGCCGGTAGTGCGCAGCCGGCCCTCATACAGATGGAAAGCCAAGCCTCGACGAAGCACGTCCGAACCCTGAAACTGTGGAGTTCCCGGACGGCCACACTGTCAGCGAGCCGGAAAAGCTTGACCGCATGGCCTGGGATCAGCCGCTGCACTGACTCCGCCCTCTGCAGGCACCGGACTTTTTATTCTCCACCGCCGGACCGTGCGCCTTCAACGGACGCACAGTCGTGTGAGCCAGGATTTGAACGGCTCAGCGCAGCGGCCACATCAGTGGCCTTGGGTATGTCTGCGGCGCCGTTCGGCAGCGCGCAACTGCAGAATCCGGGCACCTCCGGCTGCGGCGACGAGTAGCCCGCCAGCGACGGCTGCGATCAGAAGGGCCACGCCCAATGCGACGGTTCCCTGCAGCCCGAAGTACTTTACCTGCACCGCCTCCTGGTTCTGGAGGATGAGCACGATGAGCAGCACCAATACGATCAATGAGGTTGCCACAGCAACCCACGTCATCCCCGTTCGTGTTGCTCTCGGCGCGGATCCCGAAGTCGCTGTCCCAGCTCTGGTTCCATCGGTCCGGGAAGGCGTGTCTGCGGTTGGGAATGTGGCACCGGTGCCCGGTCTTGTGGCGGCCGGTCTCTTAGGCTCCGCGGGCTCTGGCTGTTGATACTGGCTCATGTAGGACGCTCTCCCTTTAGGACTCCCGTACGGGAAGTCGGGGTGGCGGCCGGTCCGTTCAAAGGACAGGCGCCACAGACATCATAAATACGTTCAACGGAATCTAGTAAGCAGGCTTATTAACATGATAGCTGCTAGGTCTGCGCCATCAGGAAAGCGGAAGGCCGGTTTCATCAGGACCGCGTTGCTGCGAGGTCATAAGGCGCCTATCAATTGTCGGCACGCCGGATCAGCGCGCGAACGGGGAGGGTGATGAGCCTGGTGGTCCCGGCCATAACCAGAAGGACAGCCAGGGCGGTGAGTTGACCGATGAACATCAGAGCAGCCACTGCCAGCGTTCCCACGTAAGTCAGTACGAACGAAATTGTTGCAGCATCACTCATCGGCGGCTGCCTCCGGATTAGTTGAGGGGAGCGGGTCTGGAGGCGGCGAAAAGCCCCGCAGCACGAGTCAGTAATGCGGGGCCTCTCTGGCAACCGCTCCGCCTGATGGGGGACAGGCGAAGAAGCTACAACCAAACTAATAGAAAGCATGCTTACTTTCAAGTTGCCTGACGAAATCGGCCATTTGCCGCAAGGCCCTGACAAGCTGCTCGAAAAGTGGGCTTCGACCGGCTCGTTGCACGCGGCGGGGTCAAGAGGCCCTCGCCCGCTCGTCCATGGACGCCAGTGACATCATCATCGTCATCATCAGCGCCTCGGTCGCCGCAGGCGTGAAGACACTTATCCAGGGTTCCCTCGGCGGACTCTCCTACGGCAAGACACTGGGAAACATCGCCAGCATCTTCATTCTCGGCATCGGCATCATCGCCGCCCTGAACCAGGTCGACATCGCCACCACCGTGACCAACCCGATCCTCATCGCAGTCCTCGCCGCGATTGTCGGCGTCATCATCGTAGGCGTTGGAGGCGGACTCATTTGGGCCGATGTCTCGCCGCTGGGAAGGCTACTTGAGCAAGGCAGAAGCTGAAGCGCCGCGGTTCAAGGCCGAGGCCGGATCCTCCCCGTCCGCCACAGGCCAGCTGACGGCCAAGGCCAAGGAGGCGGGGCTCCAACAGCCACGGCGGAGCGCACGCGACCAAGAACCCCCTCGCCTGATCCCTACCGTTTCACCATTTCACCAATGCTGCATCAGAAACGAGAACACCATGATTACCACTGACAACCTCTCTGCACTGGCCACCGCCGGCGGAAACGTCGTTGGTTCCGACGGGCCACAAAATCGGCTCCATCGGACAGATCTATGTCGATGACCACACCTCAGAACCCACCTGGGTCACCGTCAAGACCGGACTGTTCGGAAGTAACGAATCCTTCGCCCCCATCGGTTCTGCCACCCAGGAAGGAAGCGACCTCGTCGTCCCTTATACCAAGACGCCCCGAACGTCGCACCCGACGGGCACCTGAACCCTGACGAGGAAGAACAGCTGTACACCTACTACGGCCTCTCCGCTGGCACCGACTACACCCGCACCGAACGCGGCACGGAAACTGAACGCGGCACGGAAACCGGGACAGCGGACCGCGCCACGGCCGGGCACGCCTGCGCAAATACGTCGTCACCGAAAACGTGACCACCACCGTCCCGGTGCAACGCGAAGAGGTACGCCTGGAGTGTGAACCCATCACCGGGGGCAACGTCGGGGACGCCATGGACGGCCCGGCCATCAGCGAGGAAGAATACGAAGTCATTCTGCACGCAGCACGCCCCGCCGTGGAAAAGGAAACCGTCCCCGTCGAACGCGTCCGGCTGGTAAAAGACACAGTGACCGAACAGCACAAACGTCACCGAAGAATTACGCAAAGAAGAAATCGAAGTTGACGACGACGGCACCGCCAACGACCGCACCAGCCGCTAGCTCCCCGCCTGCCAGCCAGCAGCCTGTAAGCACCACCTAGCACCACAGCTGAGGTCCGTCTCCAAATGGGAGACGGACCTCAGCTTGCCAAGCGGGCAGCTCAGGGCGACGGCGCGCGGGCGGGGCGCTGTGGCGGCCAGCCGTCCGGCCGCACGGATCGAACACCGCCCGTGACTTCTAGCGTGCAGCGGCGCCAAATTTCAACTTTCGTCTTCACTGCCAATCCACATCTGCAGCCAGATGGAGGCGCATAGGCTGCCGGCGGCGTCAGTTGGCCCGCCGCTTGACTGCCCGCTGCAGCAAAGAACTCGGTTCCCATCGCACCGGGTGAGATGGCGAGGACGCGCAGGCCGGTACCCGCGCCTCCTCCCACAATGATTCGGTGAAGCTCAGGACGAAGGCCTTCGAGGCACCGTAAACACTCAAGCACTGCGACCGCAGGAAGCCAAGCAGGCTGGCAACGTTGATCAGGACCGCCGGCTCCTTGGCTTTGAATGAATCAAAGTAGGCGTGGCTAAGGTCCACGAGCGCCCCGATGTTCAGTGCCACAAGCTCCTGCAGGCGGTCGGATCTTCCTGACCGAAGGGATTTATGGGTACCGAAACCGACATTGTTGACCAGACCGGTGGCGAAAATTCCCCTGCTTTCAAGCTCGGCGCGCCGGGACCTGCCTGCGTCGGGGGCGCCAAGGTCCCGGGTGATGATGGTCACGCTGATGCCGTGGTCGCGGGTCAGTTCGCTGGCCAGCAGCTGAAGCCTGTCCTCCCGCCGCGCTACCAGGACGAGGGTTGCCCCCGGCGCCGTGCAAGCTGGAGGGCGAATTCGGCCCCAAGTCCGGAGCTGGCTCCCGTCACGATGATGGTCTGGGTGCCGCAGTCAATTTTGGTCAGGCAAGCACTATATGTAGAAATATGCACTGAATGCAATTTACTTGTCTAACTGCACAGATGTACCATGAGTGCATGAATTCCGCTCCGTCGTCCATCCGTACGCAAACCCGCGCCGTCATGCGTTCACTCCTGGCCCAAACCGCGATGCAACTCTTCTCGGAAAAAGGTTTCGACGAAACCACCGTGGACGAGGTTGCTGTAGCTGCAGGCGTATCCCGAAGGACCCTGTTCAACTACTTCCGCACGAAGGAAGACCTTGCGTTGAGCGGACTCAACGAGCAAGGAGAGGCCATCGCGGCTCGCTTGGCCGCGCGACCCGCAACGGAAGACGCCTGGGCATCCCTCCGTCAGGCTTTCCTCGTTCTTGACGAAATGGCGGCAACGCCAGAACACCGGTTGGAAATTGTCACCATGCTCTTCGACAATGATTCCCTGCGTGCCGGTCATGCCGAGAAACAGGCCCGTTGGACTGACCTTCTGGCACCGCTGATAGAACCACGCCTGGCAGAGTCCGCATCGCGTGAGTACAACGCGCGGGTCATCGCTTCAGTCGCCATCACCTGCCTCCAAATGGCAAACGAGGAATGGTTGCGGCGTAACGGCAGCACGGCACTGTTCGATCTCTACGACGCGGCCATCGCCGCCGTCCGCTCCTCGAACTAACCTCCCATCCCGCCCCGGCTCCGGCTGGCTTCCCACGCGGCGCGACACTGGACGCGACGGCCGCTCGCGCGAACGCAGGCCGGGGTCCTCTACGCATCCCACCCTGACGAAAGGTGACAACGCATGCCCCCTCAACTTCCCAGCCCCGATCTGAAGAACCTTCTCACCACACTGCGGGCAGAAAGTGCGCTCATGCTCGACTTCGCGAATGACCTCACCACCCAGCAGTGGACCAGTCCCAGCCGCGCTACCGGCTGGACCGTGGCGGACATCGTAGGACACATCGGATCTACCGCCCACAACTTCTATATCCCCGCAGGAATACGAGCCGCCCGCCAACCAAGCTTGGAAAAAGCCAACGAAGGCCCCGTAAGGGTCCGCCGGGGGTGGGACCGGGAACAGGTCATGGACGAATTCGAAAAATCCACCCGATCAGTGGCGAACATGCTCGCCTTCGTCAGGCACACACCGCTTCGCTCACTCCCCACCCGGCTCAATGAACTCGGCACTTATCCACTAGGGCTCCTCATTGGAGGAGCCCTCGCATTCGACCTCCACACCCACCTCCGCCATGACATCGCCCCCGCTCTCGGCGTGAGCGCACCCGAAACCGACGCCGACAGGATGCGCGCAGTCCTGACCTGGATGACTGCCGTGCTCAGTAACCAAACCAAGGCCGCACCCTCCACCGGCATCGAAGCCGGCCTCACCCTTACCCTGACCGGCCCAGGCGGTGGCAGCTGGCGGGTCGACGAGACCGGCCTGGCCAGCTCCGCCCAGCGCCCGACCGCCGCACACATTACCGCCCCCGCCATCACGTTCCCCGACTGGGGTACCCGCCGATCGTCATGGCACGACTCCCCACTCCAGATCGACGGCGACCACGAAATGGCTTCGCGCTACCTCAACGCAGTCAACGTCATATAACGGGCCGGGGGCATGAAAGCCGATAAGAGAGGGCCGGCTTTGCGGGAAGAAGCCCAAAGTCTCACCCACGCAGGAAGCACTTGGCCGCGTCAGTGAGAAGGGTCGAAAGCCGCCATCTTGAACGGTGAAATAACCGCCATATTGTGCTACCAGTTGCACCCTGCCTGTTAACTTGTTGGCGCTAGTTCACAGTTCCACAGGACGAGTCTGGATTCCTCCGACTTGGGCGCGACGCTGACTTGGGAACTGCAGATGCCCGCCGTGCTGCGGGAGGGGTGTGAGCCCGAGGCCCCGCGGGGAATAGGAACCGCCGCCACCATGTTGGCTTCTGGAGTGAAGCGCATCGGATTCCTGTCCTTCGGCCATTGGACCGACCACCCAGAGTCCGGCACGCGTAACGCGTCGGACGCGCTGTTGCAGGCGATAGACCTCGCGGTCGCGGCCGAGGAGCTGGGGGCGGACGGCGCCTACTTCCGCGTCCACCACTTCGCGCAACAGTATGCCGCCCCGTTCCCGCTGCTCGCTGCGATCGGGGCACGGACCAGCCGCATAGAGATCGGTACCGGCGTGATCGACATGCGCTACGAGAATCCGCTCTACATGGCGGAGGACGCCGGCGCGGCCGACCTGATCTCGGGCGGCCGACTGCAGCTGGGCATCAGCAGGGGTTCGCCCGAGCAGGTCAGCGACGGGTGGCGCCACTTCGGCTTCGCCCCCGCCGAGGGCGAGTCGGACGCCGACATGGGCCGCAGACATACCGAGCGTCTGCTCGAAGTGCTCACCGGCGAGGGCTTCGCGGCGCCCAGCCCGCGCCCGATGTTCCCGAACCCTCCGGGCCTGCTACGCGTTGAGCCGCACTCGGAGGGCCTGCGCGAGCGCATCTGGTGGGGTTCCGGCTCGAACGCTACGGCCATCTGGGCGGCGAAGCTCGGCATGAACCTGCAGAGCTCCACGCTGAAGGACGACGAGAGCGGCAAGCCCTTCCACGTCCAGCAGGCGGAGCAAATCGACCTGTACCGGCAAGCCTGGAAGGAGGCCGGGCACGAACGTGAGCCGCGCGTCTCGGTCAGCCGCAGCATCTTCCCACTGACGGACGAGCGCGACTGGCAATACTTCGGCCGCGACCGCCACAGCTCCGACCAGGTGGGCAATATCGACGAGAAAACGCGCGTGGTCTTTGGTCGGTCCTACGCGGGCGCCCCTGAGGAGCTGGCCGCGACGCTGGCCGACGACGAGGCGATCGCCGCGGCAGACACCCTGCTGCTCACGGTCCCGAACCAGCTCGGTGTCGACTACAACGCCCACGTCATCGAATCGATCCTCAAACACGTGGCGCCGCAGCTCGGCTGGCGCTGACCCCTGGTGGCATTCCCCACCGAAAGGCACAACATGAAGATCGAAGTTATCGGAGCAGCCGGCAAGGCAGGGCACGCCGTCGTCACAGAGGCCTTCTCGCGCGGCCACGAAGCCATCGCGATTGTCCGCGACCATGCCAGGGCCACCGAAGTGCTCGGCCCGGACATCCCCGTCCTGCTCCGGGACGCCTTCGACTTGAGCGTCGAGGACCTGACAGGATTCGATGCTGTCGTCAATGCCTTCGGTACGGCACCCGACCACGCGCCCCAGCACGTCGACCTTGCCCGCCACCTGGTGGAAGGCTTCCGCGGCAGGTCCTCCCCCGGCTGGTCTTCATCCTCGGAGCCGGCAGCCTGACCATCAGCGACGATCACCATCTCTTCGTAGAGGACATCCGCAATATGCCCGGCGCGGAGGCCTGGATCTCTATCCCGGAGAACCAGCTCAAGGAACTCGAATACCTGCGTGCCGTGGACGACGTCGACCGGGTCGGGCTCTCCCCGTCAGCAGTTTTCGCGCCCGGCGAGGCCCGCTAGGTAGTCCTGGGCAAGGATGAACTCCTCGTCTCCGAAGATGGCAGCTCGCACACCACCTCGGGCACCATGGCCGTAGCCATCCTGGACGAGATCGAGCAGCCCGCGCACCGCAACCAGCGCTTTACCGTCGGCGACCGCTGATCCACCCGCTCGCCAAGATGCCGGCAGACTGCCCCGGGAGCTGCCGGTGAATGAGCCGCTCGGACGGTTGATGTCCATCGAGCTGAGCGGTGTATGGAATATGCTACTGCTCCCAAACGCGTCGCTACGCTACGGATGGGTAGTAGAGGGGGCTGTGGGGGAAGGGCCGGTGAAAATCCACGGGCAGCCACTGCAGCCTTGTTGCCGGGTGCCTTTCAGGTGTTTTCCGGACTTATGGGCGTCAACTCGCCGCCGAAGGCGGAGCCGGCTTGTCTGGAAAAACGGGCAGCGAGGGATGGCCACTCTTTCAAGACTGCAGTTGATTCGTTGAGACAATGACATAACCTCGGATAGCGCCTCCGGTGAACCTCTGGTGGTGCAATCAAGTCGCCTTGTCAGCATGGGAATCGCTGGGCGGGCTCGGCTGTCTGGTGCCCCCGGCCTGACATGCGCGGGGATTCCAGCACGTTCCCACGGCCAGGGGATAGGGTTGGGAACAACAGAAGGGGAAGTGTCTGATGGAATACCAGAACCCACAACCCGAGGCGGGGGTCGAGCGCCAGCTTGGTACGAGCCAGCTTGCTGCCAGCCACATGCGCGTGCCCGGGCACGGCCGCACCGTAATCGCTGAAACTGCCGTGGCAAAGGTCGCCGGGATTGCTGCCCGCGCGGTGCCCGGCGTCTATTCCCTGGGCTCCGTTCCGTCCCGCGCGCTGGGGGCCATCCGGGATGCGGTGGGCAGCTCGGACCATGCTGCCGGTGTCCGTGCCGAGGTGGGCGAAACCCAGGTGGCCGTGGACATCAGCCTCGTGGCCTCCTATGGCACACCACTACATTCCCTCGCTGACCAGGTCAGGTCATCCGTTTACCGCGCCGTCGAGGAACTCGTGGGCCTGCAGGTCATCGAAGTGAATGTCGAAATAACCGATGTCTTCGTGGCGCCGCCCCCGAAATCGGCTCCTCCCGCGGGCACCGAGAGAGAGGCGCTGCTGTGAACCTGACTGTTGTGGGCATTGCCGTGGGTGCGTTCGTGGCCTTCATGTCCTTCCAATTCGGGCTGTGGGGCTTCCTGATTTCGCTCCTCTTTATGGCCATCGGTGCCCTGCTGGGCCGCGCTGCAGAAGGGAAACTGGACTTGCGCGGCGTCCTGGACGCCATCATCGGCCGGCGCTCCTCATCGTGACCGCAGCCGCACCCCTCCTTCCGGCACAAGTGCAGAACGGTCACAACCGCATCAGCACCAAGGCCCTGACCAGCCTTGCCAAGGCAGCGGCCGCCGACGCCCTCGGAGTGGAGGCCCATGATGTCCGCGCGGACTGGTCGGACGACGACGGCCTGCTCGCTTTGGCCCTCGTCTCACCGATCAGGATTCCGCCACTGGCAGTCGTGCTCAGGGACCCCGGCAGGGTCGCTGCCTTCGGCGGATCCATCTGGGACAGGACAGTGGAGGCCAAACGCAGGATCCTGTCCACCGTCACAGCCCTGAGCGGCGCGCGCCTGAGCAGAGTGGACATCCGGATCAGCGGAGTCAAGCCAAGCGAGGGAGGCAGAGTCCAATGAACCACAAGTTAGTTGATGAGGACCACGCAGGCCCGACGGAAACAGGCCCGGCGCCCACCGGGCGTCAGCCGGACATGCGCCGGGTGGTGTACCGGGAGACGCATTCATCGCGTGCCGCTGTGGCGGTTGTGGCGGCCGTCCTGGTGATGTTACTTGCTGGTTATGGGCTTCTCGAATCGGCCGTGCACGCCATCGGGCAACCGGCTTGGCTGATCGAACCCCAGCTGGCGGCGGAGCGAATCGTTGCCCTTCCGGCTGGCCTGCCGCCCCTGTTGCTGGGTGCCGGTGGTGCTGTGATTGCGATGGTTGGCCTGGTCTTCGTGCTTAACGCCGTGCTGCCCGGCCGGCGCGCACGGCACGTGCTCAACGGTGGCGGTTCTTCGACGGTTGTGGTGGTGGATGACGAGGTCATCGCGTCGGCCCTGGCTCGCAGTGCCCGGCTTGCCGCCAACGTCACTCCGGAACAGGTCATGGTGGTGGTGTCCCAGCGCCAAGTCATCGTTAATGTCCGTCCTACCTCGGGTGTTCCTTTGACCGAAAACGCGGTGCTGGCCGCCGTCCAGGACGAGCTCCATGAGATGTCGCTGGACCCGTTGCCGGAAGTCCGCGTGAACATATCCGCTGCCGGGGTGATTGGCGCGTGACCAGCACACCGTCGCTCCTAAACCGGATCCTGATCGGGCTCCTTGGATTCAAGCTGCTCGCTGGGGGCATCCTTCTGGTTCTCTTGGCCACGGTTCCCGCTGTCGCAACCTGGTGGCACGGGTGGTCGGGGGCCGCCTGGGCTGGTATGAACCAGGCCTTTAACGGCACCCGCTTTCCCGGCCGCCCCGAAAGCTGGTTGTGGATTGTGGCGGCGCTTGCACTGGTGGTGCTCATCGGGCTCATGGTCGCCTGGATCGCCCAGCAGGGCAAAGGCCGGAGCAACCTCTTGGTGGCCGAATTCGATCCGGGTACCGTGCCCGGAGACGTGCGGATCAGCGGCGGCGTCGCCGAGCAGGCCTTGAAGCATGCGTTGGCCGAACGGCCGGATCTGGCCGGGG
Organism: Arthrobacter sp. UYEF21; assembly: GCF_040546085.1. Classification (NCBI taxonomy): domain Bacteria; kingdom Bacillati; phylum Actinomycetota; class Actinomycetes; order Micrococcales; family Micrococcaceae; genus Arthrobacter; species Arthrobacter sp. UYEF21. The sequence goes on from NZ_JBEPNF010000019.1 coordinate 66,378, forward strand.
CCACGGTGGCAACTTATGACGTTCAGGGCAGCCCCGCCCTAAAAATCAGGCTCCAGCCTCGCCAAGGCGTGGCGCCGCACCTTCTGGCGGCAGAAGTCGCGGCCCTGGTGACGGGCCTCGACGCGGTGGTGGGGAAACGGACGCCTGTCCTGATCCACATCGGCGCCGGGGCCCGGACACGGTTCAGCCGCGCCGAACGCGTGCGCTAGCGTGCAGGCCCGCACTTCCGTCTCGCCCAAAGGACGCCGCGACCCCTAGAGATCGGGCGTCCTTTGGTTTCGGCGAAGTTGAACACGCCGGCTGACGACACTGCCGCGGAGGTTGGGAGTCAGGTAGGCCGCACTGTTCGGCGGTATCTCGACCACAGCCTCGCTGGGCCCTGGCCCGCTCGTGAGAGCCACCGTAAATTCGGCGGGGACCGACACCGCCGAAGAACCCATATTGCTGAGGACCAAGACGCTGCCGTTGTTGAAAGCCAGTACACCGTTGGCCGGTTGATGAAGGTCGGCCCGTTGGAACGTTCCGGACCCTAGGTGCGTGGGTCAGAAATGACAGGCCCTAATTCTTAAAACGCCGGCGGATTGACCGGGTCCGGATGGGGGTGGCTGGGAGAATCGGGGGTATGGATACCGGTTCTTCCGCGCAGGATGGTTTGTTCGACGAGTCTCTGGTGGAGCGGGTCGAGCAGCCCTCCGATGTGCCCATGGATGCCAACGCCGGGGCCAGGAAACGCTTCAAGGCGTTCGAGCCCGATGCGGTGATGCTGGTCCCGCCGTCGCTGGAGGAATGGTTGCCCCAGGGCCATCTGGCACGGTTCATTGGTGAGCTTGTTGACGGGGAACTGGATCTGACCCGGTTCCATGCCTCCTACGCCAAGGCCAAGGGCCAGCCCCCGTATGACCCGCGGCTGATGCTGCGGATCCTGCTCTACGGGTACTGCGTGGGGGTGCGGTCCTCGCGGGAACTGGAAAAAGCCTGCACGGACGTCGTCGCGTTCCGCTGGCTGGCCGCCCAGCAGGCCCCGGACTTCCGCTCGATCGCCCGGTTCCGCGAACGCCACCTCGCGGCCCTGGCCAACGTGTTCCTCCAGGCACTGGAACTCTGCCGGGCCGCGGGCATGGTCTCGTTGGGCCATGTGGCACTGGACGGGACGAAGGTCCGGGCCAACGCCTCCCGGCACAAGGCCATGAGCTA
>NZ_JBEPNF010000020.1:0-66670 GCF_040546085.1 Arthrobacter sp. UYEF21
TTCACAGCATCCAGTGTCGCCGTCATATCGGCTCCTTCCCGCCAAGCTCACCGCCTGGCGTGTTGGGCCGGATACACCGTTATTTCCACAGTCCCTTCTAGGGGTCGTTGCAACACCCGTGGTTAGCTGGCTATCAGTAAATCACGTAGACGCTCGGCTGGGGTGTCCCAGTCGAGTGTTTTGCGTGGTCGGGCGTTGAGTTCTTGGGCGACGTGCTCGAGGTCTTCGGGGCCGTAGACGTTGAGGTCGGTGCCTTTGGGGAAGTATTGGCGCAGCAGCCCGTTGGTGTTTTCGTTGGATCCGCGCTGCCAGGGACTGTGGGGGTCGCAGAAGTAGACGTCCATGTCGGCGGCGATGCTGAAGGCTTTGTGTTTGGCCATTTCGGCGCCTTGGTCCCAGGTCAGGGAGCCGCGCAGGTGCGCCGGCAGGGTGGACATGGTCTTGATCAGCCCGTCGCGGACCGATTCGGCGCTGTGGTCCACGGGCAGGTGCACGAGCATGACGTAGCGGGTGGTGCGCTCGACCAGCGTCGCAATCGCCGACTGGTTGCTGGTGCCGGTAATGAGGTCGCCCTCCCAGTGGCCCGGGATCGCGCGGTCCTCAACCTCTGCGGGGCGTTCGGAAATATTGATCATCGGGTCCCGGAAACGACTGGTGCGTTCCTCGGGATTCTTGTGCTGCTTACGGCGGGTTCGCCCGGTGCGCAGCGCCTCCTTGACCTCGCGTTTAAGCCCGCCGCGGGCCTGAAAGTAGAGGGCCTGGTAGATCGTTTCGGGGCTCACGCGCATGACGGGGTCATCAGGGTATTCCTTGATCAGCAAGTGCGAAATCTGTTCCGGGGACCAGCGTGTCAGCAGCTTGGTTCCCACGTACTGACGCAGCTTCCCAGGTTCTGCCAGCTTACTGTCCTTGGGCCGTGCCCGGGCCGCCGCAGCGGTGCGGTGGGCGCCGTAGGGCCGGTAGCCGAGCACCGCGTGGCTGTTGCGTTTGATCTCCCGGCTGATGGTGCCCACGGAGCGGCCCAGAGCCCTGCCGATCGCCTGCATTGAGGTTCCGTGGGTACGCAGGTCCGCGATCCTCTCCCGCTCTGACAGGGACAGGTAGCGGGTGCTGATGGACTGCTCCAGCGCTTCCAAGGCCACCGGGGCGGGCGCCGGCTCTGCCGCCGCTGCCGTCAGTCCTGGTGCCGCCGCGGGGGCCGACGGTTCCGCAAAAGTAGTTGTCACCTCCTGTTTATACGGCAGATCCGCAGCATGGCCCTCGGCAGCTGCCGTGTCCTTAGCAGCCTGTTGCCGGTCCCATGCGTAGGAGCTCGGTTTGCTGGCGCCGACCGCGAGAGCGGCGTCCCTCCGGCCTGCTCCTTCTTGGCGCAGGCGCAGGTACTGAAGCTGCTTCGCTGATGGCCGTCGCGGACTGACCGAGACCAGACCGGCGGCCCTGGCCCAGTTGGAGCAGGTGGAGTGGTTCAGACCGAGTTGCCGGGCCGCAACGCTGACGCTGCCGACGTCCTGCAGCACTCTCACGAACTCCTCAAGCACCGCGGATGGGTGGCGTCGCGTCGGATCAAGTTTCCCAGTTCTCGTGGCCCGTGGCTTTCTCACAGCAGGATTGACCCTGGCGGCCCAGTTACGCGCGGTGCTGATGTTCAATCCCAGCTCTTGGGCCGCCGAAGTGATGGTGCCGGTCCGGTCCAGAGCGGCATGGAACTGGTCCTTGTCCGCCTGCGTGTACAGGCGCTGAGGCCTGATCCCGGCAGCGTTCGCCCACTTCTGGCACGTGCTCCGGTTAATGCCGAGCTCCTTGGCCGCGGCGGCAACACTTCCCAACCGCTCCACGGCGGAAAGGAAATCCTGTCTTTGCGCACGCGTATGGGACTGCTGATGACGCTTCCCCGGCGCCCCGACCGTCGACGCCGATTCCTCCGTTGAAGGAGATTTTTTCTTTAAGGAAGAACTATTTCTTGATGGTGAATCCATGGGTGTTGCAACTCCCGATTATTCGGGGTGTTGCAACTGTGAGACTTACTTGTAGCTGGTCTGGGACTGGCTGGCAGGATAGGAACCGGCCGACCCACCCATGGATGTGACTCATGTTGCAACTGACCCTCAGGGCGTCATTCGATCGACTTGTCCGTCCATCAGGGTGGATCGGCCGGCACCTGTCCGGCCCACTTCGGTAGCTTGATTAGAAGATTGTCCACCCTCGCGGGCGTGACCCCTCACAGTTCTGTTCCGTCGTGATTCCTACCCGGACTGGTACCGGCCGTCAACGGCCACCAACCCATTCCATCACTAGAGGAAAAGCACGGTGACCGGCCTTGTCTATCGTCTCTCATTGCCATCCGTTTGTCGTGGGTGTCGACACTCACGCCCGCAACCATGTCTACGCCATACTCGATGCCACCGATGGTGCATTGCTGGATACGCAGTCTTTCCCGACGACCGCGGCCGGCATCAATCGCGCCATCAAATGGGTGGCACGCCGCACCGACGCCGACGCCGACACTCTCTGGGTGATCGAGGGAGCCGCAACCTATGGGGCAATCCTCGCCGGTACCGTGGCCGCCTACGGATTCCCCGTCACGGAAGCTCCGCGCATGGATGCGAAGAAGAACCGCGGCGTCGGCAAATCCGACGCCTTGGACTCCCACCGGATGGCCATGGCCGTGCTGCCGTTATCGGTGGAGAAACTGCGCCGGCCCCGCTTGAATGAAGGGATCCGCCAGGGTTTGCGGATCCTGGTGACGGCCCGCGAATCCATGAGCAAGGACCGTACCCGTTCGATCAATGCATTGAACGCTTTGGTACGCAGTAACGACCTCGGAATCGATGCCCGCAGGAAGCTCACCCCGGTCCAGATCGAGGAGATCTCCCGGTGGCGCGAGCGCGAGGAAGAACTGGCCTTGGGTATCGCCCGCGCCGAGGCGGTCCGCCTCGCCAAGCGCATCTTGGACCTGGAGGGGCAGCTGAAGACCAATGAAAAGCATTTGGACGAGCTGGTCAAGGTCAGCGAGGCCGCGCCCCTGCTTGAGGAGAAGGGCTTCCGGGCGGTCACCGCGGCGAAGTGCTTAGTGGCGTGGTCGCACGAGGGACGGGTCCGTAGCGAAGCCGCCTTCGCCTGTCTGGCGGGTGTGAATCCCATCCCGGCGTCGTCGGGGAACACGGTACGCCATCGACTGAACCGTGGAGGCGACAGGAAGCTCAACAGCGCCTTGCACATGGCTACGGTCACCAGGATGACCCACGACACCGAGACCTGTGCCTATGTCGAGAAACGCCGTGCCGAAGGCAAAACCGACAAGGAAATCCGGCGTTGCGTCAAGCGCTATTTGGCACGTCGTATATTCAGAATCCTGACGGCCGCGGCCCAAGCGAAAGTGGTTCAGGAACCGGCTTGACAGACATAGAAGAGTCGATCGCTAGAACTCGCCCTCTTGAGTTCTAGCGATCGTAGCAACACCCCCGATTATTCGGGAGTTGCAACACCATGGAATCACCATCAGGAACTAGTTCGTCCATTAAGAGGAAATCTCCTTCAACAGAGAAACCCGCGCCTTTGGCTGGGCTAACCGTGAAGCGTCGGCAGCAGTCCCATAGCCGTACTCAACGACAGGATTTTCTTTCCGCCGTGGAGCGGTTGGGAAGCGTTGCCGCCGCGGCCAAGGAGCTCGGCATTAACCGGAGCACATGCCAAAAGTGGGCGAACGCTGCCGGGATCAGGCACCAACGCGAGTACACCCAAGCGGACAAGGACCAGTTCTATGCCGCTCTGGATCGGACCGGCACTATCGCCGCGGCGGCCCAGGATCTGGGATTGAAGATCAGCACCGCCCGCAACTGGGCCGGCACTGTCAATCCCTCTCTGAGAAAACCCCGGACGACGAAGACTGCGAAACCCCGGCTGGCGCAACGCCACCGGTCAGCGGTGATTGAAGAGTTCTTGGTCCTGCTGCGGGAGGTCGGCAGCGTCAGCGCTGCGGCCAAGCAGTTGGGCCTGAACCGCTCCACCTGCTCCAACTGGGCGATCGACGCCGGTATCGCCTCCACGTGTCTGCCACGCCCGTCCGCGAAACAGATCCGCTACCTGCGCTTGCGTCAAGAAGGGACCGGCCGGAGGGACGCCGCCCTCGCCGTTGGTGCCAGCAAACAGAGCTCCTACGTGTGGGACCGGCAACAGTCTGTTAAGGACACGGCCGCTGTCGAGAGCCATGCCGTAGATCTCGCGTATAAACAGGAAGTGAGAACGACTTCCGCGGAACCTCCATCCCGTCCGGTGACACCTGAGCTGCCGGAAGGGACGGCGGAGCCGACATCCGCCCGGGTGGGCCTGGACGTTCTGGAACAGGTCATCAGCGCCCGCTATCTGTCGCTGTCCGAGCGCGAGAGAATCGCCGACCTGCGCACCCGGGGAACCTCAATGCAGGCGATCGGCAGGGCACTGGGCCGATCCGTGGGCACCATCAGCCGCGAGATCAAACGCAACAGCCACCCGGTCCTGGGCTACCGGCCTTACGGTGCTCACCGGGCCGCCACCGCGGCCCGGGCACGGCCCAAGGACAGTAAGCTGGCAGAACCCGGAGAACTGCACGACTACGTGAAAATAAAGCTCCTCACACGGTGGTCCCCGGAACAAATATCGAAGCTGCTGATCAAGGAATTCCCGGATGACGAGCAGATGCGCGTGAGCCCCGAAACGATCTACCAAGCCCTCTACTTTCAGGCCCGAGGCGGACTCAAACGCGAAGTCAAAGAAGCCCTGCGCAGCGGGCGGAACCGACGCAAAAAGCACAAGAATCCAGAGGAACGCACCAGTCGTTTCCGGGACCCGATGATCAACATTTCCGAACGCCCACCAGAGATCGAGGACCGTGCTGTTCCAGGCCATTGGGAAGGGGATCTGATAACCGGAGCCTACAACCAGTCAGCGATCGCAACGCTCGTGGAACGGACCACCCGGTACGTGATGCTCGTGCACCTGCCGGTGGACCACACCGCCGAATCGGTTCGCGATGGGCTGATAAGGACCATGGGGACCCTGCCGGCGCACTTGCGCAGCTCTCTCACCTGGGACCAAGGCGCAGAAATGGCCAAACACAAGGCCTTCAGCATCGCGACCGACATGGACGTCTACTTCTGCGACCCCGCCAGCCCCTGGCAACGCGGATCCAACGAGAATACCAACGGTCTGCTGCGCCAATACTTCCCCAAAGGCGCCGATCTGAATACATACGGGCCCGAGGACCTCGAGCACGTCGCCCAAGAACTCAACGGACGGCCACGCAAAACACTGGACTGGGACACCCCAGCCGAGCGTCTACGTGATTTACTGATAGCCAGCTAACCACGGGTGTTGCAACGACCCCTTGAATTCAAGCCAGCGGGCATTTCTGCTGGCCGCCCGTGGGCACAAACTATTGGCCATTGACACACGACTACCGCGAACTGAAAACCGGACTCGGCCTGGACCACTTCGAAGGCCGCACCTGGCTCGGCTGGCACCACCACGCCACCCTCGTCACCGCCGCCCACTTATTCATCACCACACTGCGCCTGACACGCCCAAAAGCGCCTGGGGCAGCCTGAGTCTCTACGGCATCCTCCGCGAGCTCCAACACCTCGTCGCCGCACGGACCGGATACTGCCCCTACTGCCACCCACGAGGCCCAACCTAACTAAGTACTACTAGTGGTGTTGTACTAGTGGATGTATTCCACCTTGGTCCGAGTGCACGAACGGCTGCTGACCGGGGAACAGGCAGGTCAGGGCCTCACGTAGGGAATCGTTAGTGAGCGCCAACTTCGGTGACAATCCCAGGAGGTATGAAATGATCTGCCAGTCAAAGGGGTCCATGCCGGTGACAGGTACAGCCTCCGGTCGCCGGCGTTGAACTCCGTCACGTTTATGCCGCACTCCTGATTCCCGGGCCTTCCACGGCAATCTTCACTTCAGCAACTGGAACGCTCTAACGTGACGAGGCTCAGCGCGCTCGTCGTGGATAGCGTTGGCGAACCGTGGAACGCAATCTGGCACTAGTTTTGTCCTTTACGCCGCCCAGCTCTTGCGTCGCCGGCCTCCACGACGCTGTCCTAGGCAGACCCGTGCTGAGGTCCGTGCGGAATTCAATGCATTAAAACGTGTGGGGCGCAGGTCGCCCAGGCCGCCGGACTGAGCCAAATTATGCACGTGGCCTATTTGCGACACTCCTCATTCTTGGCGGCCGGGGGTTAGAACCGGCCAGGCCGCTTTTTGGCTCACCGCAACCGCCGCGGGCGGCCCTAGCAAGGAAGGCCTTCCCCAAGCCTACCGACATCAGATCGTCTAGACATGCAAACCTGTGCTCGGTAATCGGGAACACAGACCCATCCGGCCGTTGTCGCTCACGGAGCGCACTCGTCCTATCAACAGACCCCAACTACCACCAGTGCTGCGAGCAGCTTTGCAGGTACTTTGCCTATCGGCCCGATACTTCTTGGGCAGCCAATTCCTGTGGCTTTTGTCGCCTGTTCTCATTGCTAACCACCCAAATGTAGCTCCACAGCCCACTGGCAAGGATAAATTCGCAAAGGAGTGTCGACAGGATGGCGCCAGAAATTCCCATTGGCGGTATCAGAACTAGGTTGATACCTACATTGAAAATCGCCACAGTAACTTGGGCACCTGTACGGAATCCTTGCCGGCCACAACCCGTTAACGTGTCAGCACCGAGAAACGTCAATCCACGCAGGATGACCAACGGTGCAAGCACCTGGATCACTACGATTGCGCTGTCGTAGTCGTTGCCTAATAACATCGGAGCCACAGGGGCAAGAAAGAACGAGCCGATAGCAGCGAGTCCTCCAACGATCAGGACAGCCGGCGCTATTCTGCGAGTTAGTCGTAGCGCCGAAGCAAGCCCTCCTTCGCCCTCGCGAAAATAAAGCGGGTAGGCCGCCGCTGAGATCGACCGAATCGGAGCGTAGGCCATGTCGATTATCCTGAAGGCCGCGGAATACACGCCGGCGGCCCCTACAGAGTCCAGCCTGGCGAGCATCGCCTTATCGATATCGTTGTACACGTTCTGTGAAGACATGGCCACAGAAAAGAGAAGACCCTCCTTTACTTCGACCACTCGCAAACGCAGAGCCCGCCCGCCGGGCCCGAGTTTGGCACTGGTATGGATGGCGACGCCGATACCCAAAGGAAGAGTTGCCAAAACGTAAACAGTGGCCCAGACCTCCAAGGTTGTCTGACCTACCCATAGGAACATGGCACCAGCAGCCACCAACCGAATGAAATTCAATAGGGTGGGTAGCACGATAAGTGGGCGACTGCGGTCCTGCCCCTGCCACACGGCACCGGTCAATTCAACTAACTTAAGGCCTATCAGCTCTGCCAAAGCTATCTGTAAGATCGCAAAACGTGAAAGCTCAGGGGGGGCAATGATATCGGCCATGAGCACAAGAACGCCGGATAGGGCCGCCCCACCGAGCAACGTATACGTCAAGGCTCTAGCCCATTCTCGGCTGGCAGAACTCACGTCACGCGAGACATTCCTCAGCATGATGGTGTTAGTTCCGAGGCTGCTAAAAGGGGTCACTAGTGCACAAAGCGCAATTGCCGTGGCAAATGCACCATAGCCTGTGGCGCCCAACATTCTTGCCAAGATGATAAAGTACCCGGCTTGGAGTGCTAAGCGTGTTATCTGACCGGCCAGAAGGCCAAGCACGTTCCCCCGAAACGACCGTTTGGTTGAAGTCACGATAAGTCCTTACATAGTCAGCACATAGTCAGCACACGAGAGCTGCGGAAGGGTCGAAGTTTCGTGTAATGGACGCCCAGGACCAGAGAGTGACCAATACGGCACACGCATCGCGTCGTGCAAGCCGTACACCGACGAGCGGAATTCTAAAGCGTCCCGGAGCGGGGGAACCGGCGGGCCCCGCGAGCCGCGCCCTGCCATGTTTCGGTACTTTGCCCTGCCGGGACCGACTCCGAATCCCGGCTAGTTCCAATCGCGAATCGAGTTGTACCGTGCGAAGCAGCGCCGGAAACAATTCGGAGGGAGTCTACTAAATCATTATCGCCGCTTGATGATCTGGCCCCATCACCGTAGCCGTAGTAGCTATAGGAGTAGGCATCTGGGCCCTTGTTGGGCAATCGATTCAGAACAACACCAAGCAGATTCGCCCCTACCATATCAAGCGCCGCTAGCGATTTCTCGAGCGCCGCCTCCCTCACTTTTTGGACGCCCACTACCATAACAACACTGCCAACATGTTGCGCCAGAACAGCAGCGTCGGTGACGGGGAGAAGCGGCGGCGCATCGATCACCACGGTGTCGAACAGGCCCTCGAGCCGCTGAATCAGCGCCCTCATCTGTGTTGAGCCCAAGAGTTCGCTAGGATTCGGCGGAATCTGGCCCGACGTAAGGACAAAGAGGTTTTCCTCCCCCCAAGGCTGCAGCAGACTGTCCAGGTCGGCGGAGCCAATGAGGGCCGTCGTGAGTCCAGCACCGCGCTCTAGACCGAGATACTCACCGACCATGGGACGCCGTAAATCTGCATCGACTAGGCAGACAGATTGACCGGACTGGGCAAGCGATATCGCCAGGTTAGTGGCTGTAGTACTCTTGCCCTCTCCCGGCAAGGACGACGTAACAATGAATGATTTTGCTTGAACCGCGACATTTGCGAAACGGAGATTGGTCCTCAGAGCGCGAAAAGACTCGGCCCTTGGGCTCTGCTGGTGAGCCTGCGTTAGGAGCGGCTTCTTTATGGCATCGGGTTCAAAAGCGATGCCGCCGAGAACAGGAGCATCCGTGACATGTCTCAGATCGGACTCCCCCCGGACGCGAGTGTCAAAGGTACTGCGGAGGATGGCGGCCGTGATCCCGCCGAGCACACCCAAGAGCAGGCCGAGTGCAAGATTTAGCTTTGTGTTGGGGGCAGACGGAACTGTGGGAGCCACTGCGGGTGTAACTACTGAGAGGTTCACCGGTGAAGGACCGCCGCCCTTGGGCTTCTCCAATTCGTCGACGGCGTTGATGAGACTGCCAGCTACGCTCTGAGCAATCGCAGCTGCCTGAACTGGTGACGCGTCTGACACCTCGATACTAATTAGTACGGTGTTCAAGTCCGTGCTGACCTTCACACTTGATGCCAGTTTTTCCGGAGTCACCTCAAGACCGAGGCTGTCGATGGTCGGCTGCAATACCACGGGTGTTACGGCTGTCTTAACGTATGACTGCACTCTCGACTGAGTAAATGTATTGCCCTGTTGGAGTTCTTGAACGGTCCCGGAATTCTGGATCGCTACAAACAGTTGAGTCTGCGAAGTGTAGGTAGGTCTGACGGCTACTGAAACGACCCCGCCTACAAGCAGTCCCAGCAGGGTACTGGCAAGAACCAACTTCCAACTGCGGCGCAACATTCGTGCGTAGTCGAGCAAATCCAATGCGGTCCCCCTGTTTCATCGCTGGACTTGGCATTCTCGGCCCGTCTGCAATATTTTATTGGTCGCACCCATCATACCGTTGACCAGCAGTCCTATAGCCCAGGGAACCTGGGCTATAGGACTACAACGAGGGACGCATCGACCCACGGAGGAAGGCTCTTTGTCCTAGAAGAATGCATGAGTGGCTCCCCGCTAGCCCTCAATGACCTCTAATGACCTCAACGACCTCAACGACCTCAACGACCTCAACGACCTCAACGACCTCAACGACCTCAACGACCTCAATGACCTCAATGAGTTTACGGCAGTGGAGAGCCAAAAATCCTCGCCGAATGCGGAGCATAGTCGAAGATCTTGGCAGCCTGCAGCGAGATCACACCCTCAGTTGCGCTCCAACAGGTAATATCTGCAAACTTCCTAGGCTCTGCGGCTATGCTGACTCGGGATTCCCGGGGGCCGACGAAGCTTCCACTTCAGGCCACGAGCAGAGAACCAGTCTCAATAAAACTTTGGAGTCATCATAATGAAGATTGCGGTTTGTACCTTAGCTAGCAGCCCTACCGATGTAAAGGTTTGGTCAGGCACACCCGCCCATTTCATTCAGGGCCTAAATTCTGCAGGGGCTGAGGTCGTTCCGATCGGCCCACTCCATCCTGCGACCTACCGATTGTTGAACAAATTCTCCAGCTTCACCGGACTCATTGGGAAGAAGCTGAACTGGGAAACCGAACCAGCAGTCCTACGCATGTTTACCCGGCGACTCGACGCAAAGATTGCGGAGGCCCGACCGGACGTAGTCATAGTCATGGGCTGGTTTCCACTATGTGCGAAATCGGAGGTTCCTATCATCTATTGGGGGGACGCCACAGTAGGGCAGCGCATCGATGTCGCCCCTCACTGGAGCCGACTTTCAGCGCGCACTCGCGACAACGCTTCTCGCATCGAGGCGGAATGTCTGACTGCGCTGGCCGGAACATTTTGGGCTTCGCAGTGGGCGCGGAAAGATGCGATCGAGCGTTACAAACTCGAAAACACCAGTTGCGTTCCGTTCGCCTCGAATCTCGCCGACCCCATAGCCAAATCAAAGCAAGCCCCGGAAGGCAGGCTAATTCGTCTCTTGGCGGTAGGGGTCAAATGGCATCGGAAAGGCATGGACACAGCAGTGACTGCGGCCGACGAGCTGATTGCTCTCGGTCATAATGTTCACCTCGATGTTGTGGGAGTGCACCCGCCTGACGATTCGTGGATGCGTTGCCACGTCACCTATCACGGTCTCCTTAGGAAGGACCTGCCCGCTGACGTCCAGCGACTGCACTTCTTATACGAACAAGCCGACCTCTTCGTTTTACCCACCCGAAATGAACCGTTTGGTATCGTCTTTCAAGAAGCGGCAGCTTACGCACTGCCGGTAGTTACATCCAATGTCGGCGGTGTACCCGAAATCGTCGAGAATGAGCTAACGGGTATTACTTTGGACGAGCACGCTAGCCCTAAGGAATACGCTGCTGCAATTTCACAAATTGTCACCGACTCAGCCGTGTACGCGTCAATGAGTCAGGCCGCACGCGCCCGATATACGGAGCGTTTCACTTGGAACGGCAGTGCCCTGCATGTCTTAGAAATCCTTAAGCGCTTCACAACATAGCTGATCACCCAGCGTGAAGGGCTGAAGCTCCGAGGACCGTTGAGTTGAATGGATGAGAGAACGCAACGATCGACGAGCTTGTCTTGCACTGATTTTCAAAGCATCTTGGACCTGGACTGTCGCGAAGGACTTTCTTACCGAGAGCATCGCTGGCAGTACTAGGGGCGAAACTGCTGCCTTAGCATCGGCCTGAGTCAGGGGCACCCAGCAAGTCTTCAATGTCTCGATCTCTACCTATCTCAGTAGCCAGGAGCCTCCGGGGTCGGCCGGCGTGAAGGCACTCAATATCAATGAGTACGTCTGGCCTACACTGGCCTCCAAGATCCGGCGTAGTCATCGAATGGTTGACACACCGGCGACGCTCATGTCCCAGTCCCGGCCCGATTACTGGCCTTCGGTTCGGGACGCGGCCCGGGTTCACTGCCAGCCTTCCGCGGTTGCGCGAACGCCCTCGGCAGGTACTGAAACTCAAATCACCATGATCGGCGAAGTCCGCTGCCAGTTCCGTCAGGTAACCAATACCTCGCGCACCGGCCCCAGGGCTCCTGACATGACAGGACGGCCGTGCGGGTGATGTATTGAGTTTCCGGGGATTCTTGCTCGCTCAAGTCTTTTAATCATGCCCCCGATGTGAGATAATAAACGTGTGACTTTTTTGCTGGTGATGGGGGTGGGAGGATGGATGTGATGCCAACCCAGATGCCCCTTCCCTTGATCGCGGACCTGGGAGCCGTGCTGATCGGGGAGTCGGCGGCGTTGCTGGAAAATGATGTTCTCGGCGGCAAGGTCTTTCTCAACGGCCAGTTGTGCTGGGTGTGGGATGCCGGCCAGGATGACCTGCGCCGGCTGGCCGCGGTGCAGCTGGTGCGGGCCGGCGCGGCCCGGGTCAACGAGGTAGCGGCAGGGTTCGGCGTCACCCCGGAATCCTTGCGCCGCTGGCGGGTGGCTCTCACCGGTGAGGGTGTGGCCGCGTTGGCGCCGGTGAAGAAGGGCCCCAAAGGCCCGAGCGTGCTGACCGGAGAGAAAGCGGCCGAGATCCGCCGGCTCCGCGCCGGTGGTGCGAGCCTGCGGGCAACCGCGGCAGCGGCCGGGGTCTCCACCGACACCGTCCGGCGCGCCCTGACTTTCGATGAGGCAAACACCCCGGAAGCCGCTGAAATCAGCGCTAACAAGGGCGGATCAGCGCCCGGCGCATCAACGCCGCCGACCCGGCTGGTGTTGCCCGTACTCCCGGCACCTGCGGATCGGTCCACCGAACGGGCAGCAGCCCGGGCCGGTCTGCTTGAGTGCGCGGCCCCGGTGTTTGCACCGGCGGCCCGGGTGCCGTTGGCCGGGCTGTTCCTGGCCTTGCCGGCGCTGGAGGCCACCGGGCTGCTGGCCTGCGCGAAGGCAACGTTCTCGGCGTTGGCGGACGGGTTTTACGGGCTGGAAACCATGCTCCTGGATTCGGTGCTGCGGGCCCTGGCCGGGGAACCCCGCGCCGAAGGGGCCACCCGGATCGACCCTGCCGCCCTGGGCCGGGTGCTGGGCCTGGACCGGGCACCGGAAGTAAAAACCATCCGCCGCAAAATCGGGTTGCTGGCCGAAACCGGGAAGGCCGGGGACCTGCTCACCGCCCTCGCCACCCACCACCTCCACTCACGCAGCGGCGATTGTGCCGGCGGCGATGGTGAGGGTGGGGATTTGGCTGCTGTGCTCTATGTTGACGGGCATGTCCGCGCCTACCAAGGCGGGAAGAAGATCGGGAAGGTCCATTCCACGAGGCTGAAGTTCCCGGTCCCGGCGACCGAGGAAACCTGGGTCTCTGACGCGCACGGGTCCCCGGTGCTGGTCGTCATGGCCAAACCCGGCGCCGCCCTGACCGGTGAACTGCGGGCGCTCCTGCCGCAGCTGCGCACCATCATCGGGGATTCCCGGCGGGTGTTGGTCGGTTTTGACCGGGGAGGCTGGTCACCGGCGCTCTTCAAGCACATGGACGAGGCCGGCTTTGACGTCCTGACCTGGCGCAAAGGCCCCGCGGCGGACATCCACGAGGGCAGCTTCACCGAGGTCGCCCATGTGGACGTCCACGGGGACACGAGGACTTGGAACGCGGCGGACACGGCCGTTGATCTGGCCCTGGCCACGGGGGAAGCGTTCCGGATGCGGCAGATCAGCCGGATCGTCCCGGTCCGGGGCGGGGCAACCCGGCAGATCCACATCCTCACCACCGACCAGGCAATGCCCGCCGGTGAGGTGATCTACCGGATGGGGTCCCGCTGGCGGCAGGAAAACTACTTCCGCTACGCCCGCATCCATTTCGACCTGGACTCCCACGACGCCTACACCTCCACCGATGATGACCCCGAACGCTCAGTACCGAACCCGGAGAAGAAAAGGGCCTACCAAAAAGTCGTCGCCGCCCGGGCCCACTTCGACCAGGTCCTGGCCCGAACAGACGCCGCCATGCTCGCGATGCGAACCCCGGATCGAGGCGCCGGCGAAGTCATGATCACCAACGCCATGCACAACGCCGTCACCGCGCCGCTCTGGGACGCGGAGGCCGCCCTTGACCGGGCAGAAGCCGCCCATCAAAAAATCCGCGCCAGGGTTCCGTTGGGCGAACTCTCACCCGGTCAACAGGTCCTCGACACGGAGACCAAGCTGATCACCCACGCGATCAGGATGGCCGCTTTCAACACTGCCACCACCCTCGCCAGGGAGATCCGGACCAACACCGGCTACGCCCGCGCCGCCGAGGAAGCCCACGCCCTGGCACGGCAGGTGCTCACCGGCAGCGGCGACATCGACACCACCACCCCCGGCTACCTCATCATTCGCCTGGACCCACACCCTACCGCTCGGGCCACCGCAGCAATCAGAGAACTCTGCCAGCACCTCACCACCACCCAAATCCGCTACCCCGGCACCGGGCTCATCCTGCGCTACGAAATCAAAAACCCCTGAACCCACACTGAATACCTCACCATGTCAGGAGCCCTGGGCCCGTGGCACCCTACGCAGGATCCGCGGACCCTGAAAGTCGGCGGCCGCCACCTGTAAAACGGTCCCCAAGCCTCGATGCAAAACTCAATTTGGCAGCTTCCGACTACCACGCCCGGGGAGCTCTAGTCGCGAGGTTTGAGTCCGGGCTGATAGTTGACGGGTCCTTCGTAATGGAGATCAGGAATACAAGTGGAATCACGAGGAATGTATGTCCATCGAAAGCCATCGGGTTCCAGTACGCTTCGGTCAAACCCAGAATAGATAAAAATACAATGTAGGCGGCCCCAAAACCTAAACTGGCAGACCCTTTGCTAGCTGCCCAAGTCGCAACCGAAAACAGCAGAAACAGAAGAGCAACGGCAGCCACGCCCCCTCCGAAGAGCAGTAGCAGGTACTGGCTGTGGGGAAACAAGAGTGGAACTACTCCGATTGACTGGAGGAAAGTCCATCGATCAAGACCCAGCCCTATCCACCAATCACCGCCCAATGCCATCAAGCCGCGAATCCAAACATTTCCCCGGTTACTGAACGACGCCGGCTCTGCATGCAGCAATAGGTAAAAACTGGCAATGAAGACGGCAAGTATCGTAATTACGATAAACTTGGCTTTTTTACGGAGGTGTACATCGAGGTCCATACCTACCGGGCGTGCGGCTTTCTTCCACAACACGACAATGACCCAAATAGTCAGCGAACCGGCGAGTGCCAGTTGGGAGGTCCGCGACTCCGTGGCGTACAGCGTCAACCCGAGCGGAACAAGGGTCCAAGCAGAACCCTTGCCGGTCCATGATGCAAAGGTGCACAGGATGGCCACACAGACAAAGATCGCCAAGGCATTCTCGGAAGCGAAAGGCCCTGTGTAGATGGCACCGAAAGGACCGCATTTGAATATGTCACAAGCTCGCCACCCGTCGTGCCCAAAAGAGGATAACAAGAAGATCACAAGCACCGAAATAGTAATGATCCTACAGATATCTTTTAGGTCCAGCCGAGATGCCGCAACACAAACCGCGATGAGGAAAAGAATAGCCACAGCTAAGAGGCGGCCTAGCGACTGCCCCAAAGGCAACTCGACATTTTGAAGTGCATTTACCAAGAACATCGCTGCAGAAATTATGGCGGGCAAGAATAGACCGACACTAACGGCCGCCTTAGCTTGGCTAGTCTGCAGAGACAGCGATCGACTGACCTGCAGAACGACTGACCCCAATAGTAAGCCAAAAACAGCAATTTGAGCCGGTTGGCCAGTTGGGACTAGACGTGCCTCGTACAGCAGACCTCCGAGCACCACGATGGCCACTCCGAAAACACTCGATAATTCGCCGCGACCGGCGAGACTTTGATGCAGGCGTCTCACATTGGATATCAAGGGAACGATTGAAGAGCCTGCTATTAGCAAAATGAGGAAGTTCTGCATGCTTAACCCTTACCTTCGGCTTGCCAAGTCAGCATTTGGAGGCGAGGGGGATAGGCGGCGGCTGAATAATAGAGGCCCAAAGCGCGAGTACCTTATCGGAGCTAAACTCACTACGACGCAGAGCATCCGCACGTTGAATCACTAAAACGTGCAATACTTCCCGTACACGCAGAGCTATTTCTAGGGCCAAAGATTCGGGGTCCGGTTCACATACCCAACCAGGTACATATGCAGGAATCAATTCTTCTGCCAAGGGATTGCGCGTGGAAATAACAGGGAGACCGGCATTTGCTGCCTCGACATATACCAGGCCGAATGTCTCGACAACTGAGCTGTGAATGAGGAGATCTGCATCTGACATTCGAATCGCTACTTCGTCAGGCGAAAGATATCCGTCAAAAATTACGCGTGAACTTACCCCCAACTCATCGGCGAGTCGGGATAACTCCTCTTTCATTGGACCCGTACCGATGAAAACTAATTCGAAAGAATCGTCCAAGAATGAGAGTGCACGAACAATGAGGTGCTGGGCTTTGACCTTAGTCAGAGACCCGACGCTTAAGAGCCGAATAGTCCTAGCCGCCGGAAATCCGTCTGCCGGGATCATCTCGCTTCTCCCCGGAACCCCTGCGTCGTTAGGAAATCCAATCGGGTTCGGTATTGTGACAATCGAAGCCTGCTTGCACAGTGACTGCATGTCGCGCTGCAGGGGCCGACTCACTGTGACCACCTTGTGCGCGGACCTATATAGAAATTGGGCCGCTAGTGCTAAAGCTCGCAGTTGTTGGGAGTGACGAATGCGGGTCTTCATCATCGAGTGCTCCCAGACAACAGTTCTCCAACGCGAAACGCCGTTGACGAGTAGCCAAGGCACTGCAACCCACGCGCCGACCAGAATTACAGTTTCCGTTTCAAGAGTTCGAGCCAATCGATACATTCTCCACAGCGATCGAAATCGACCGAGTCCACGCAGTGGTTTGCCAAGGAGACGAACGCCCGGAGACACCGCAACGTCTTCCGCACCTCCGCCAACACAAACAACGTCGACGTCGTAAGATTTCCTCAGTAGAAGTAATACGTTAAGGGCAACCCTTTCCATGCCAAACACGGGCGCCAGGTGAGAGACAATCATAGTTACGGCGGGTGGCTTTATCTCGTTCATATTCGGATTCCTCAACGCTGGCGTGTGATCACTTAATGCAGCGCATGAGATTTTCGAGCGTCACTCTCGGCATCAGCCCGGATGCGCCTATTATTGTCGGTCCGATCCCGGGAAATCTTCGGGCAGTGATGACACTCCGCAAAACCAATCGAACACCAGAGAAGTCCCGCTTCTGCAAGGCGTATCGTAAAGTCTGAGCCAATAAGAAGTCAACAAAGACGCGGGTACCGATAGGCTCCAACACACGTCTGGCCCATCGTAGTGACCCCTCCCAATTCGCCCCAGCCGAGATGGAACCTGGGGAGCCCACATTTATTGAAACTAAATCGCGCTCCGCCTGTCGGAAGGATACGGAAGGCACGAGACCTACCCGTATGAGCCAATCCCAATCTTGGTGTCGATCTAGCGATTCATCCCATTTCACGCTCTCACAGAGCCAGCGCTCAGCTACAACCGTGGAAGTGAAAAATGAACTGCGCTTGGCTCCAGGCCGTCTTTTAAGAAATAGGTACTCGGCTATCGGCTCATCCTCTGCAATCAGCCGGGACGGAATGCCTCCTACGACGTGGGTCTTGCTATCGCCTTTGAACACTTGCTCTACTCGACAACCGACTACCGGCGAGTTTCCGTGGGACAACTCAAGGGCTGCAATCCTCAGTTGCGAGGTCAGCTTGTGTGGCATCCATGCGTCGTCGTCATCTAGGAACGCCACCCAAGTCCCGCTCGCATCTTGGACGCCAAGATTCCGAGCGGCCCCACCTTTTCTGCCGCCGCCTGTAAAAATTACACGATCAGCGGCATCGGCCAGTCGAACCACTTCGGGTGGCGTAAGCGCTTCGTCAAGGTCAAAAACAACGATGATCTCCATGTCCCCGCTGTAATCTTGCGCGCGAACACTACTTATGGCTTGAGCTAACTCTTGCCTTCCGGTGGATGGAATTACGACAGATACGGAAGTAGACAAGTCCCCCAAAGTTTGTGACCTAACGTTCGCTATTGAATGGGTTGGCTAACAACTAACCGCGTTAGCCATACTGCACTACGAAAACAAGCAGCAACGCCGACGGCATGTGCTCGGGTATAGGACCTAACATCGACAGCGATTGCGTCGCAGTGGTTCAACAACTGCTCACAGTCATGCGCCAGCCGCGAGCCTCCCGCCGCCGGTATGAAAATTGTAATTGACCAAGCCGTGCTTCGTCGCCAGAGGCATTCAACCGTGACGTTATCCTTTCAGGCGGGCCCTCTCAATAGTCGCACGTGACCGTGCTCACCTCGTGAAGTCCACGGAGCGTTAGGTGTGTCACATGCCCTCGCTGCACTTTGTCCGCAGTTGGGCGAACGACACGATCCGCTGGTGCCATAATCTAATCTGGTCTCTGGTGTGATTCAGCACGCCGCACAACATTTTTTGGGGGAACACGTTGGCTGGCATCGTTTCGTGGCGCCGAACCTACTCGCGGCGGCTTCGCCTGATCGATGGCGGCGTTGTCATATGGGCCTTCGCTGGTGCTTATGTCGTTCGTTTCGGATTTCTTGAAGCGGACGATCTGGCCACTCGTTACGGCGAGTACATGCTTCTCGCTGCGGTTCTGGCCGTTGGATGGTGGTTAATGCTGGGTTCATGGGGTTCAAGAGAGCCGATGGTTTTGGGCTCTGGCTCGGAAGAATACAAACGAGTACTGGCAGCTTCCGCATGGTTGTTTGGATTCGTAGCCGTGATTTCATACGCCCTCAAGATAGATACAGCCCGAGGATTTGTAGGACTGGCGTTTCCAGCGGGAGTTATCGGACTTCTCTTGGCTCGATGGCTCTTGCGCCAGCACCTGGCTGTGGAAAGGAAGCTGGGAAGAAGCGCATCCCGCGTTCTCATAATCGGAAGCCCTCACTCAGCCGAACACTTGGATCGATCTTTGCGTAGCGCTCCGGCTGCAGGATACGTGCCGGTGGCTGCCCACCTTCCTGGTGGAGTCATTGACGCCAAAAGCTTGGCAGATTTTCGTCTCCCGGTAACGGGCGTGCAGAGTGAATTTGAGTCGATTCTTGCTGCCATTACTGCCTCTAAAGTAGACGCAGTTGCTGTCTCAGCAGGAGTCAATATGCACCCCCGCGACCTTCGTCGACTCGGATGGGAATTGGCAGCGAGAGACATCGGCATGATCCTGGCGCCGGCACTGACGGACGTAGCAGGGCCACGCATCCATACGCAGCCTGTTGCTGGCCTGCCCTTGATTCATGTGTCGACGCCAAAACTTACGGGCGGCAAGAAAGTCGCAAAGCGGCTATTTGACATCACGATTTCCGGAATACTGCTACTTCTTCTATCTCCACTTTTTATCATTCTGGCGGTCCTCGTACGTCTTACCGACCGCGGTCCTGTCTTCTACCGGCAAGAGAGAATTGGATTACGAGGAACAACGTTTCAGATGCTCAAGTTTCGTTCCATGAAGGTTGATGCCGACATTCAACTTAGGGCTCTGCTCGACGCCCAGGGGTCTGGGGACACACCTCTGTTCAAAATCGAGAATGACCCTAGGATCACTGCCTTGGGCCGTGTCCTGCGCAGGTATTCTCTCGACGAGTTGCCGCAACTCCTGAACGTCCTAGGCGGGAGCATGAGCCTAGTGGGTCCGAGACCACAGCGCGAAGGGGAAGTCGCTCTGTACGACGACACTGCGCATCGCCGACTCTACGTAAGCCCCGGCATGAGCGGGTTGTGGCAGGTCAGCGGCCGGTCTAACCTCAGCTGGGAGGAGAGCATCAGGCTCGACCTCTACTACGTCGAAAACTGGTCACTCATGGGTGACGTAGTAATACTTTTCAAGACGTTCAAGGCAGTATTTGCAAGCACGGGCGCTGTCTGACGGGAAACGCTCCATCATCTGTGGCTTAGAGCCTCTTATTCTCATCTCGGGGGAAGGTATTAAATTGCGCATATCGGTAATTGGCTGCGGCTACCTAGGGGCCGTGCACGCCGCATGCATGGCCAAGTTGGGCCACGACGTCGTTGGTATAGACGTAGACGACCGCAAGATCCAAGAGTTAGCCGCTGCGCGGGCCCCATTTTACGAGCCAGGACTGGAAGACCTTCTAAAAGAAGTCCAAGCAACAGGACGATTGACCTTCACCACCGATCTCTCGGCCGCCGAGGGCAGCGCCGTGCACTTTGTCTGCGTGGGAACGCCCCAGAAGAAAGGTGAGAATGGCGCTGATCTCACGTATGTAGATGCTGCTACGGCAGGCCTTCTGCCTTACCTCGCCCCAGGCGACGTAGTGGTTGGAAAGTCCACAGTGCCCGTGGGAACGGCCTCACGCTTAGCACGTCGAGTGCAGGCCCAACAGCCGACAGCGCATTTGGTTTGGAACCCTGAATTCCTCAGGGAGGGCCACGCCGTTGCGGACACGCTCCATCCGGATCGGCTTGTATACGGAGTCAGCGACGGTTCCGAGGACAATGCCGCGGTGGCCGTCTTAGACGAGGTCTACACAGCCACACTCTCATCGGGTACTCCTCGGCTCGTGACCGATCATCCTACCGCTGAACTCGTGAAGACTGCTGCAAATTCATTTCTTGCCACTAAAATTTCATTCATAAACGCCATGGCAGAAGTTTGCGAGGCAGCCGGAGCAGACGTTACGCAACTCGCCGACGCTATCGGCATGGATGATCGGATTGGCCGGAAGTTCCTCAACGCGGGCATCGGCTTTGGTGGAGGCTGTCTGCCAAAGGACATCCGGGCCTTCATGGCCCGAGCCGGAGAGCTGGGCGCCGATCAGGCACTGACCTTCCTCCGTGAGGTGGATGCCATCAATATGCGCCGCCGAACGCGTGTGGTGGAATTGGCGCGCGACTTGTGCGACGGATCTCTGCTCGGCAAACGGGTTACGGTGCTTGGCGCGGCTTTCAAGCCTGAAAGCGACGACGTGCGTGACTCTCCGGCTCTAAGCATTGCGGCGCAGCTGCAGTTGCAGGGTGCTGTGGTGACGGTGACAGATCCGAAAGCCCTGACAAACGCCGCGCGTAGATTCCCGGAACTCCACTATGAAAGCGACACCTCTACGGCCATCGAAAAGGCAGACGCCTTGCTGTTGCTCACCGAGTGGCAGGAGTACCGCGACCTAGACCCGTACTCCTTGGTGGATGTCGTTTCTTTCCCTCGGGTTCTTGATGGCCGGAATGTCTTGGATGCTGCCAAATGGCGGGCCGCTGGATGGAACTACCGCGGTCTAGGCAGGCCTTGACGATGGCGGGGACACAACACACCGCGGGTGATGATGCTGCGGCGCGGAGTCGCCTACCGTTACAGGCCAGCCGCGAAGGCCGTCGCCGGCCTATCGTCATTACCCTCATTTCACTCGGCGGCATCATTGTCATGGCAGGAGCAGGCGCAGCCTGGTTGGGAAGCAAAGCATCGGAGATCAAGTCCGAACTCACTTCGGCGGCCAACCTCATCCCCTCCCTCAAAGGCGACATAGTCGCCGATAACGCTGATAAGGCCACCGTCACAGTAGAAGAACTTCGCGCTCACACGATGGCAGCAAAAAGAGCAGCGGGAGATCCGGTCTGGACTTTGGCGGGATCGCTTCCCGGAATTGGGACCAATTTTAGCGCGGTCGCCGAAGTTGCCCGCTCCGCCGACGATGTAGCCAACCTTGGGCTCGCACCGTTAGCTGAGGTCTACAGCTCTCTAAATTGGGAAACGCTGCTGCCTAGCAGCTCAGGTACTGACCTTGAACAGCTCAGAGCCGCGTCTCCAAGAATTTCTTCTGCAGCACGTGCCATACGCCTGTCAGCTGACAGACTGAACCAGATCGACGCCACAACGCTAATGCCTCAGGTAGCGGAGCCTTTGACCAGCGCTAGGGATCAATTGCACGGCATAACTGGAAGCCTCGATGCGGCAGCAGATGCCGCGAAGATCGGACCGGAAATGCTGGGCGCCCAAACACCACACAAGTACCTCCTGATGATCCAGAACAATGCTGAGTCTCGTGCTTCGGGCGGTATACCTGGTGCGCTGGCAGTTCTTACCTTCGACAAGGGCAGTCTGACGCTCGGCTCCCAAAGCAGCGCCACCGACGTCGGGACTATGACGCCCACGTTGCCGGTGGAGGCTGAGCAGCAGCAGATCTATTCGAGCCGGTTAGGCAAGTACATGCAGGACGTGAACCTAACCCCGGACTTCCCTACGGCGGCCATCATGGCGCAAGCAATGTGGGAGCGCAAAACGGGGCAGCACGTTGACGGCGTTATCTCTATTGACCCCGTTGCGCTCAGCTACGTCCTGGATGCCACCGGGCCTGTGAAGATCACACAGCCAGAGCTGATCGCACTCGCTGGCCGAGGACTTCCCACCGAGATTAATGGCAAAAACGTTGTTAAGACATTGCTTTCGGACGTTTACGCAACGATCCAACAACCCAAACTTCAAGATGCCTACTTTGCGGGCGTAGCGCAGGAGACCTTTGCTGCCTTGTCCAACGGCAAAGGCGAGGCCAAGGGCCTGATGAAGGGCCTAACCAAGGGTGTGGAAGAAGGCCGGGTTCTGGTCTGGTCTGGACTACCATCGGAACAGTCCGTGATCGGCCAGTACGCCCTAAGCGGGTCCATTGCCGGACCGAGCGTTGCTCCTGCTGAATTTGGTGTCTACTTCAATGACGGCACTGGCGCCAAAATGGATTACCACGTCAAACGCACCGTGCAGCTGGTGAAGGAATGCGCCCAAAATGGTTATGAACAAACAACCGTCCGCGTTACCAGCACCAATACGGCACCTGCTGACGCGGCGACGTCTCTGCCTGCTTATGTCACTGGGGTTGGGACGTTCGGGGTCCCCGCCGGATCAGCTCAAACCAACATCATTGCCTACGGCCCGGTCCAGGCCTACGTAGAGACAGCCAAGCTGGACGGACAGAGGACCGACTTCGCTCCGTACCGGCACAGCAACCGCCCTGTTGGCGTAGTGGCTATTCAGCTTGCCCCCGGGGAGAGCAAAGCTGTTGACTTAACCTTCGGAAAGATTGTTCAGCACACGGAACCTAACCTGGTTGTCACACCCACCGTCCAGGATGTCAAGGATGTGATTTTGCCCACATTGATTCCTGAGTGCGGGCAGTAGTCATAGACGGCGCGTTAACACTATGTAAACCGTCTTGATTGACGTTGCTCTCCTTTCAACAGAAGTGGTAACGTCTTTTTGGGATATTTATCCGGGATTTCCGCACAGGTCTCGTGCGGAGAGGAACCTCCTCAAAAAATCGGATACATCAAAACTTAAACGTCTCCGGGGGGACACATGAAAAAAGCACTCGCAGCACTCGCACTTGCAGGGTCTCTGGCTCTGGTGGGCACGGCGCCGGCCATCGCCGCCAACTACCCTGCGATTCCGCCGCAGGCAGCCGTTTCAGACGGCACCGTGGGCCCGGGGGAATCATTCGTATTCCGGGGCCGCGGTCCTTTCGCCGGTGAAACCCTCACCATTCGCGTAACGCCGGGCAACCCTCCCGCGGCCAACGGCGCTACCATCGGCGGCCGTTCCGTGGCGACCAAGATCAGCGTCTTTGCAGAGACACAGACCCTCAGCGCTCAAGCTGACGCTCAGGGCAACTTCTCCGTGCCGATCACGATCACGGAAGCCGGAACCTACCTCGTCACGGCCACTGGCAACACCAGCGGCAACACCGTGGGACCGGTTACCGTGGTGGTCGATCCAGCCTTCGCAAGCGTAGCGTCGAGCGCCAGTGGTAGCTCGCCCTTGGATAACGCCCGCCCGACTCTGGCCACCACCGGCGCTGATTCCGGTCTGATCGTCTGGACCCTTGTAGGCGCCGGCGCACTGGCCGCCGGTGCAGCTTCTGTTGTTGTTGTTCGCCGCCGCGCCAAAACCGAAGCAGCATCAGCGTAAGCGCAACACCTTCGAGCACTAACGTAGAGGGTGGTTCTCCGGGAGACCGGAGAACCACCCTCTTGCTTTGAGTTTCGGCAGGCTCAACCACCAAACCGGGGAGCTACTTGAAGTACGTTGGCCGTTACCGTTTCTGGCGTTCTGTCCTCATCGCCATGCTGGTTCTGCTGGCAGTGATTGCCTTCTGGCCGAGTCCGGTTGATGCTCCCGTCCACGGACAGCTTGCAGATGTCCTGAAATTCCTCAACGCCCATGGAATTCCCTCCTGGTTCAACTACCAATTCGTGGAGGCTTCAGCCAACGTGGTTCTTTTTGTCCCCTTCGGAGCAGTGGCTTCACTGGCATTCACCGAGAAGCGGTGGTGGCAGATTGGGGCACTCGGTTTACTGATATCGGGCCTAATGGAACTCGGCCAGCAACTGTTTCTTCACAACCGCTTCGCGAGCCCGCTGGATATTGTCACAAATACCGGGGGCGCTGTCATTGGTGCCCTGCTAGCTCTACTAGTCATTAAGCGACTACAGGCCCGTAGCTTGTCAGCTACGGGCCTGTAGGGACGTTACAGCAGCAATCGGACCTCAGCCCACGAAAGCCTTCAGCCACGTCTTCAGGTCCTCGCCGAACTCCACCCGCTCGGCGGCCAGCGTGATGACAGCCTTGAGGTAGCTGAGCTTGTCACCCGTGTCATAACGGCGGCCTTTGAAGACCACTCCGTAGACCCCAGAGCCTTCGCCGTTCCCTGCGGCCAGAGTCTGGAGGGCATCGGTCAACTGGATCTCGCCGCCGCGGCCCGGTGCCGTATTCTCCAGAACACCGAAGACTGACGGGTGCAGTACGTACCGGCCGATGACGGCCAGGTTAGACGGCGCCTCGCCAACAGCCGGCTTCTCCACCAGACTGTTGATCAGGACATAGTCTTCGCTTTCGATAGCCGTGATGTCTGCGCAACCATAGGCGCTGATCTGCGAGGGATCCACCTCGATCAAGGCGATCACAGAGCCGCCGGTCTTTTGCTGAACGTCCATCATGTTGGTGAGCAGATCCTCTGCTTCGTCTATCAGGTCATCGCCCAGCAACACTGCGAAGGGCTCTTCGCCCACGTGCTGCTGTGCGCACAGCACGGCGTGACCCAGGCCCTTAGCCTCCCCCTGACGGACATAATGGATGGGACCAAGATCCGAGGCCTCTTGGACCGAGGCGAGGCGCTGCTTGTCGCCCTTCAGTTCAAGCGTCCGTTCGAGCCCGGGGGCGCGGTCGAAGTGGTCTTCGAGCGCGCGCTTGCTGCGCCCGGTGATCATCAGAATGTCGTCAAGGCCGGCTTTGACTGCTTCCTCCACGACATACTGGATGGCCGGCCTGTCAACCACCGGCAGCATCTCCTTCGGCATCGCCTTCGTAGCGGGCAGGAAGCGAGTCCCCAGCCCGGCAGCAGGAATGACGGCTTTAGTAATATTCTTCCCCATTGTCATGAGTGAACCTTACAAAATGGAGGAGGGAAACCCGCAATTCGGGTCCTCGGTTACGGGCTTCGACATTCTGAAGTCGGCGGACTTAATCACCGGTCCACGCATACGCATTTTTCCGGAGTTGCCTGAGGTCCCGTGCAACCTGCGGTGCCACGCGCAGAAACCGAGCCCACCTAATCATGTGCAGCCGGAGACGTCCTTGAGGAGGCCAGTCCAGCCGGACAATATTCCTGCCCGGGTAGACCTCCCGCCCCGGAAAGACCCCTCGGAAAAGTATCACTGGTTTCTCTCGGAGTGGGGCCAGGGCAAAAGCAATGAGCCGAACAGTCCCCGGCTCCTTAGCCATCACGCGGCTGAGCCACTCCATGGATGCCGGGGGCCAGTCAACCGATGCCGTCGCGGGAAGGATGCCCTGCAGGAAAGGCCGAATGGCAGCGAGGGAACCTAGTGCTGTGGACATATCCAGGATGGCGGCCGTATGAGACTGCCGCTCCGTGACCTCGGTGAGGAACAAAAGCTCCTGCCGGTATGCCGGCAGATGGGCGGCGCGGAGAGCATGCAGGGCAAGGATGACGATTCCCAGGGCCTTTGACGGGGCGCGCACCTTCTGGCCGGCAAGTTTAATGACCTCGGTGTTCGCCCACATAACCTCGAAGCAGTCACCGGCGGCATTTTCCATTCCTGGGAAGCGGAAGTGAACGTCTATGCAACAAGGCCAACCGGGGTGATCGAGCGTGACTGAGTGCTTAGGATGGGACTGGGTGCCATGTCCTGTCGGGCGTTCCCGCCAGCCCCGCGCCCTTAGGCCTTGAAGCATCAGTTCCAGCTCCTCGGGATGCACAAACACGTCTACGTCGCCGGAGGTCTTTGGAAGGCGCAGCCCCTGGAGCACGCTCGCCGGGCCCTTGATGAAGAAAGCCCGGATACCCAAGCTGTCCGCCACCCTCGACACCAGGGCGTGGCCGAGGAGGACGCCCTCGGGGATGCTGAGCTGCGTTTCGTCGCCGGGATTCGCCACGGCTGCGGCCTAGTCCTTGGCCCTACGCCCGGCGGGCACGGTTTCCAGTCGGGCTTCGACCTCGGTGACCGGCAGAATGGACGCACGACGGGGTCCAGCCACCGAGTCTGCTGCGACAGGGGCTTCGGAGGTATAAGTTCCGTAGTAGGAGTAGGAGTCTGTTCCCCGGGTTGGCACGTAATTGAGGACCGCGCCCAGGACCCGGCCCTTGACCTTGTCCAAGTTTCCAAGTGACTGAGCAAGCTGCTCCTGGGTGCTCCTACCCGTCCGGATCACCACAATGGCCCCGTCTGCCACCCGTGAAAGGACCGCGGCATCAGTTACCGGCAGCAGCGGCGGAGCGTCGATCAGGACGATCGCATTCTCCGCCAGTTCGGACAGCATGTTCTTCATGGCCCGCGACCCCAGCAGCTCGCTGGGGTTCGGCGGAATCCGTCCCGATCCGAGGACAGAGAGGTTCGGCAGGGCACCCCATGGTTGGAGGACATCCGCCAGTTCGGCAGTACCGGTGAGGACATCGGTGACCCCGACTCCCGGCACCAGATTGAAAACGTCCACCAGCGTGGGGCGGCGGAGATCGCCGTCGACCACCACCACATTTTCGCCCGCGGCCGCCATGGTGACCGCCAGGTTGGCCGTGACAGTGGACTTGCCTTCTGCCTGCACCGAACTGGTGACCACGATGACCCGGGGCGGCTGGTCCACGTCCAGGAAGCTCAGGTTGGTGCGTAGTTCCCTGAGGGCCTCGGCCATGGCTCCGCCGGCGTCGTGAACCTGCGCTGCGGTACCGGCTTCAAGGATGGTACTTTTCGCGTCCAGGCGGTGGTCCACGGGCAATGTACCGATCACCGGGACGCCGAAGAGCCGCTCGATTTCAGCGGCGCTGCGGATCCGGCGGTCCAGTTGCCGGCGGACCAGCGCATACGCCACACCCAGGGCCAGGCCGATCAGCGCACCGAGCGCAAGGATGAGCCTGACGTTGGGTGATACGGGGGCGGTGGGCAGGACCGCTTTGCCCAGCGGGAGCACCCGCACTGCCGAAGCAGCTGCAGCGGCCGATGTGACGGCGTCGGACTTTGCTGTGCTGCCGGGCTCTACCGCAGTGTCGGCGGCAGGTGCCGTTTCGATCGCTTCCACCTGGGCCGCCAGGCCATTGACCCAGGCATCGGCCACGCGCTGCGCGTTGGCCGGGTCAGGCGACTGGGCCGTCACCTTGATCTCGGCGGTGTCCAGCGGGACCTTCACGCTGATGGTGCCTAGCAGGGCATCAGCTGTTGTGTTGAGGCCCAGGTTTGCGATGACCCGGTCCGCAACGAGCCTTGACTTTGCCACGGACTCGTAGTTCTTGACCTTGGCCTTGGCCAGGCTGTCCCCGGCGAGCGCGAGGCTGACGTTGTCCGAGCCCGGCGTCACCACTATGCCACTGGAATCGGACGAGTAGATTTTGGGCTGCAGGACTGTCCAGCCGAACGCCGTCAACGTAGCGAGCAGGGTGAACGCGACGATCGCCTTCCAGTACGTGCGGACTACACGCAGGTAGTCGGTCAGGTCCAGGCCTGCCTGCGCCTCCCCCGGGATGGCTGTGGTGACGCTCATGATGGTTCCTTCTCGTTCCAGTTCGTGTGATATCGGCCCGGCATTCGATGCTGGGGTACTGCTTCTGGTGGTCCCCCACTCGGTTTGATGGCTAGTTGCTGCCCTGTTCCAAGACAGATTTCGCGATGAGTTGCTTGACGGCTTCAGCGACGGCGTCCCGGTAGCCTTCCGGATGGCCGTGCACTTTGCCGACTTCGTCGGCCAGCTCGTCTTCCGCCACGGCGTCCGCGGTTGCTTCCCAGATGGCCAGGCCGATTCCGCTTAGGCGCACAATCTCGTTGTCCAGCATCACCAGCAGGTCGCCGTCGACGGTGACGGCGTCCTTTGCCGGCGTCCGGCGGATGTGGCCGTCCGCGATGGGACGCAACCCTGTTGTCACTTCTGGCGCATCCCACTCGGCCTTCGAGGGACGCTGCTCCCGGAACAGCGGTTCCATGGCCACTGGCAGATCGGTGGCTTCCGAATACGTCACCCGCCACACTCCCCCGACGCTGTCGATCAGACGACACAGCGACTGCAACGGCTGGTCGATTTCGCCCTGCGAGGAGGAATCCGGGATC
The DNA here is from genome assembly GCF_040546085.1 of Arthrobacter sp. UYEF21. Lineage (NCBI taxonomy): Bacteria > Bacillati > Actinomycetota > Actinomycetes > Micrococcales > Micrococcaceae > Arthrobacter > Arthrobacter sp. UYEF21. Next base: position 28,186 of record NZ_JBEPNF010000020.1, read on the forward strand.
ATAGCGAGAACGGCGTCGGCGAGCGGCACCGTGCTCAGGGTCGGGGGGAGCCGGTGAGTGCCCTCAACCCGGTCCAGCAGCACGATGGACTGGATGAAAGGCTGGGCCGGTGCCGGCTGGAGTCCCAGCTGGTCCGGACCGACCTGGAGCTTTGAAACTACGTACTCCTGCTTGAGGGAGAGCGGCTTAGGGTACGGAACCACTGAGCCGTCGGGCCTGATAGCCACCGTCTCGTCAGTGACGTAGCCATAGGTTCCGGCCAGCACGGTAGCTGCGGTTGTCTTGCCGGTTCCCGACTTGGCAACCAGTGCAACGACCGCCCCCGTAACCGGGTCAGCCACCCCGCAGGCATGCAGCATGGTCAGGTCCCCCGCGTTCGCCAGGATCGCGGCGACGGTGAGCCGCGACGTGAGGTTCTCAGCCAGCTCATCAAAGGACGCGGCTTGCAAGGCGAACGTGCCGACGTCGTTCGTTAGTGACTGATAGGTCACGGACGCTGAGAACGGCTGCGAGCCGTTGGGTTCCCTGGGCAGTGACGGAAGGTCAGGTGCGCTTTCACTGGCACACCGCACCCACGCTGAGCGCATCCTCTCCCGCTGCTCCCCGGTGACCCCCCGCCCCCAGCGAACAGCGAACTCCACGCCCAATATGTTCAGGCACAGCGGGTCTTTTCGGCCCAGAGTTTCCTCAATCTGCCGTGGCGCCCACGCCACCTGCACGTTGCTATCGCTCATGATTCCCCCCGGATCTGAAGCTGTTTGTGTTATTGGCTAGCGGCGCTGGCAGGTTCAATCAGCTGCTGGGCTGCAAGGCTGGCCAGGAAGGCTTCCACTTGGGACTGCATCTGGCCGGCCGCGTCCTCGAAACTGGTCTGGAGTTCAGCCACGATGGACTGCTCAGTCCGCTCTCCGTCGATCAGGTCCCAGATGGTCGCTGCCGTGCCTTCCAGAACCACCGGCTGGGTGGCATCCAGGTGAAGAAGGGCGACCCTGTTTGTGGATTGCGCACGGACTTCGGCGACACAACGCGAGCGGTGCCAAGTCATGGCGCTTCCGCTATACCCGACTGGCCTCACGGGAAGACTACCGTGAGGTTTGCTGGAACAGCAGTCACTGTTGTGGACTTGTCCAGGGTCGCCGTAAGGGTGACCTGGTACGCGTGGGTTCCCTTTCCTGGACTTATGTTGAAGGCAAACCGCTTGAACGCGACATGAAGTTTGTGATTTCCGGAAGTCGTAGTCAAAATGTCGGAAAATGTTGTGACTTCCTTGCTGCCGCTACCGGAAACACCGCTCTTCGGGGTAGAGGTGACCGGATCGACTGATGTTACAGAGAGGAGCGCCTTCTGTTTTGATGCCACAGCGTCAATCGAGATTGTGTAGGACACCGTTGTACCAACAAAGGCACTTCCGGTCTGTATATCGAAACCCATCGGACCGGAAGCTGACGTCGCACCGGTTACCGTGACGGCATCAGGAACTGAGAAGGTGACTGACGGCTGCGTTACCGGCCCCGGTGACGCCGACGCGGGCGGAGCCCCGACGGCGGCCACAATAACCGGAACTGACCAGGCCACACCCTTGACCACCCTGCGGCGGCTGAACCCTGCCTCTTCGCTGCTCCTGACCTCGTCGTTCAGAACCTCAGACAATTGCGCTCCCGTGTAGTTTTCCGCTGCAGCCTTGGACTCTGGCTGCTCTGGCCGCGTTTTCCCGGCCCTGAACACTCTTCCCAACGCGCCTAAAGGTTGGGTCAACCACATTGCAAGATTCGGTCAAGTTCTGCTGTTTTTTCCTTCAAGACGCTCTTGACCTGCGGCGATGCGCTGGCACAGTGGGCGTCGCTGCAAAATTGAACGCTGTGGACTGACAGACGAGGCACATCCGCAATCTCTTGCACCCCCAGCCGAAGGACCGCCGTCGTGGATTGATTCAAAAGGCCCTGTACGCGCGGCCCCAGAAGAGCACAATGTAGGGACAGGCAGGACCACACGGCCTGAGTTCCGGCGTCGAGGACGGTGCACCATGAAAGCGATTCAGGTCCGGTCCGCAGCACTGCTGATCGCAGCGCTCCTCTTAGGCGGCTGCGCCTCCGGCGGCGGCGGTTCCGGCGTCACCACCGTCCCGGGGAAGGCGCCTGACACGGGAACGGCGAGCGCTGCGACGGCGGCAGCCACCATCACCATCCAGGACTTCAAATACGGAGCGCCCATCACGGTGCCACCGGGCGCCACGGTGACGGTCACCAACATGGACGCCGCGGCCCACACCGTGACTGCGGACAAGGGCTCAGCCTTTGACGCGAAGGTGGCGGGACACGGCGGGACGGCCACCTTCACGGCCCCGTCGGCCCCGGGCACCTACCCGTACCACTGCACCTACCACCCCGACATGCACGGGACGCTGACGGTCAAATGAGCCTGGCCCTGCGGATCCTGACAGCCCTCATGCTGTTCATCGATGCCGGCGTTCATCTCCATCTCGCCCCGGGTTACCAGGCCGCCACACCTGGCGGGATCGGGCAAGGCACCCTGTTCCTACTCGAAGGCGCCGCAGCCGTCCTGTCCGCGCTCTACGTTCTGGTCCGGGGCAGCAGAGCCGCCTACGCCCTCGCCCTGGCAGTGGCTTTCAGCGGCTTCGTTGCCGTGGTGCTGTACCGGTACGTCGACATTCCCGCGATCGGACCGTTCCCGGCCATGTATGATCCCGTATGGTTTTTCGAGAAGTCACTCAGCGCCGTCGCGGAAGGAGCCGGAACAATCCTCGCTGTCATAGGCCTCATCCGTTCCGCTCCCAGGGGACGGCGGGTGACAGCTCCCTGAAAACCACCGAGAACAGGACCGCCTTGCGTGCCTCGTCCGACGCGATGACCGCAGTTGCCGTCTACGTCGTCGCGGGCACCTGGCTCTCGGCCGTGTCCTGGCCGGACCTTGGACTTCAGGCTTTGGGTTTGGGCGCGGGCGCTGTGGTCATCGGGAACGCCGCCGCGTCCGTCCTGCGCCGCACCCCGTGCTTCTCGACGCCGGCAGACCGTGTCACGTTACTCCGGGCTGTCGTCGTGGCCCTGTGTGCCGTGGTGGGCGTTCCGGTGCTGCTGACGGGAGCCCGCCCCGGCCCGCTCCTGGTGATTCTTGGTGCCGTCGCCTTCCTCATGGACGCCCTGGACGGCCCCGTCGCCCGGCGCACCGGCACCGCATCGGCGGCAGGAGCACGCCTCGATACTGCTACGGACGCCGCCCTGGTGCTCGTTCTCTCCTGCGGAGCCGCGGTGACGGTGGGACCTTGGACCCTCTGCAGCGGGGGGCTCTACTATTTTTTTGTGGCCGCCGGCCGCATCTGGCCCCACCTGCGCAGCCCGCTCCCACCCCGTGCCGGTAGTAAAGCGATCGGGGCCTTGCAGCCCTTCGCGCTGCTCCTTGCGTTGACGCCTGGCCTCCCGCCGGCTGTTGGAGTCGCCGCGGCCGGGCTGGCCCTTCCGCTCCTTGTGTTCTCCTTTGCCCGCGACGTCGTTGTGCTGGAACGGCGCCGCCGAGTCCTTTGTTCCGTGTAGGGCATGGGATACACGCGTAAGCGTCACCGATGCGTGCATTGAGGTAGCGGAGCAAGCCGGTCCCGGCCTCCTTTTTGGGGAGGCGGGGACCGGCTCGTGTTCTGTTCCCGCCTCCTGAGGACCCGCAACGGGCAAGAGTCAGGCCGACATACTCAACGTACTGAGGTGGAAACCGGCTTCAGAAAGAAAAGGCCTTGAACGCGGTTGAAACCTTCAACGCGAGCAATGATGTGAAGGTTATCTCCTTTGCCAATGCCCTCGGGAATGTTCGAACCCGTCAGATGCAGATCGCTAACGATGTTCACGTCCTTGAACTGGAAGTTAGGTCCAATCATTGACGTTGCGCTGTAGTTCCCCGCGCCAATCAAGATGTCGTACCTCGTCTTGTAGTCACCATGATTGTTCATGTAGGAGATATTTCCATCGAACTCAATGGTTCTATCTTTATATTTAGTTGCAAAGCCTTGGATACTGTCGTAGTCCGAATCTGACCCGGCAAGAAGAGCTGCAAGTTCCGAATTGTTCTGCACAGTCAGCGTCTGCTCAGCCGCTGACACCACCGGTGTAGCCTTGGCCGGTTCACTGGGCTCCGCTTTCTGGCTTGGCGTATCAGACGGCCCCTTTGAGGGCTGTTCGCTTTGCACGACCGCGGCGTTTGTCGGGGACGCGTTCGCCTCCGGGGTGTCAGCCCCCTCCCGGGCAGCGCCGACGGCCACGATAATGCCGAGAAGCAGGAGCGCCCCTGCCGCCGCTGGCAAGAGGTACCGGGGCCGCTTCGGCTTCAGGCGGCGGAAGGTCAACTTCGTCCGCAACAGCGGCTCTTGGCTCTGGGTGACGAATTCCCAGCCTTCCTTCTCCCACTTCGCCATCGTCCTGGCTTCCATTCCGCGCACCGTCTGCACGGACTTGATCTCGTAGCTTGCGTCTTCGCCAGCCATGAGGCTCCCCCACTCCTAATAAGAACCCGATGTTTATGGAATCGTCGTGCACATAGTGACGACCCGACCCCGCCGCCGCGTTCAACCACGGGGCTCATCGAATATATCCGGGTTTTGCTCGACTAATTTCCCTGGGGCGTGAGGTTACGTCGGCGCAGGTTGGAGCCGGACCATTGCCTGACATTCCCCACCGACACAGAAAATCACCGGCCGGAAACGCCCCGGCAACCTGGCCACGGCATGCTGTGCATACGGGGACAACCAGCAGGAGGCACAGCATGACAACGCAACAGACAGAGACGGCGCAACTTCAGCTGGACGACTACATCCAGGCGTGGCACAACGGCAAGCTCTTGCACCAGGGGCGCGTGACCGACGTCGTGCGTTCCCTGGAACTGACCTGGATCCTGGACGCGGAGACCGGCGTGCGGAAGCTGCTGGATCCGGAAGCGCTGGAGATCGTCCGCGTTGCGGGGCCCCGCGCATAGGGATTCTGCGGATCATCGCCATAAGCCGGCTCAGCCGCCGGACGGGCCCACTCGCCGGCCTTTTGCGTGTCCGAGGACCGTTGCCGAGCAGTTGCACAGCGCCCAGTAGGCAGCGCCTGCGGCCAGTGAAGCTGCCACGGCGAGGGCCGGGCTGAACCCGACCAGCAGGGGGTAGACCAGCCAGTGCACCAGGTAGATGTGCAGCGACGCGCCGGCCAGCAGAAGGGTGACCCGCCGGAGCCCGGCCGGAACGGGGAGGCTGGGCAGCCACAGAAGCAGCAGGATCCCTGTAATGACGGTCAGTTCACGGGTGGGGTCGTCGAAGAACCCCCGGACGGTCACAGCGGCCATGAGGCTCAGGACGCAGCGTTGGAGGATGTGCCGGGCACGGGCTACGGCCCATCCCAGCGCGAAGAGCCAGAGCGTGGGCGTCGTGTGGGGAACGCCCGGCTCAAAGAGCTCGTACCGGGTGAGCAGCCCGGCTCCGAGCAGTACCAGCGGAAACAGGAAGGGGAACCGCTTTTCGGCCCTACTGACCCAGGGAAATGCGAGCAACGCCGTCATGCTGGCCAGCAGGTAGACGAGCACCTCAATGAACCAGAAATGCCACTGCGTGGTCACCTCCTCAGGGCCGATGACGGCGTTGAGGAGGAAGATGTTGGCCAGGCTGTACTTGTCGGTGATGAGGTAGGCAAAGCCGATGAAGGCCATGCTGGGGATGATGACCCTGGCCACGCTGGCCACTTGCCTTCGCAGCCGCGGCACACGTTCCCCGGACAGCTGGAAGCGGGCGAAGTTGAACCCCGCCACCGCCATGAGCACGTGTGCGGCGCCCTGCCAGTGCAGGAATCCGATATGGGTGCTGACAATCAGGAAGATGGAGACCGCGCGCAGCACGATGCTGGTTTCCAGCCGGGCAAACAGCTGGCGGCGCTTCCGCTTTCCCTGCTTTTTGAGCGCGGCCCCCAGCACGCCCACCGGGGTGATGTGCCAGTCCGGGGGCAAGTGCCCCAGTGCCTGCTCGAGCCGCACCGACGCGGCCACATACGAAAGCGAATCCCCGCCGAGCGAAACGAACGTGTCGCCGTCGGAAATGACTGCCAGCTCGAGCGTGTCTGCAAATATCCGCACCACGCTGTCCCCGGCTGTTTTAGCAGACGACGGCGGATCCCCCACCGTGGGACCACCCTTCCGGGCGAGCGCCAGCACGGCCTGGTAGTCCGGCTTGCCGGTTGCCAGGCGCGGTAGTTCCCGAACCGCATGGACTTCCAACGCAGCCCGGGGCAGGCCGATGGCTTGGGCGAGAAGCTTGCCCACCAGCGCCGGGTCATGTTCACCCTCGATGGCCACCACGAGCCCCTGGTCTGAGCCCGCGCTCGTGGCCCGGATGCCAAGATCGGCCAGGATCCGTTCCACTTGTCCGAGGTCGACGCGGAGGCCGACTATCTTGACGAACCGGCTGCGCCTTCCCACCACCTCGTACAGTCCGTTTGCGTTCCGGCGTGCCAGGTCTCCGGTGCGGAGTTCCTCCACGGTCCGGCCGAGGGCCAAGTCCTCAGGGGTCCGGGCGTATCCCAGCATCACGTTGGGCCCGGAATAGACCAGCTCGCCATGCTCCAGTCCGGGGACCGGCTCTATCCGGAAGGCGCCGCCGGGGACGGGGATGCCAATAGCGCCCGGTGACGTACCTGCGAGCCCCGGGGGAAGGTAGGCCATGCGTGCGGTGGCCTCCGTCTGGCCGTACATCACAAAGAGGTCCCAGCGGCTCCTTGCGCCCAGTCCGGCGTACTGCCTGACCAGGTCCGGGGCCAGCCTGCCGCCGGCCTGCGTGATGTATCTGAGTGTGGGCAGGTCCATTGCGGCGAAGCCCACCCGCTCGAGCAGCTCGAACGTATAGGGAACGGCGGCGAAGGACGTGGCACCCTGTCCGCGGAACAGTTCCCAGAAGCAGGGGTCCACCACGGACAGGTCCGTCAGGACCAGGCTGGCCCCGCGGAGCAGGTGGCTGTTGATCACGGACAGTCCATAGCAGTAGGACATGGGCAGTGTGGTCATGGCCCGGTCATACTCCGTGATGCCGAGGTACTCCGCGATGGACTCTGCGTTCGCCTGGAGGTTGTCGTAGGACAGCCGAACCAGCTTGGGTGAACCGGTGGAACCGGAAGTGCTCAACAGAAGGGCCAGGTCCGGGTGCAGCGTGTGTCCGGTGCCGGGCCGTCGTTCCTCCAGCACCATGCGGCCATTCCCGGAATGAAGGACAACGTCCGGGTCATAGGCTGCGACGAGGGATTCCAGGGCGGCGGGCTTGTCCGCGGGCAGGAGGATCAGGGGATGACCGGCAGCCATGGCCGCCAAGTAACCCACCAAGGAGTCAATATCGTTACCGGCCGTCAGGGCCACCAGGCGACGTTCGCTACCCAGTCGCCGGCCCACCTCCTCAACACGGTCGGCCAGTTCTTGGTACGTCAGGACCCCACCGCTGTGGGCTACGGCAACCCTGTCACCGTTGTCCGCGAGGTTTGCAGCAAACGGCAGGCGCTGGAGGTCAAGGTCGGTGCTCATCACATGTGGTCCTGAGATGCCTTCGGAGAGATTTAGGGAAGCCTAACCTTGGTAGAGTACACCAGCCTGTGGGCAATTAAGAAAGTAAAACGTGTCCTATTTGTCCAGCCTCTGGTGTAATCCCCGCGCGGCCTGCTCAACCACCGGGGCCGGGCCACCACTAGAATGGCGTCATGACCCCACAGGAACTGGCCAACCTGGCACATCTGCGCCGGGCCCGTGACCTGATCGACCGCGAGTACGCCAAGCCGCTGGACGTGCCCACCATGGCCGCCGGCGCGCTGATGTCCGCGGCGCATTTCTCCCGCCAGTTCAAGGCCGCCTACGGTGAGACGCCCTACAACTACCTGATGACCCGGCGGATCGAACGCGCCATGGCGCTGCTCCGCGCCGGTGCCAGCGTCACCGATGCTTGCATGGAGGTGGGCTCCACGTCGCTGGGTTCCTTCAGCTCCCGGTTCACCGAGATCGTCGGCATGACCCCCAGCGCCTACCGGGCCCGCGAGCACCACGCGGTGAAAGCCATGCCATCGTGCATCGCCCGCCAGCGCACCCGCCCCGCGCGGAAGTCGAGCAGGATTGAAGAAGCGCCCGCGCCCTCTCTGAAATAGCGTGAATGGCATGAACATTTCATTGAAGTACGCACCCGTCACCGTCAACGATGTCGACGAGTCCCTCCCGTTCTACCGCGACGCCCTTGGCTTCGAAGTGAAGAACGACGTCGGCTCGGACGGCCAGCGCTGGGTCACCCTGGGCAGCGCCGCGCAGCCCGGCCTCGAGCTGGTCCTGTCCCCTCCGCACGCCGGCCGCTCCCAGGCCGACGGGGACGCCATCCAGGAGCTGCTCACCAAGGGCGTGATGCCCATGCTCGTGTTCACCACGGACAACCTGGACTCCACATTCGAAAAGCTCCGCGCGTCCGGCGCCGAAGTCCTGCAGGAACCGATCGACCAGCCCTGGGGTCCGCGCGACTGCGCCTTCCGCGACCCCTCCGGCAACATGATCCGCATCAACCAGGCATGAGCTAGCGAACGGTGGTTGGGCTATGAGCTTTTGACAGGCTCAACCACCGGACGCCTACGCTCAACCACCGGGCGGGCTGAGGACGAGTGAGCTTGTCGTAATCCCTGGATTTCGACAAGCTCACTCACCGGATGGCTCCATCACCGGACTTAGGCAGGCGCAACCACCGGGGCGCCGGCGAGCCGGAGCCAGGTGTCCACCACGGTGTCCGGGTTCAGGGAGACGGAATCGATGCCTTCCCCCACCAGCCACTCGGCGAAGTCGGCGTGGTCGCTGGGACCCTGTCCACAGATGCCCACGTACTTGCCGCGCGCCTTACAGGCCTTGATGGCCATGCTCAGGAGCTTCTTGACGGCAGGATCGCGTTCATCGAACCCGGCCGCGACAGTCGCGGAATCCCGGTCCAGGCCCAGGGCCAGCTGGGTCATGTCGTTCGAGCCGATGGAGAAGCCGTCGAAGTGGTCCAGGAACTCGTCCGCCAGCAGCGCGTTGGACGGGATCTCGCACATCATGATCACCTCAAGGCCGTTCTCGCCCCGGACCAGTCCGTTCTCCGCCAGCAGCTCGATAACGCCGCGGGCCTCGTCCAGGGTCCGCACGAACGGGATCATCAGCTTGACGTTGGTCAGGCCCATCTCGTTGCGGACGAAGGACAGTGCCTCGCACTCGAGGTCGAAGCAGTCGCGGAAGGACGGATCCAGGTACCGTGAGGCGCCGCGGAAACCGAGCATCGGGTTCTCCTCGTGCGGCTCGTAGGCCGGTCCGCCGATGAGGTTGGCGTACTCGTTGGACTTGAAGTCGGACATGCGCACAATCACCGGATTCGGCGCGAACGCCGCCGCGATGGTGGACACACCCTCCGCCAGGCGCTTGATGTAGAAGTCGCGCGGGCTGCTGTACGCGGCAATCCGTTCCCGGATTTCCGCGGCCACATCCGCCGGCTGGGCGTCCAGGTCCAGGAGCGCCTTGGGGTGGATGCCGATCTGGCGGTTGATGATGAATTCCAGCCGCGCCAGGCCCACGCCATGGTTGGGCAGCTGCGCGAATGTGAACGCCTGCTCCGGGGTCCCCACGTTCATCATGACCTTGACCGGGGCCTCGGGCAGCGAGGTGATCTCGGTTTCATCAACGCTGAAGTCCAGGAGACCTTCGTAGATGGTGCCGGTCTCGCCGTCGGCGCAGGACACGGTCACGTCCACGCCGTCGGAGAGGACAAAAGTGGCATCCCCGGTACCGACGACGGCGGGAATCCCCAGTTCGCGCGCGATGATGGCCGCGTGGCACGTGCGTCCGCCGCGGTTGGTGACGATGGCGGAGGCACGCTTCATGATCGGTTCCCAGTCCGGGTCCGTCATATCGGCCACGAGGACATCGCCGGTCTTGAAGGCAGCCATCTGGTCGATCGCAGTCAGGATGCGGACGCTGCCGGCACCGATACGCTGGCCGATGGCGCGGCCTTCGGCCAGTACCCGGCTGGCGCCGTTGAGGCGGAAACGGCTCAGGTTGCCGGCGGACTTGCGCGACTGCACGGTTTCCGGGCGGGCCTGCAGGATGTAGAGGCCGCCGTCGATCCCGTCCTTGCCCCATTCAATGTCCATGGGGCGGCCGTAGTGGTTTTCAATGGCGACCGCGTGCCGGGCGAGCTGCTCGACGTCGGCGTCGCTGAGGCTGAAGCGGTTCCGCAGCGAGGCCTCCACCGGCACGAAGTCGATGGTGCGGCCGATCTCCTGGCTGTTCGTGTAGGTCATCTGGAGGGCCTTCTCGCCCAGTCCGCGCTTGAGGATGGCGGGACGGCCGGCCTCAAGTGAAGGCTTGTACACGTAGAACTCGTCGGGGTTCACCGCACCCTGGACCACGGCCTCGCCGAGGCCGTAGGAGGACGTGACAAATACGGCGTCCTGGAACCCGGACTCCGTGTCCATGGTGAACATGACGCCGGAAGCCCCGACGTCGGAACGCACCATGCGCTGGATGCCGGCGGAGAGGGCAACCTCGGCGTGCTCGAACTTGTGGTGCACGCGGTAGGCGATGGCCCTGTCGTTGTACAGGGACGCGAACACGTCCCGGATGGCGAGCAGGATGTTCTCGATGCCCCGGACGTTCAGGAAGGTTTCCTGCTGGCCGGCGAAGGAGGCATCCGGGAGGTCTTCCGCCGTGGCGCTGGAACGGACGGCCCAGGACAGGTCCGCGGAGCCGCCGTGCTTCTCCACCAGCTGCTGGTAAGCGTCCCGGATCTGCTTTTCGAAGTCCGGCAGGAAGGGCGTCTCGCGCATGAGGGTGCGGATTTCCTGGCCGGCAGCGGCGAGGGCGGTCACGTCGTCGGTGTCCAGGCCAACCAGCCGGTCAGCGATCCTCTGGTCCAGGCCGGAGTCCGCCAGGAAGGTGCGGTAGGCATCGGCAGTGGTGGCGAAGCCGTCCGGGACCTGGACGCCGGCGGAGGTCAGGTTCTGCACCATTTCCCCGAGGGAGGCGTTCTTGCCGCCCACCCGGTCCAGGTCTTTGAGCCCAAGTTCTGAGAACCACAGGATATCTGTTGTCATAATTACTGCTCCTTTGCAGAGGGTGGCATGCGGGGGCGCCGCCCCGCCCGCGGCTGTGGCCGGCAGGTGGGCGCGAATCATGTCTACAGTGACATTTTGCGTGCGCTCATTCCACATGATATGCGCCACAGTGGATTTGTGAAAAATTTCTCTAATGCTTGAGATTCATGCGCTGGAGAATGGTGGCCGCCATTTCCTCCACGGATACCGACGCCGAATTCAAATACGGAATCCGGTGGGAAACGTACAACTCCTCGGCGCTGCGCAGCTCGAAGCCACACTGCCGCAACGACGCATAGGGCGAGCCCCGGCGTCGTTCGGTGCGGATCTGGCTCAGACGCAGGGGGTTGGAGGACAGCCCAAAACATTTCTCAACAAACGGCCGGAGCGGCTTGGGCAGCCCTTCACGCTCGAAATCCTCGTCCACCAGCGGGAAGTTCGCGGCGAAGATGCCGTGCTGGAGTGCCAGATACATAGTGGTGGGTGTCTTGCCGCAGCGGGACGGCGCCACCAGGATCACCTGCGCCTTTTCCAGCGCCCGCAGGCTCTGCCCGTCGTCGTGTTCCATGGCGTACTCGACGGCGGCCATCCGGGACTGGTACCGCTCCGCGTTGCCCAGGCCGTGGGCCCTGCCCGGCACAGCACTGGCCGCGGCACCGAGGCCCTGCTCCAGCTGACCCACATGCGTCCCGATGAGATCCACAATGATCCCCTGGCAGGTGGCAATGGCCTGTCTGATGTCGCTGCTGACGGCGGTGGAAAACACGATCGGCCGCAGGCCTGTGCCCACCAGTTTGTCGATGCTGTCCACCACGGTCATGGCCTGTTCGACGGTGGTGATGAAAGGCACCGTGATGCGGTCAAAGTTGTTCTCGGGGAACTGCGTCAACAAGGTATTGCCGAGCGTTTCCGCGGTGATGCCGGTGCTGTCCGAAAGGAAATAGACAGGCCGAATAGCGTCATTGGTCATAAACGCATTCTGCCCCAGACCGGGCCCGGTCCGGTATTTTGCTGCACCCCTGATAGCCTGACCGCTATGCATGCCCTGCCCGCTCTGCGGCGAATAGTCCCTCTGTGCTGAGCGGGCGCACATGGACGGCCCTGAGCGCCTCCTTGTCCCGGACAGCCAAAGCCACTGAAGCGCTGGCCCCCAGACACCCGGCCCAGGTGATTGTCCTGGGCTTCGCGGCCGCGATCGCCGTCGGTACGGGGTTGTTGATGCTGCCGGCTGCCAAACAGGGCCCTGGCGGCGCCAGCTTCCTGGAAGCCCTGTTCACTGCGACGTCCTCGGTCTGCGTCACCGGTCTGATCACCGTGGACACGCCCGTGTTCTGGACCGGTTTCGGGCACGCGGTGATCCTCGGGCTCATCCAGGTGGGCGGCTTCGGCGTGATGTCCTTCGGCACGCTGCTGGGAGTGCTGATGGCCCGCCGGCTGGGGCTGCGGTCCCGCATGACCACAGCGGCGGAAACCAAAAGCACCGGCTTTGGCGATGTGCGGCACGTGCTGCTGGGCGTCCTGATTATTACCGCGGTTACGGAACTCCTGCTTGCCGGGATCCTCACGGTCCGCTTCATGGCCGGGTACGGCTATCCCCTGGCTGAGGCGCTGTGGCACGGCATCTTCCACTCGGTGTCCTCCTTTAACAATGCCGGTTTCGCGTTGTACTCGGACAACCTCATGGGCTTCGCCGCAGACCCCTGGGTGTGCCTGCCCATCGCGTTCGCCGTCATCATCGGAGGCCTCGGCTTCCCCGTGCTTTTCGAACTGCGGCGCAGGTACCGCACCCCGGTCCACTGGAGCATGAACACGAAACTGGTCCTGGCCGGCACCGTGGTCCTGCTCACCACCGGCACCGTGTTCCTGACAGCCGTGGAATGGGCCAACCCGGCTACCTTGGGCGCCTTTCAGCCCGGGGGACGCGTCCTGGCCGGGTTCTTCCAATCCGTCGTTACCCGCACCGCCGGTTTCAACAGCATCGACATCGGGCAGATGCACCCCGTGTCCTGGCTCGGCATGGACATCCTTATGCTTATCGGCGGCGGGCCCGCCGGCACAGCCGGTGGCCTGAAAATCACCACCTTTGCCGTCCTGCTGTTCATCCTCACCACGGAACTGCGCGGCGACACCGCCGTGAACGTCTTCGGAAAGCGGCTCTCCCGCGCAGTCCACCGCCAGGCCATCACAGTGGTGCTGCTGGCCCTTGCCCTGGTGGTGGGCGCCACCATGTTCCTGATGCTGATCACCGACTTCGGGCAGGAGAAAATTCTGTTTGAAGTGATCTCGGCTTTCGCCACCGTAGGACTCTCCACCGGCATCACCGCCGCGATGCCCCCGGCAGGGCAGGTCGTCCTCATCCTGCTGATGTTCATTGGACGGCTGGGCCCGGTGACGCTCGGCGTTGCCCTGGCGGTCCGCCCACGACCCGTGCTTTACGAATACCCGAAAGAAAGGCCCCTCATTGGCTAGGAAAATGTTCTCCCGTGCCCCGGGACGCCTCGCCGAGGCGGGGTCCGTGGCAGTCATCGGGCTGGGCCGCTTCGGCGGCTCACTCGCCCTGGAACTGGAAGCCCAGGGCACCGAAGTGCTGGGCATCGACGCGAACGAGGACATCGTTCAGTCGTTCAATGGCCTCCTCACACACGTGGTCCGCGCCGACTCGACCCGGGAGGAAGTCCTGCGCCAGTTGTCCGTGCACGAGTTTGACCGGGCCGTTGTGGGCATTGGCACGGACATCGAGGCCAGCATCCTGACCACGTCGCGGCTGCTGAAATTTAACCATCCGCAGATTTGGGCCAAGGCCATTTCCGAACCCCACGCGGAAATCCTCGACCAGCTCGGCGTGGAGCACGTCATCCGCCCGGAGCACGACATGGGCAGACGGGTGGCGCACCTGGTCCGCGGCGGCATCCTGGACTACGTCGAGTTTGAAGACGACTTCGTGATGGTCCGCACCAGCCCGCCCAGCGAGGCCAGGGACCGGCCCCTCGGAGTCCTGGGACTCCGGGACAGGTACGGGGTCACTATCGTTGCCTACAAACGCCTGGGCGGCACCTGGGGCCACACCACGGCGCAGACCGTCCTCTACGACGACGACCAGATCATCGTCCAGGGCAGCAAAACCCAAGCCGAAAAATTCAGTTCCCTCCCCTGAAAGGCGGGTTGAGGCACCCGAACCGGTTACCGGCGTCGTACGTCCCTTGCAACTTGTGGGCACTTCCTGATCGGCCTAGATTTGGGCATGACCATTTCCCCCGAACACGAAATGCTCCTTGAGCTGCAGGACCTGATCATCGGCACGCGGTCAGTGGCCGATTTCCTGGGCGGGCTCTCCATCATCGCCGCGTCCTCGATCAGCCGTGTGACCGGCACTGCGCTCGAATGCGGCGTCACCCTCAAACACAACAAGAAGACCTCCACGGTGGGCGGCAGCACCGAAAGGGCCATCCACCTGGACCGGATCGAACAGCAAGTGGGCGAGGGCCCCTGCATCGAGGCGCTGAAGATCAACGCACCCGTCCTCCTGGCCGATGTCCACACGGATCCCCGGTGGCCCACTTACCAGGCGCGCCTCATCGAAGAGGGCTGCCTGAGCGCCCTCGGCATACCGCTGGACCTCAGCGAAGGTGCCACCGCCGCCCTTAACTTCTTCGCACCCACCACGGGCGTCTTCACCGAAGCCGCCATCGCCGAAGCGTCCAGGTTCGCGCGGATGGCGCGCGCCGCCGTCGGCCTCGCCATCAGGGTGGCCACCGCCGAAGGTACCGCCGACGACCTCGCGGCCGCGATGGTGAGCCGCACCGCCATCAATCTGGCCTGCGGCATCGTCATGGGCCAAAACCGCTGCAGCCAGACCGAAGCCATGGACATCCTGATCAACGTCTCCAGCCACCGGAACCAGAAGCTCCGGGACGTTGCCGAGGAGATCGTCCGGAAAATCTCGGGCGAGGAACCCGCCACCTACTTCGAAAAGTAGCTTTGCCGTAGGGTGGCGGACATGGAACTCCGACTCGAGGTTGTGCAGGTGCCCGTCTCCGACGTGGACCGGGCCAAAGCCTTCTACACTGACCAGCTCGGCTTTGCGCTCGACCACGACGTGGAACACATTCCCGGGATGCGGGTTGTCCAGCTCACCCCGCCAGGCTCGGCCGCATCCATTGTGATCGGCACCGGCATGACCGGCATGGTTCCCGGCAGCCTCGAAGGCCTGCAGCTGGTGGTGCCGGACATGGCCGAGGCCCGCACTGAACTGGTCCGCCGCGGCGCGCCCGTCAGCGAAGCCCAGGACATGGGCGGGTTCGCCTTCGCCTACTTCAGCGACCCGGACGGCAACCGCTGGGTCATCCAGGAGATCCCCGCCAAGCGCGCTTCCGCTTAGCGGGACTGCTCACGGATCCCTTTGGCTGCTCCACCGGTGAAGTCAACCGTATAGCTTGCCACGCCCAGAATGCAGCCTGAAGCTCAGCCGGAATCTAACGTTTCGCACGAAACTTACCAACTATTCGAAACGTATAAAGGCGGGCTGGGAAGAGCCCGCGAAAAAAGCGAGTACACGCTACTCGTGCGCTCCCCCGCGGCGCCTGCCTACGATGGGCGAGTACCGACTTTGGGGGTTTGGCGCGTGCTAATTGAACAACATAAGACCTGGCCTGGCTCCGGCTCCGGAGCCCTGCTCGATATCCACGGGCACTCGGAAGCCGCCCTGGCTGCGGACCTTGCCCGGATCGCGGCCGCGGCCGTCAGCGATCTTGCCGGGACGCCGGTGGAGGGCACCGTGACGCTGGTGCGGCCGGAGGGCACACCGTGCACGGTGGCAAACACGGAAGGCACCGGCGTCGAGCTTTCCCGCTGGGATCAACGCACCGGGCAGGGGCCCACGGCGCGCGCACTGCGGGGCCGATTGTCCATCGTCCTCAACGGCCACTGCCCGGACACGCGCTGGCCCGAATACCCAGGCAGCCTCACAGCGGCCGGTTTCCACTCCGCCGCAGCAATGCCGCTGCGGCTGGAGCGCGGTTACAGCGCCGCGCTGACGCTCTATTCCGCCACAGCGAACGTGTTCACTCCCGGCGTCGCAGCCAACGTGCTGGTCTTCGCCGACGTCGCGGCCAGGAGCCTCCGCCTGGCGCTGAAGTACCGGGCAGACCTGGCCGTGTCCGCGGCGAACCGGGCGGCGATGACCAGCAGCACGGCGGTCGATATCGCCTGCGGGGTCATCATGGGACGGGACCGGCGCTCCCACGAGGAAGCGCTCCAGATGCTGACGCAGGCTTCGACGCAACGAAACCTCAGGATCCGCGACGTCGCCGAAAGCCTCCTGCTGGACATGCCCGGCGGAATCCCGGCCACCCACTTCAAACCCCGCGCCTGAAGCTGCGCACCCCACCCCACTCCCCCAAAATGTAGGTCGCAGCACATGTCGTTATTAGCGTTCATAACAGCATGTACTGCGACCTAGTTGGGTGGGGACGCGCAGGACGGTCAGCGCAGAATGACTGTCCGCCCGCCGTCGAGCATGACCCGGCCCTCACAGTGCCACCGCACCGCGTTGCTGAGCGCCCTGCACTCCGCGTCGCGGCCCACCCGCACCAGATCCTCGGCGGTGTGGGTGTGGTCCACCTCGATGACCTGCTGGGCGATGATGGGCCCCTCATCCAGTTCGGCGTTGACGTAATGCGCGGTGGCACCCACGGTCTTCACGCCGCGGTCGTAGGCCTGGTGGTAGGGCTTGGCCCCCTTGAAACTGGGCAGGAACGAGTGGTGGATGTTGATGGTTTTTCCGGTCAGCTTGGCCGACAGCTCATCGCTGAGGACCTGCATGTAGCGGGCCAGGACCACCAGTTCCACGTCGAACTCATCCACGAGCTCCAGCAGCCGCGCTTCCTGCGCCGGCTTGGTCTCCTTGGTGACCGGCAGGTGGAAGAACGGGATGTTGTGCCACTTGACCAGTTCCTCGTGGTCCGTGTGGTTGGAGACCACGGCCACGATTTCCACCGGGAGGTCACCTGTGCGGGCCCGGAACAGGAGGTCGTTGAGGCAGTGCCCGAACCTGGACACCATCACCAGGACGCGGCGCTTGCGGCCGTGCGGTTCCAGCTGCCAGTTCATGGCCCACTCCCCGGCCAGCGGCTCGAAGTCCCGGCGCAGTTCCTCGGTGCTGAAGGACTTCTTCCCGGCGGCGAAGTGCACCCGCATGAAGAACTGCTGCGCCTGGCGGTCACCGAAGTGCTTGGTGTCGATGATGTCGCAGTCGTGGTCCAGCAGGAACCCGGTAATCGCGTGCACGATGCCCGGGGACTCGGCGCAGTTGACGGTCAGTACATGTTCGGTTTCCACTTAGCGCCCCCGTGCAGCTTTCTCGGCCGCCTGCGCCTTCTCGTCGGCCACGACCTTCTCGCCGGCCAGGTCCGTCTGGAACTCCGCGTAGCGGGCCAGGTGGGTGGGTCGCTTGCGCAGGATGAACCAGGCGACGCCGAGGATGATGAACCAGAAGGGCGTGACCAGCAGTGCCACGAGGGTGTCCGGCTGCGTGGTCAGTGCCCACAGGACGAAGGCGAAGAACGCGAAGACCACCCAGACCATGGGGACGCCGCCGGGCATCTTGTACTTGGAGGCATCGTGCAGGTGCGGGCGGCGTGACCGGAACTTCAGGTAGCTGGCCAGGATGATGGACCAGACGAACACGAAGCAGACGGCGGACACGGTGGTGACCATGTCGAAGGCCTTGCCGATGTCCTTGCCCGCGTACATCAGGATGACGCCGGAGAGCAGCAGGACGCAGGAGAGGAACAGCGCGTTCTGCGGGACCTTGCGGCGGGACAGCTTGCTGAACACGTTGGGGGCGTCGCCCTCCTGGGCCAGGCCGTAGACCATGCGGGAGGTGGAGTAAATGCCGGAGTTGGCCGAGGACATGGCCGAGCTGAGCACCACCAGGTTCACGATGGTGGCCGCGGCGCCGAGGCCGGCCAGGGAGAACATGGCGATGAACGGGCTGTGGCCGGCCTGGAACTGGGTCCAGGGCGTCACGGACATGAGGATAATGAGGGCGCCTACGTAGAAGAGCAGGACGCGGATGGGGATGGAGTTGATGGCCTTGGGCAGGTTCTTCTCCGGGTCCTTGGCCTCGGCTGCTGTGGTGCCCACGAGTTCGATGCCCACAAACGCGAAGACGGCGATCTGGAAGCCAGCCACGAAGCCCATGAATTCGTTCGGGAACATGCCGCCGTGGCTCCACAGGTTGGTGAAGGTGGCAGGGCCGGCGTCGGACTGGAAACCGCTGAAGATCATAAACAGGCCCACAATGATCAGGGCCGCAATGGCGATGATCTTGATCAGCGCGAACCAGAACTCGGTCTCACCGAATGCCCGCACCGTAGCGAGGTTCAGGACCAGCAGGATGATCACGGTGGCAATGCCCGGGATCCACAGCGGCACCCCCGGCCAGAGTTCCTCCGAGTAGGCGGCGATGGCGATGACGTCCGCGATGCCGGTGATCACCCAGCAGAACCAGTAGGTCCAGCCGGTGAAGAAGCCAGCCCAGGGGCCCAGCAGGTCAGCGGCGAAATCGCTGAAGGACTTGTAGTTCAGGTTGGACAGCAGGAGTTCGCCCATGGCCCGCATGACGAAGAACAGCATGAAGCCTATGATCATGTAGACGAAGATGACGGACGGGCCGGCGGCCGAGATGGTTTTGCCGGAGCCCATGAACAGGCCGGTGCCGATGGCGCCGCCAATGGCGATCAGCTGGATGTGCCTGTTGCTGAGCTGCCGCTCCAGGTGGGGCGGGGCGCCCGGGGTGGTGATGGTTTTAGTGCTCACGTGCTGCTCCTCGAATAAATGCTGGCTGGAGTGCTTCGGTGGAAGACGCGGCCACGTCGTTGGGGACCGTGTCCAGGTTGTTGAAACTGTAACGATGGATCCCTGCGATGCCGGGCTGGGACTCCAGCGCGGCCACCAGGGTGTTGGGTGAGTAGCGGTCACCGCTGAGGAGCTTGCGCGCCAGCGGGCCTTTGCGGCTAAGGAACTTCAGGGAACTTCCGACCCCGATCTGCGTGGCCAGGTTGACCAGTTTGGTCCGCGGGACGGACCCCGCCACGCCAGCCCAGACGGGCAGGTCCACGCCTTCGCGGCGCAGGAGCGCCGCGAAGTCCAGGATTTTCGGGGCGGAAAAACACATCTGGGTGACAACATGGGTGGCCAGGTGCTGCTTGGCCACGAGCGCGTCCACCAGGTCAAGGGCGGCCACCGACGGGTGGCCTTCCGGGTAGCCGGCCACGCCTGCTCGCATGAGGCCGCCGGTGTACTGGGCGATATCTTCGAGCAGCGGCAGGGCTGACTCGTACGGGCCGGCCGCATTCTTCCGGTCACCGCCGATCACAAACACCTCGCGGATGCCGGCGACGTCGCAGTCCCGCAGGACGCCGGTCAGCTCCGACCGGCTCTGCAGGCTGCGGGCGGCCAGGTGCGGGATGACGTTGTAGCCCAGCGTGGCCAGTTCCACTGAGGCGTGCATGGTCCGTTCGATGCCGTGGTGGGGCAGGCATGTCATGGTCAGCGTGGTGGTCAGCGGGACATTGGCCTGGACCTGCTCGGCAATCCCGGTTGACGGGATGATTTCGATTCTCGTAGGGAACATCTTTGGTCCGTTTCTGGATATCGGCGCGGGTCAGCTGGCGTGGGCGGCCAGCAGTGAGCTGGCTTCCTGGCGGGTGCTGCCGGAGGACTCGATGTGGGCGAGTTCGGCGGGGATTTCCCAGCCCTTCTTACGCATCGCGGTGGCCCAAAGCCGGCCGGCACGGTAGGAGGACCGGACCAGCGGGCCGCTCATGACACCGAGGAAGCCGAGCTCGTCGGCCTCGTTCTGCAGGTCCACGAACTCCTGGGGCTTGACCCAGCGGTCCACCGGCAGGTGCCGTTCGGACGGGCGCAGGTACTGGGTGATGGTGATCAGGTCACAGCCGGCCTCGTGCAGGTCCCGCAGGGCCTCGGAGATTTCCTCGCGGGTCTCGCCCATGCCCAGGATCAGGTTGGACTTGGTGACCATGCCCAGCTTCCGGCCCTGCGTGATGACATCCAGGGACCGGTCGTACCGGAACGCGGGCCGGATCCGCTTGAAGATCCTGGGCACCGTTTCGACGTTGTGGGCGAAGACCTCCGGCTTGGAATCGCAGATCGCCGCAATGTGCTCGGGCTTGCCGGAGAAGTCCGGGATCAGCAACTCCACACCGGTACCGGGGTTCAGCTCGTGGATCTTCCGGACCGTCTCGGCGTACAGCCACACACCCTCATCGGCGAGGTCGTCACGGGCCACACCGGTGACGGTGGCGTAGCGCAGCTGCATGGCCTGGACCGAGCGGGCCACCTTCGTGGGTTCAAACATGTCCACCGGGGAGGGTTTGCCGGTATCGATCTGGCAGAAATCACAGCGCCGGGTGCACTCGGAACCGCCAATGAGGAACGTGGCTTCCTTGTCTTCCCAGCACTCGAAAATGTTGGGGCAGCCGGCCTCCTCACACACCGTGTGCAGGCCTTCCTTCTTCACCAGGTTCTTGAGCTGGACATACTCAGGACCCATCTGGACCTTGGCCTTGATCCACTCCGGCTTCCGCTCCACGGGTACAGCCGCGTTACGCTGCTCAACGCGCAGCAGCTTCCGGCCTTCTGGTGCCAATGTCATCAGTACTCTTTCCTTAGCATTCCACGACGTTGACGGCGAGGCCGCCCATGGCTGTTTCCTTGTACTTGGAGCTCATGTCCCTGCCGGTTTCCCGCATCGTCACAATCACCTCGTCCAGCGACACCCGGTGGGTACCGTCCCCCCAGAGCGCCATCTTTGCCGCGTTGATGGCTTTCGCCGCCGCGATGGCGTTCCGCTCGATGCAGGGAACCTGCACCAGGCCGCCGATCGGATCGCACGTCAGGCCCAGGTTGTGTTCCATCGCGATTTCCGCGGCGTTCTCCACCTGCTGGGGTGTGCCGCCCATGACCTCCGCGAGCCCTGCCGCCGCCATCGACGATGCCGAGCCCACCTCACCCTGGCAGCCCACCTCGGCGCCCGAAATGGACGCCTGTTCCTTGTAAAGCACCCCGATGGCACCGGCCGTGAGGAGGAACTTGACCACAACGTCGTCGCGGTCTTCCTGCGTGGCTTTGTCCATCCCGGGTGCGAAATGCAGTGCGTAATACAGGACCGCGGGGATGATCCCGGCGGCGCCGTTCGTGGGGGCGGTGACCACCCGGCCGCCGGACGCGTTCTCCTCGTTGACCGCCAGGGCGATCAGGTTCACCCATTCCTGCCAGTACTTGGGGTCCCGGTCCTTATCCTCCTTGAGGAGGCGTTCGTGCCAGTCAGGCGCACGACGGCGGACCTTCAGTCCGCCGGGCAGCAGCCCCTCGCGCTTGAGGCTGACTTCCACGCACTCCTCCATTACGGAGTAGATGTGCAGCAGCCCTTCGCGGATCTCTTCCTCCCTGCGGGAGGCGCGTTCGTTGACGAACATGATCTCGCCGATGGACAGGCCCTTGGACTGGCAGCGGCCCAGGAGTTCAGCGGCCGTACGGAACGGCAGCGGGAGTTCCTTTTTGGACTCGTCGAGTTCCTTCAGGGCAGCGTCTTCCTCGCCTTCGCGGATAATGAAGCCGCCGCCCACGGAGAAGAACGTGGCCTTGTGCAGGGCCTCGCCATTTTTGTCCGAGACCGTGAAGGTCATGCCGTTGGTGTGCCGCGGCAGGACGGTCAGCGGGCGCAGGATCATGTCCGTCACACCGTAGGGAAGCTGCACGCCTCCCCCTTCACCGGCGCCGGCGAGCTGCAGCATCCCGGTTTCGGCAATCGCGGCGAGCCGCTCCTCCACCTCGGCCGGCAGGATCTTTTCGGGGTGGAACCCCTCCAGGCCCAGCAGGATGGCCGTCATGGTGCCATGGCCGTGGCCTGTTGCGGCGAGCGACCCGTACAGGTCCACCCGCAGTCCCGCCACCTTCTCCAGGACACCGGCGCCCCGAAGTTCTTCGGCGAACACAGCAGCAGCCCGCATGGGCCCAACAGTGTGCGAGCTCGACGGTCCGATCCCGACGGAGAACAAATCAAAGACGCCAACGGCCATGTGCGTTTCCTAACTAAAAAATCGCGTACAAATCAGGAGTTTTTGTCCAGATAACAGGCCTAAATCAGCTGAAAAGACCCATTATCTGGACAAAAACTGCGTCAGCTGACGTTGGCGACTGACGGGTAAAGCGGGTGGGCGGCGGCGAGTGCCTCGACCCGGTGACGCAGGCCGGAAAGGTCCGCGTCGGCGTCGGCAATCAATGCCTCGGCGATGATGTCCGCAACTTCACGGAACGCAGCCTCGCCGAAGCCACGGGTGGCCAGGGCGGGGGTGCCGATGCGCAGGCCGGAGGTGACCATCGGCGGGCGCGGGTCGAACGGCACGGCGTTGCGGTTGACGGTGATGTCAATCGCGGCCAGGCGGTCCTCGGCCTGCTGGCCGTCGAGCTCGCAGTTGCGCAGGTCAACCAGGACCAGGTGCACGTCGGTGCCGCCGGAGATCACGTTGATGCCCTTGGCGGTGACGTCCGGCTGGACCAGGCGGTCGGCCAGGATGCTGGCGCCCGCCAGGACGCGCTCCTGGCGTTCCTTGAACTCCGGTGATGCGGCGATCTTGAAGGCCACAGCCTTGCCGGCGATGACGTGCTCCAGCGGGCCGCCCTGCTGGCCCGGGAAGACAGCGGAGTTGATCTTCTTGGCGATCGCGGGATCGTTGGAGAGGATAATGCCGCCGCGCGGACCGGCGAGGGTCTTGTGCGTGGTGGAAGTGACAACGTGGGCGTGCGGCACCGGGCTCGGGTGCAGGCCAGCCGCCACCAGGCCGGCGAAGTGCGCCATGTCCACCATCAGGTACGCACCCACCAGATCGGCGATCCGGCGGAACTCGGCGAAGTCCAGCTGGCGGGCGTACGCCGACCAGCCGGCAACGATGAGCTGCGGCTTGGTCTCCAGCGCCAGGCGCTCCACCTCGGCCATGTCAATGGTGTGGGTGTCTTCGCGGACCTGGTAGGGGACCACGTTGTAGAGCTTGCCGGAGAAGTTGATGCGCATGCCGTGGGTGAGGTGACCGCCGTGAGCCAGATTCAGGCCCATGATGGTATCGCCCGGCTTGATCAGCGCGTGCATGACTGAAGCATTGGCCTGTGCGCCGGAGTGCGGCTGCACGTTGGCGAACTCGGCACCGAACAGGGCCTTGACGCGGTCGATGGCCAGCTGCTCGATGACGTCCACGTGCTCGCAGCCACCGTAGTAGCGCTTGCCCGGGTAGCCCTCGGCATACTTGTTGGTCAGGACCGAGCCCTGGGCCTGCATGACCGCAACGGCGGTGTGGTTCTCCGAGGCGATCATCTCCAGGCCATCACGCTGGCGGCCCAGTTCGTCGTCGATCTTGACCGCGATTT
This sequence comes from Arthrobacter sp. UYEF21, assembly GCF_040546085.1. Classification (NCBI taxonomy): domain Bacteria; kingdom Bacillati; phylum Actinomycetota; class Actinomycetes; order Micrococcales; family Micrococcaceae; genus Arthrobacter; species Arthrobacter sp. UYEF21. The sequence goes on from NZ_JBEPNF010000020.1 coordinate 51,729, forward strand.
CCGGGTCCAGGACCGACAGGTCGGCATCCAGGCTGGCGGAGACTACCTGCTCAAAGACTGCGGTGCCTGCTGCAGCGGCGCTCACAGCTCGCCACCGTTTGCTTCCGCGTATTCCTGCGCGGACAGCAGCGGGCCCTCGGACTCGACGGTGACCTTGAACAGCCAGCCGGCACCGTACGGATCGGAGTTGATCAGTGCGGGATCGCTCACGGCGCCATCATTGATTTCCGTGACCTCGCCGGTGACCGGGGAGTACAGGTCAGAAACGGACTTGGTGGACTCGATCTCGCCACACGTCTCGCCAGCAGTGACGGTGGAGCCAACCTCGGGCAGGTCCACGTAGACGATGTCGCCCAGTGCCTCGGCGGCAACGGCGGACACGCCAACAACGGACGGGCCAGAGCCATCAGTGGAAATCCACTCGTGCTCGGCGGAGTACTTCAGTTCAGCGGCAACCTTAGCCATGTGTGTTCCTTACGTTTGAAATCTGTGGGTGGTCGGGTGGGGTGGCTGCAGATCCGTTGCGGCTGGCATCCGGCACCCGAAAACTACTTCTGGCGCTTGTAGAACGGGAGGGCGATGACCTCGAAAGGCTCTACCTTGCCGCGCAGGTCGATGTCCAGGGCGGTGCCCAGTTCGGACTGCTCGACGTCGACATAGGCCATGGCAACCGGGTAGCCCAGGGTGGGTGAGGGCTGGCCGGAGGTGACTTCGCCAACCACGTTGCCGTCCTTCAGGACCGGGTAGCCGCCACGGCCGGCACGGCGGCCAAGGCCCTTCAGGCCGACAAGCTTGCGCTTGGATCCGGCTTCCTTGGCAGCTTCCAGGGCGGAGCGGCCCACGAAGTCGCCTTCCTTGCTCTTGAGCGCCACAACGGGGCCCAGGCCGGCGTCGAACGGTGAACGCTCCAGAGATAGCTCGTTGCCGTACAGCGGCATGCCGGCTTCCAGGCGGAGCGAGTCGCGGGCCGCGAGGCCGCACGGAATGATGCCGAACTCCTCCCCTGCAGCGGCGATGGACGCCCACAGGGAAGCTGCGGCGTCGTTCGGGACAAAGAGTTCGAAGCCGTCTTCGCCGGTGTAGCCGGTGCGGGCCAGGATGACGTTGTGGCCGGCGATGGTGAGCTCGTTGAACGCGTAGTACTTCAGGTCGGTGACCAGTGCGTGCTGGGCCTCGTCGGTCAGCTTGAGCAGGATGGCCTCGGCTTTGGGACCCTGGACCGCGACCAGGGAGGTTGCTGCGGAAGCGTCCTCCACCTTCACGTCGAAGTTCCCCTCTTTGCCGGAACCGGCCCGTTCCGCCATCGCAGCAGCAACGGTGGGTGCGTTGCCCGCGTTGGGGACCACGAGGTACTTCTCGTCACCGAACCGGTAGGTGATGAGGTCATCGATGATGCCGCCGTCGGCGTTGCAGATCAGCGAGTACTTGGCCTTGCCGTCCGCGATGGCGGAGAGCTTGCCCACGAGGGCGTAGTCCAGGAACGCACCGGCGTCGGGGCCGGTGACCCAGACTTCGCCCATGTGGGAGAGGTCGAACAGGCCGGCGGCGTTGCGTACGGCGTGGTGTTCGGCGAGCTCGGAGCTGTACTTCAGGGGCATCTGCCAGCCACCGAAATCGGTGAACGAGGCGCCGAGTTTCTTGTGCTCTTCGTAGAGCGCCGTGTAGTTCTCAGTCATTGTCAGGGATCCTTAGTCTTCGAACTCGGACAGCGGCGGGCAGGAGCAGATCAGGTTGCGGTCTCCGGCGGCGCCGTCGATGCGGCCCACGGGCGGGAAGTACTTGTCCTGCTTGAGGTGGTGGACCGGGAAGACGGCCTGCTCGCGGGTGTATTCCTTTGCCCAGTCGGAACTGACGACGGCGGCCGCAGTGTGCGGTGCGTTGCGCAGCGGGGAGTTTTGCACGGTGAAGTCGCCGTCGGCCACCTGGTCGATTTCCTTGCGGATGGTGATCATCGCGTCGATGAACCGGTCGATCTCGGCCAGGTCCTCGGACTCGGTGGGCTCCACCATTAGGGTGCCAGCTACCGGGAACGCCAGGGTGGGTGCGTGGAAACCGTAGTCGATGAGGCGCTTGGCCACATCTTCCGCGGTCACGCCGGTCTTCGCCGTCAGGTCGCGCAGGTCCAGGATGCACTCGTGCGCCACCAGCCCGCCGGCGCCGGTGTAGAGGACCGGGAAGTACTCGTTCAGGCGTGCCGCCACGTAGTTGGCCGCCAGCAGCGCCGACTTGGTGGCTTCGGTCAGGCCTTCGCCGCCCATGAGCTTCACGTAGGCCCAGGAGATGGGGAGGACACCGGCGGAGCCGTAGTTCGAGGCGCTGATGGCCACGCCTGTTGATCCGGCAGAGCCGGAGTCGTGGGCTGCCTTGTTCGCATCGCCGGGCATGAACGGTGCCAGGTGGGCCTTGGCTGCGACCGGGCCAACGCCGGGTCCGCCGCCGCCGTGCGGGATGCAGAAGGTCTTGTGCAGGTTCAGGTGCGAGACGTCGCCGCCGAACTTGCCCGGCTGCGCCAGGCCCACCAGGGCGTTCAGGTTCGCGCCGTCGACGTAGACCTGGCCGCCCGCGGCGTGGACCGCGTCGCAGATGTCGGTCACGTCGGCGTCGTATACGCCGTGCGTGGAGGGGTAGGTGATCATGATCGCCGAGAGGGCGTCCTTGTTCGCTTCGATCTTCGCGTTCAGATCGGTGTGGTCGATGGTGCCATCGGGTGCGGTGGCGACGACGACAACCTTCATGCCGGCCAGGACCGCGGACGCGGCGTTGGTGCCGTGCGCCGAAGCCGGGATCAGGCAGATGTTGCGCTGCGTGTCACCATTGGAGCGGTGGTAGCCGCGGATCGCCAGCAGGCCAGCGAGCTCGCCCTGGGAGCCGGCGTTCGGCTGCAGGGAGACCTGGTCGTAGCCGGTGATCTCGGCGAGGTCAGCTTCGAGGCCGCTGATCAGTTCACGCCAGCCCACGGTCTGGGATTCCGGGGCGAACGGGTGGATGGAGGCGAACTCCGGCCAGGACATGGCTTCCATCTCGGCGGTGGCGTTCAGCTTCATGGTGCAGGAGCCCAGCGGGATCATGGTGCGGTCCAGTGCCAGGTCCCGGTCGCTCAGCTTGCGGATGTAACGCAGCAGCTGGGTCTCGGAACGGTGCGTGTTGAACACCGGGTGCTCCATGTAGCCGGAGGTGCGGAGCGCTGATTCGGGCAGTTCAAAGCCCTTCGTGTCCCCCACCGGGCCGGCGCCGAAGGCGACAGCGATCGAGGACAAAATATCCGGCGTCGTGGTTTCATCCACGGAGACGCCGATGGTGTCATCGTCGATGTGGCGCAGGTTGATCCCGCGTGCTTCGGCGGCGGCGATGACCTTGGCGGCCTTGCCCGGGACGCTGACCGTGACGGTGTCGAAGAAGGTCTCGGTGGCCAGTTCGCGGCCGGCGGCCTTCAGCGTGGTGGCGAGGGTCCGGGCGTGCGTGTTGACGCGCTCGGCGATCGCCTTCAGGCCGTCCGGGCCGTGGTAGACGGCGTAGAACGAGGAGACGATGGCCAGCAGAGCCTGCGCGGTGCAGATGTTGGACGTGGCCTTCTCGCGGCGGATGTGCTGCTCGCGGGTCTGGAGGGCCAGGCGGTAGGCGGGGAGGCCGGCGTCGTCCTTGGACACGCCCACGAGGCGGCCGGGCATGGAACGCTCCAGGCCCTTCGCGACGGCCATGTACGCGGCGTGCGGGCCGCCGAAGAACAGCGGCACACCGAAGCGCTGGGTCGAGCCGACGGCGATGTCCGCGCCCTGCTCGCCCGGAGGGGTGATCAGGGTCAGCGCCAGCAGGTCAGCGGCGACGGTCACCAGCGCGCCGCGTTCCTTGGCGGCGGCGATGACTGCGGCGTGGCCGTACACGCGGCCGGACGCGCCGGGCTGCTGCAGGACGATGCCGTTGATGTCACCCTCGGGCAGGCCCTGGGACAGGTCAGCGACCTCCACCTCGAAGCCGAGGGCTTCGGCGCGGCCCCTGACGATGGCGATGGTCTGCGGGAGAACGTCCGCGTCCAGGACGGTCTTGCCGTCGTGGGCGGCCTTGTTCTTGTTCGCGCGGCGCATCATCAGCACGGCCTCGGCAACGGCGGTGGCTTCGTCCAGCAGGGAGGCGTTGGCGATGGGCAGGCCCACGAGGTCCTGGACCATGGTCTGGAAGTTCAGGAGTGCTTCGAGGCGGCCCTGGGAGATCTCTGGCTGGTACGGCGTGTACGCGGTGTACCAGGCCGGAGCTTCGAGGATGTTGCGGCGGATCACGGCGGGCGTGACGGTGTCGTAGTAGCCCTGGCCGATCATCTGCACAGCCATCTTGTTCTTGGCAGCGAGCGTCCGCAGCTCAGCCAGCACTTCAACCTCGCTCAGGGCGTCCTTGAGGGCCAGCGGCTTGGCCTGGCGGATGGAATCGGGGACGGCAACGTCAACGAGGCCATCAACGTTGTCATAGCCAACCGCCTTGAGCATGGTGTCGATATCGGCCTGGCGGCGCGCACCAATATGCCGGTCGGCGAAGACGGTGGGGGACGACTGAATGGTCATGAAGGAACTCCATAATTCAGGTGGCGCGCTGGGTACGCCACATTGATTCGGGTTCCTCCCCGCTCTGTATGGGACCTGAGAGTTTCCGCGCCGCCTGCCTTTACAGAATGACGCTTGCACCGTCGGTGAGCCCGTTGCCGGACTGCTTTCCAGAGTTGCCTAACCGCGGCGGTACGTGGGCCTGAGAGATTCCCGGAGAGGATTTGCTCCTACGGCGCCTGCTAAACGTACTGGCAGGACTCTCCCGCCGCAGATCAAAAGCTGTGCCACCTCGTCAGTGACACGGCCCACAGCTTACTCGGATTCCGAATCATGCGCAAACGTTGCGAGTCGACGCAGGTCAGCCCTGGGACAGGCATCACATCCCGCGCCCCCACCACAACGCGGGGTCACTTCCGGCCCAATTCCGGCGGCTGATTGGGCGTGAAGTGACCCCGCGTGGCTCTGTCGGGTCAGGCCCGGACGTCAGCCGCCAGCCGCTCGCCGTTGTAGTACTCCAGCTGCCAGCCCTCGTGGACGTGGTGGTGGGCCAGGTTGAGCACGGCGTTGTCAATGCCGTGCAGGGTCCGGCCGATGGCGCGGCTGAGGCTTACCCGCAGGAGGGTGCCATGGGCGACCACCAGAACCCGGCGGCCGCGGAACTCCTCCGCCAGAGCTTCCAGCGCCGTCAGCCCGCGGCTGGCGGCCTCATCTTCGCTTTCGGCGCCCCGGAAACCGCCGGGGATGCGCAGCGCCTCCAGCTCGGGGCCGGCCTGCAGGCCTTCCGCTTGTCCGAAGCTGCGCTCGGTGAGCTCCGGAACGTGCCGGGCCACGCTGAGCCCGAGCCCCGCGGAAATCAGACTGGCGGTTTCCGCGGCACGGCTCAGCGGCGAGGACACCACGGCGTCCCATTCGAGACCGTCAAGGGCGGCGACGGCGTCGCGCGCCTGGTCGCGGCCGACGTCGTTCAGGGGAATGTCAGTAGCTCCTTGGAGCCGGCGCTGCGCATTCCAGTCAGTCTGGCCATGGCGGACGAGGGCGAACGTCGTGAGGGTCATGCCTTCCATTGTCCCCGACGGCGGGAAGGCCACGCGGCCACCGGCAGCGCCACGGTGAGCAGATCCTCAGCTGAGGCCACCGGCTGGACCGCTTCCCGCCACTGGAACCACGGTCATCGAGCCAAGGTTGCCCCAGAGGCCGCGGGCCTTGAGCTTTTCGGAAGACGTTTCCGCCACGGCGTGCATTGCCTGCAGGGCCGCATCCAGCGCAACCGTTCCTTCCGGGCGTTCGGCCAGGCGCAAAATCTCGGCGGCCAACGCCGCAAGCTTGATGTTGCGGTGGCTGCTGGTGGTGACCAGCAGCTCGAAGGCAGTCTCGGAACCGATCAACAGCCGGCCCATCAGAATGCCGCGGGCCTGGTCAATGATGCTGCGCGTTGCCGTGGCTGCAATTACCGCGTCACGGGCCACCTGCTCTGTCTCGCGCCGCAAAGTGGAGGACAGGTCCAGCATGAGGCCCGCCAGTGCTGTCACCTTGCCCTCGCCATCCTGGATTGCGTCGCCGGAGGTCAGCACATGGCGGATACGCCCCTGGGCGTCGATGATCCGGTGGTATATGCAGAAGTAGCCGCCGCTTTGGGAAACCGTCGCCACGATGTCCTGGCACCCCTCCCTGTCCTCGGGATGCTTGTGCGAAAACAGCAGATCCAGCGTCGGCACCACCTCGCCGCGCCGGTACCCGTGCACCTGGTACATCCCGTCGGACCACTCCACTGTTTGCGCCGGAAGCTTCACGTGGAAAGTACCGGCGAGGCACGCACCTTCCCCGAGAGCACTGGAATACGTGATAGGACTGCCAAGCCTGGCCATGAGGGCACCTCCACGCACCGTCCGGCATCCCGTCACCTTTGAGGGATGCAGCAATATCCAAGTATGGACGGAAAGCGCCTCAATGGGGAAGGCAGCACATCCTCAATTATGGCTTCCAACACACCCCGCAGGCCTTGACTTGCATACCCCCTGGGGGTATGTTGAGGATGTTGTCAGTGAACTGGTATGTCCAAGCCGGTGCCCCGCACCGCCATCACAGCCGTTCAACCCCAGCCCCATCACTTCTTCGTCAAGAAATGGAACTGACATGCGTGAAGCCGAGAACCGGCCCCAACTTCCTTTGATCCCCGCTGCCTCAGGCTGCAGCTGCTGCTCACCGGCTGCCGCAGCCCCCGCCGCCGTCGTAATGGCCGACGGCGGGGCGCGCGACGGCGTTGCACGCATCAGCGCTGCACCCAACACTGCCGCGGACGCCGCAGAACGCCGCTGACCGCACCACGCCAGCCCCCGGCGTTCCCGCGTCAGGGGTATCCCGCAGGAGGAATCATGGAAGACCACAATCACCACCATTCGGGTGGGCAGGTGGGTGTAGAGGGTCAGGACGTGCCGAGCCAACACAGCGCTCCGGGCCACGGCACCCCTGAGCATACGGCCCACACCCACCACCCCGCGCAGAACCACACGGACGATGACCACACCGTCCACGCCCATGGCCAGCACGCGGGCCACAGCACGGCCATGTTCAAGAACCGCTTCTGGCTGACACTGGCCCTCTCGGTTCCGGTGGTCTACTTCAGCCCCATGGTGGGGCACCTGCTCGGTTACATGCCGCCGATGTTTCCCGGTTCGGCCTGGATTGCGCCCGTGCTGGGAACCGTCATCTTCCTCTACGGAGGCCAGCCGTTCCTTAAGGGCGGAGTCCAGGAGCTGAAGAACCGGCAGCCGGGAATGATGCTGCTGATCGGCATGGCCATCACGGTGGCGTTCGCGGCATCCTGGGTCACGAGCCTGGGAATCGGCGGCTTCGATCTGGACTTCTGGTGGGAGCTTGCCCTGCTGGTGGCCATCATGCTGCTGGGCCACTGGATCGAAATGCGGGCCCTCGGGTCGGCGCAGGGCGCGCTGGATGCCCTCGCTGCGCTGCTGCCCGACGAAGCCGAACGCGTCACCGCTGAAGGCACTGAAACCGTCCCTGTGTCCGAACTCCGTGAAGGCGATACCGTCCTGGTCCGCTCCGGGGCCAGGATGCCGGCCGACGGGACGGTGGTGGACGGTCAGGCCGAATTCGACGAGTCCATGATCACCGGCGAATCCAAAACTGTCCCCCGGACGGTGGGTGACGCCGTGGTGGCAGGAACCGTGGCCACTGACAACAGCGTCCGCGTCCAGGTCACCGCCGTCGGCGAAAATACCGCCCTCGCCGGGATCCAGCGGCTGGTGGCCGAAGCCCAGGCCTCATCCTCGAAGGCCCAGGCCCTGGCCGACCGTGCTGCCGCTTGCCTGTTCTACTTTGCCGCCGGGGCCGGCGTCATCACCTTCATTGTGTGGAGCCTGCTGGGCAGCGTGCCGGAGGCCGTCACGCGCACCGTCACCGTGCTGGTCATCGCCTGCCCGCATGCCCTGGGCCTGGCCATTCCGCTGGTGATCGCGATTTCCACGGAACAGGCAGCACGGGCGGGCGTCCTGATCAAGAACCGGATGGCGCTGGAACGCATGCGGACCATCAACGTTGTCCTGTTCGACAAGACCGGCACCCTGACCACCGGGGAACCTGACCTGAAGGATGTTGCCGCCGCGCCGGGCGTGGACGCTGACAGCCTGCTGGCACTGGCCGCCGCCGTCGAATCCGACAGCGAACATCCCGTTGCCCGCGCTATCGTCCGTGCCGCCCGCGGGCGGAACCTGACGCTGCCGCGGGCCACCGGTTTCAGCTCGCTGATGGGCCGCGGCGTTCAGGCGACCGTGGGCGGCCGGACCATCCACGTCGGCGGCCCCGCACTCCTGCGCGAACTCGGCGCCGTCGAGCCTGAAGAGCTGATGCGTTCCACCCGGGGGTGGATGGACCGCGGCGCGGCCGTGCTGCACGTGCTCGACGGCGGCACCGTCCTCGGGGCGGTCAGCCTCGAGGATTCGGTGCGGGCGGAGTCGCGGCAAGCCGTGGCCGCCCTTCAGAACCGGGGAATCAAGGTGGCCATGATCACCGGCGATGCCCACCAGGTGGCCCAGGCCGTCGCGGCGGACCTGCATATCGACGAGGTGTTCGCCGAGGTCCTGCCCGCTGACAAGGACAAGAAAGTGGCCGAACTCCAGGCCCGCGGCCTGAAGGTGGCCATGGTGGGCGACGGCGTCAACGACTCCCCTGCGCTTGCCCGCGCTGAGGTGGGAATCGCCATCGGCGCCGGAACCGACGTTGCCATGGAATCAGCGGGCGTGGTCCTGGCCGGGAACGATCCGCGCGCAGTACTGTCCATGCTGGATCTGTCCCGCGCCAGCTACCGGAAAATGTGGCAGAACCTGGTGTGGGCCACCGGCTATAACGTCCTGTCCGTGCCGCTGGCCGCGGGCGTCCTGGCCTTCGCCGGCGTGGTGCTTTCCCCCGCTGCGGGTGCAGTGCTGATGTCCGTTTCCACCATAGTGGTGGCCCTCAACGCCCAGCTGCTCCGGCGAGTGAAACTGAACCCGTCCGAGGTTCGTTGAATCAAGGAACGCTGGTTAGCGGCGCGATGAGAGGAGGCAGCACCATGACGGCAACCGCACGCACGGTGTCCGCCGCCCTCCTGCGCGCCGCCCTGGCAGCGGCCGTGCTGGCACTCATCGCCGGGCTCTTTGGCATGCACGTGATGACCGGAACCATGCCGCCCACGGGAATCACACGGCGGCGGTGCAGGCGACTGGGGGGCACGCTGTTGAGGGGCACACTGTTGAGGGGTACACTGCGGGCAGTCACGCAGGGGCTGGCCATGGCGTTACCGGCCACGATGCCAGCGGGCACGAAGCCGCCAGAGACTCCGGGCAGCCCGTCGCCGGTGCTCCCGCCGCCGCCATCACCTCCTGCTCAGGCTCGTGTCACGAGATGATGCAGGCCGGGACGTCCTGCATCCCCTCCGCCAAAGCCGGCGCGCTGACCGTCTACCCACCCCACGAAACCGGCGTCGCCGTCCACCCAGGACCGGCAGCCCGCACCGGGCCGGTCATCGAGCACTCCCACACTCCCGCGAGCCCCACGCCCTGCGACCTGTCCATCAGCCGGACGTAAACCGGACTGCGCCACGCACACAAATCACCCACGGCACAGCCCCCCTACGTTTAGAAGGACCTTTCCCATGAACACGAAGATTCGAAACATCTCTATGGCCGCCGCCCTGGCGGCTTCCCTGGGCCTGGCAGGCTGCGCAGCCTCGTCCACCCCCGCCGACGGAAACACCATGTCCGGCATGCACAACGGCAGCTCAAGTCCCATGGCCAGCATGATGCCGGACGCCAACGCAGCCCATAACCAGTCGGACATCATGTTCGCCCAAATGATGATGCCGCACCACTCCCAGGCCGTGGAGATGAGCCACATCATCCTGGCGAAGCAGGGCATCCCCGCCGAAGTCACCGCCCTCGCCACCAAAATCAAGGCAGCCCAGGCGCCGGAAATTGAGACAATGACCGGCTGGCTGAAAACCTGGAACCAGCCCACAGGAATGATGACCGGCACCACCATGCCCGCCCACTCGATGGACGGAATGGTGGATGAAGAGGGAATCAACAAGCTCAAGGCAGCCCAGGGGGCCGACGCCGCCCGGCTGTTCCTCGAGCAAATGATCGGTCATCATGAGGGCGCCATCGAAATGGCCCAGCAGGAGGTCGGCGCCGGAAAGTACCCGGCTACCATCCAGCTCAGCCGGGACATCGTCACCTCGCAGGAAGCAGAGATGGTGGAGATGAAGGCACTGCTGGCCAAGATGTAGCCAGCAGCCTCGAGGCACCGGCCCGCTGCGGGCCGGTGCCTCCGGCCACCCCGGGCCAGGCTCAGACCTGCCGAATCCGATGGGCCTGATTAAATCCACCGACGGCGGCATGTCCTGGGAGCAACTCTCACGCCAGGGGGAGTCGGACTTCCACGCACTCACGGCGGCCAAGTCCGGCATCGTGGCCTTCGACGGCACCCTGCGCACCAGCCCCGACGGGAAGACCTGGTCCGTGCAGGCCGCCGGTTTCGTCCCTGCAGCCCTGGCCGCGGACCGAGAAGGGACGGATCGACGGGCAGGTCCAGGCCATCGCGGCAGTGGAGGTTCCGGGCGCCGACGCCCGGGTGTGGGCCGCCACCTCCACCGGAATGGTGGTATCCACCGACGGCGGGGCCACATTCCGGCCCCCGGCAGCCGGCTGACCCGGTCGCTGCCGCGGCCCTCACCGTGCTGGGGCGTCGCCGGCACGGTCCCGTGCTACGTTGAAAGACGGGCCGTACCGGTCCGGCGCCCCGCTGGAAAAGAGAAGCTCCTTGGAATCCCCCGCACCTGCCCCTGCACCCGTGAGGATCCTGACCGTCTGCACCGGAAACATCTGCCGCTCCCCCGTGGCCGAGCGGCTGCTGCAGGCCGGGCTGGACCAGGTAATGCCCGGTGCGTTTGAAGTCACCAGTGCAGGGACCCGGGCCATGGTGGGCGACCCCATGCAGCCACTGTCCGGGGACATCGTGCGCACCTTCGGCGGGAACCCTGACGGCTTCGTCTCCAGGCAGCTGACCAGCAAGATCCTGCGCGGCGTGGACCTGGTCCTGACCATGACCTCCGGCCACCGCGGCGAAGTGCTCCAGCTGGACGCCTCGCTGCTCAAGCGCACCTTCACCATCCGCGAGTTCGCCAGGATGCTGGACGTCCTGGACCACCGCGCCGATGCCACCGCAGACCATCCCGGAAGGGCCGACGGCGGCGCTCCCCTGGGCGCCAACACCGCCTTCTGGCGCGGGCTGCCCGCCCGGGCCGCGTCCGTGCGGCACCTGTCACTGCCCGCGGACTCCGCCGAGAACGACATCATCGACCCCTACCGGCGGGGGCCCCAGGTCTACCGCCAGATGGAAGACGAGCTTGCCCCGGCGATCGTCTCCGTCCTGCGCCACGCCCGCCTGAACGTATCCGCTTAACCCGGCGCGCCGGCGTCGTACGCGCACCACCCGGGCACTGACTTCGGCGCCTGTTTTGGGAGGTGCTAAAGCGTTAGGAAAACGACACACACCCCCTATGGCGGGAACTTGGCGCGTGGCGGACACTGAGTCATGGAAAGCACCCCGAGCGGGCATGACAGGATCGGACCAGGCACCTCAGGCCCACAGGCACCCGGACCCACACCGCTGAAACGCCGGCGCTTGATAGCGGTTGTCTTGTCACTCCTGCTGGTGGCCGTGGTGGCCGTGTCGGCACTGGTCTTCAGCCGCCCGGCGGCGGAGGTGGCAGCTCCGCAGCCCACTTCGACGGAAACGCCCACGGCCACCCTCACCCCGTCTGAAACGCCGCCGCCGCCACCGGCACCGGCAGCTCCCCCGCCGCCCGAACCCATCGCCGATCCCCCCGCAGCGGCCATGAACATCCTGGTGGTCGGCAGTGACAGCCGCGGCAACGCGCGCGAACAGGCGGCCCACACGGCGGCCACGGGCGAGTCCCAGGACCACCGCTCCGACGCACTGATGGTGGTCCACGTTGCGGCGGACCGCCGCACCCTCTACGTCATTTCCATCATGCGCGACCTGTGGGTGGACATCCCCGGATACGGCGGCTCGAAGATCAACGCCAGCCTGGAACTCGGTGGGATCGACCTGACGGCGCAGACTGTGGAATCGCTGCTTGGCATCCACGTTGACCACACACTGATGTTGGACTTCAACGGTTTCCGGGCCCTGACGGACGGGCTGGGAGGAATCGACCTGAATGTGCCGTTCGCTTTCCAGGCCACGTTCGATACCGGGCACGCGTTTTCTGCCGGCATGAACCACCTCGACGGCCAGGCCGCGCTGGAGTTCACCCGCGAGCGCTACGCCTTCGTGAACGGCGACTTCCAGCGGGTCCAGAACCAGCGGATCATGCTGCGCGCCATCCTGGCCAGGCTGACGGCCGGCGGCGCGCTGAACGATGTCACCGCCGTCCGCTCGATCGTGGAGTTTGCCGCCTGCTGCCTCACCGTGGACAAGGGCTTCGATCCGGTCCAGACGGCCATCCTCGCCTACAGCCTGCGCAACCTGGACGTGAACGCGGTGGGCACCATGACGCTGCCCACTGCCGGTCCTGGCATGGTGGCCGGGCAGTCCGTGTTGTTTCCGGACTACGGCGGCATCAACGCCGTGGCAGCCGCGCTCCGGGAGGGCAGGATCGGCGAATACGCAGTGCCGTAGGCCCTCACCCCGGGCCAGGCCTCTCCCCGGTTGCGGGTGACAGAAGTTCACCCTGCCGCGTCCTGGTGTTAACCGGCCCGCGCCGGCCGGTTCACGGCGGCGCGCAACTGTGGGTGCATGACTGATATTTCGCGCCGCACCATTGTCAAGGGGTCCGTCCTCGCCGCCGCCGCTGCTGCCGTGCCGGCCGCCGCCCACGCTGCCTCGCCCGCACGCCCCGCCGTCGCCGGGATCGCACTCGTCCGGAACCGCCTCACCCTCCCCAGCGGCATCGCCACCGGCGATGTCACCGCCGATTCCGCCGTGCTGTGGTCCCGTGCCTCAGGGCCTGGCAGGATGCTGGCCACTCTCCGGGCAGTGGACGACGGCGGCGCAGTGCTGAGCGGGAAAGGTGCCTTTGAGCGCACCCTCCGCGGCCCGCGCGCCACCCAGGCATCCGATTTCACCGCCAAGATGCACGCCGGCCACCTTCCCGCCAACACCCGGTTTGCCCTGGAGATCAGTTTCGAGGACGACGACGGCGCCGCGGGTGAAGCCGTCAACGGAACATTCCGGACGGCACCCGACAACGGGAGCTTCAACTCCGGAAACGCCGGCGCCAACGGCAACGGACACGCGGGCGGCGACGGCCCGGCGTCGTCCGTCCAGAGCTTTGTGTGGACCGGCGACACCGCCGGCCAGGGCTGGGGCATTAACGAGGAAATCGGCGGGATGCGCGGCTACCGGGCCATGCACAACACCCGGCCGGACTTCTTCATCCACTCCGGCGACACCATCTACGCCGACGGGCCTATCGCCGAAACGGTCGTGGAACCGGACGGGCAGATCTGGCGGAACGTAGTGACCGAGGAGGTCGCCAAGGTGGCCGAAACCCTCACCGAATTCCGCGGCCGGCACCGCTACAACTCGCTGGACGCCAACATGCGCGCCATGTTCGCCGACGTTCCCGTGATCGCCCAGTGGGACGACCACGAGACCCACAACAACTGGTACCCGGGGCAGGTCATCGACGACGCCCGCTACACCGTGCGCGATGTCAACACCCTCGCCGCGCGCGGTCGGCAGGCGTGGCAGGAGAACATGCCCATCGCCGACAGTTCGGCGCTGTGGCGCCCCGGAACGTTCGACGACGGCGGCCAGTACCAGCCCGCGCGCATCTACCGGAAGATCACCCGCGGCCCGCAGCTGGACGTCTTCTGCCTGGACATGCGCACCTTCAAGTCCCCGAACACGGACGGGAAGGAACCGTACGCCACGTCCATCCTGGGCCAGGAGCAGGTGGACTGGCTGATCCGAGAGGTGTCCAAATCCAAGGCCACCTGGAAGGTCATCGCCGCCGACCTTCCGCTGGGCATCATCGTCCCCGACGGCCCCGTCAACGAAGAAAGCATCTCCAACCGCGACAACGGCGCGCCGCTGGGCCGCGAACTGGAGATCGCCGGCGTGCTGAGCGCGTTCAAGCGCAACGGCGTGAAGAACATCGTCTGGCTGACCGCGGACGTGCATTACTGCGCCGCGCACCACTACTCCCCCGAACGTGCAGCCTTCACGGACTTCGATCCCTTCTGGGAATTTGTGGCAGGCCCCATCGCGGCAGGCTCCTTCGGGCCCAACGCCATGGACGGCACCTTCGGCCCGGAAGTGGTGTTCGCCAAGGCGGGCCGGTTGGCCCAGTCACCGCGCGACGGCGAGAGCCAGTTCTTCGGCCACGTCCAGCTCGGCGAGGACAACACGTTCACGGCCAGCCTCCGCAATGCAAACGGGGCCGTGGTGTTCGCCAAGACCCTGACGCCGGAGCGGTAGGCGTTCAGGCAGTCAGCCGGCACCGCTGCGGGTCGGGTCCGGACGCAGCGGTGCCGGCCCCGGATCCGGGACGGGAAGCGGGCCGGGAGGTTCCGGCGTCGGCATGGGGCTGGGCCTCTCCGGGCCCGGGTGGCCGGGATGGGTGGGATCCGGCGATAGCGGATCCGGTCCGGGTTCCGGCGGGAACGGCTCGGGTTCGTGCACTGGCGGGATGGTCATGGAACTTCCCCTCTCAGGCTGGGCGTCTTCGCGTAATCAGGATACGCCCAGCCTGCGTTTCCCCTCTACGGCCGGATTCCATGCCCTCCTTAGCCTTGATCCACCGATGAGGTTGGGATCGGGTCCGGCGTTTTAAACACGAAATGCCCGTCTTTTGGGGGAAAATATGGCTTACCACAGTCAAAA
>NZ_JBEPNF010000021.1:0-49212 GCF_040546085.1 Arthrobacter sp. UYEF21
GCATAGCCGCCGGCCTTGGCACGGTCAATCATCTCGGAGTAGATCTCTGGGGTTGCAATGGGCATGCTGACTCCTATGCTGAGTTTTCGTCTATGGGTTGTGACCCTGGAGTAGACCTCTTATGACTAGCCACCATCCTAGCCATTTCTCTGCAGGGGCAGTGTTTCCGGTCACGCGGGCGGGTAACACTTACGTTCACACCCCGCGCCGGGATGGCACTTCGCGCTAAGACACGTGCTGGTTGAACACGTGCCGGCGGATCCAGGCGTGCATGGCGATCGCAGCCGCCGACGCCGCGTTAATAGAGCGGGTACTGCCGAACTGCTCGATGGAGAGCGTAGCCAGCGCGGCATCATGGACTTCAGGGGTCAGACCAGGGCCCTCCTGGCCGAACACCAGCACGCAGTCCTTGGGCAGTTCGTAGGTTTCCAGCGGCACGGAGTCCGGGAAGATATCGATGCCGATGATGGCCAGCCCCTCCCCCCGCGCCCAGACCACAAAGTCCTCAACGGTGGGGTGGTGGCGGACGTGCTGGTAGCGGTCGGTGACCATGGCCCCGCGGCGGTTCCACCGGCGTCGTCCGATAATGTGCACTTCCTTGGCGAGGAAGGCGTTGGCGGTGCGCACCACGGTGCCGATGTTGAGATCGTGTTGCCAGTTTTCGATGGCGATGTGGAAGTTGTGCCGCTTGGAATCGAGGTCTGCCACGATCGCGTCGTGCTTCCAGTACCGGTACTGGTCCACCACGTTGCGCCGGTCGCCGTCGGCCAGCAGTTCGTGGTCCCAGTGGCCGCCTTGCGGCCACTGGCCGTCCCAGGGCCCGACGCCGACCTCCGCCTTGGGCTCCGCCGGCTGCTCCGCTGGTACTGGCTCGGTTTCGGCGGGTTTCCCTGGCGTTTGATTCACCCCTCAACACTAGACTGGACCACTGGAGCATTTATCACCGGTGGAGGTAAACGTGGCAGACGCAGACCAGGTAGTGGGAAATCCGGCGGTATACCGCAGCGGCCAGGAGATCGAATGCTGGCTGACGGACATGGACGGGGTACTGGTCCACGAAAACCACGCCGTCCCGGGCGCTGCCGAGCTGATCCAGCGCTGGGTGGACACGTCCCGGCGCTTCCTGGTGCTCACCAACAACTCCATTTTTACCCCGCGGGATCTGGCCGCCCGCCTACGTGCCTCCGGCCTGGAGATCCCCGAGGAGAACATCTGGACGTCCGCGCTGGCCACCGCCCAGTTCCTCAAGGACCAGGTTCGGGGTTCCGGCTCCGGGAACCGCGCCTACACCATCGGTGAGGCGGGGCTGACGACGGCGCTGCACGAGGCAGGCTTCATCCTCACCGACCAGGACCCGGACTTTGTGGTGCTCGGCGAAACCCGCACCTACTCGTTTGAGGCCATCACCATGGCCATCCGGCTGATCCTGGCCGGGGCCCGCTTCATCGCCACCAACCCGGACGCCACCGGGCCGTCCAAGGACGGGCCCATGCCCGCCACGGGTGCCATCGCGGCTCTGATCACGAAAGCCACCGGCCGGGAACCGTACATCGTAGGCAAACCGAATCCCATGATGTTCCGTTCTGCCATGAATCAGATCGACGCGCACTCCGAAACCACCGCCATGATCGGGGACCGGATGGACACGGACATCGTTGCCGGGATGGAGGCAGGCCTGCACACGGTCCTGGTACTCACCGGCATCACCCAGCGCGAGGACATAGCCGCCTTCCCGTTCCGGCCCAACCAGGTGCTGAACTCCGTGGCGGATCTGAAGAACCAGATCTAGAAGACGCTGACCTTCGATCCACCGCGGGGCAGCGGGAAAAAGTCGTCCATCAGGCCCTCCACGATGGGCCGGTAAACGAGCGGACTCCAGCCCGGGCTCGCGTGCGCCGGCAGGGCACCGTCCGTTTGCAGATCCATGGAAACCATGTGTGGCGCGAACGCGGCCGCCCACGCGTCCCGGGCCGTCTGGTACTGGACCGTGCGGTCTTTGGGGTTGCCGATGTACGCCATCCTCGTGCTGCCAAGCTGGTCGACAAAACGGTTTCCGTCAAAGTGGTAGATGTAGGCGGATTCGGACTGGACCAGCACACTGGACGGCGCGATCGGTGACAGCTGCTCCATGGTCTGGTCGAGGATCTGGCGCCAGGTCCGCTCGTCCTTGTGGACCACGCGCTCCCCCAACTCGTAGCTGCCCCGCAGCACCGAGGGAACCCGGAAGCCGCGCTCGTAGAGGAACACCACGCCGTCGAACCAGCTCTCGTCCAGCACGTCGCTCCGGCTGAAGGGGCTGGAGTCCAGCAGGATGAACTCCACCTCCACACCGTGGAGTTCCCGGAGCCGCGCGGCCACCTGGGTGGCCACCATGCCGCCGAAGCTGTGGCCGTAGAAGTAGAGCTTGGTGAGCTTTTTTGCGCGGACGTGCTCGATGACGGCGGTTACCACCTGGTCGATGTCCAGCCCCTGGTTGGAATACCCGACGGCGGCGAGTTGGCCGCGCTTGTTCAGCGCACCGCGCAGAGCGTTCAGGATCCACTGCGCCTCTTCCCAGCTGGTCTTGTAGCCCGGGAAGAGGAACCAGCTGGCATTCGGGTAGTAGGCGTCAGCGAAGTCATCCGGAACCTGCAGGATCCTGTTGACCCGCCGCTCCGCCTGGACGCGGCGCGTGAAGAGCATGTCAGCGGCCAACACGGTGGAGGCACCCGCGCCGGCCAGGAACCCGCGGCGGGAGAATCGCTTGAGGGCAGCGGCGTCGGCAAGCAGCCGGGCTTGGTGGGTTCCGGGCTGGTCCAGCGGTTCTGCTTCCTCCCTGTACGGCACGTCTCTACCGTAGCCATAGGAGACGCCGCCACTGCAACCCTGCTGGCTGCCCTCGGCTGGAGCGGCCGGGCGAAGCCAGGCTGCGTCAGCTTGTGGCCTGCTGCTCCCTTGCTGAGTCAGAAAGCCCACTGAGCGGGAACCGCCGGACAATTTCCTGACCGATGTCGTTGTACCGGCCAAGCAGGTCCGAGCCGCCAACCGTCCCGGGATCGTCAAGAAGCGAAAAGACTGCGTCGCTGGCCGCGAAAAGCTCGTCGTCGGAGTATTCCATCAGGGGCACGGCGGGCAGCGCCACGAAAGACGGCTCGCTGACCCCTTGGCTGCCTGTCTGGAACGTGGCCGCGGCTTCGGCGTCAAGCACGTCAGAGATCTCGGGTGGCCCGGCGCTGACGGGGTCCCCGGGGTGCTGGGCGGCCGTTTCCCCGGTGAGCATCAAGGAGACGCCGCCTCCGGCCGTTCCGGGCGTATCCTCCATGGCGTTCAAGTCCTTGCGGAGACCGGCCAGCGCCGTCGATTCCACCAGGGCGGCCCGGGAGAGGTCCACGCTGACATGGGACTGGATTCCCGTGCTGCGAAGCTCATGAATCATGTGGACCAGGGAAGGGCGCGACGTCTGGTTGAGGCTCCCGAGGACGTCAATCCGGACGGTGGTTGCAAGATCGTCACGGCTGGTGGTGGCGTCTAAACTGGTGACGGCGTCAAAAGAATGGTCCATAGGTACTCCAAATAAGGGGGTTTCTATGGCCGACGGCTCAACCTCAGCAAGCTTAGCGTCCGGAGGTGCCCGGCACAAACAAGCCCAACCAAAGCGCGCGGGACAGGCGTCAGCCCGCTTGGGCCTGGCAGGGCTGTTGATAGTGGGTGCGGGTACCGGACCCGCCAACGGAGTCCACCAAGGCCGTGGCGATATCGCGCAGTTTGGTGTTGCTGTTGCTTGAGGCGTCAGTCAGGATCTGCACCGCTGCGTCCTGGCTGCACCGGTTTTGTGCCATCACAACTCCAATCGCAATATCGATGGTGGTGCGGGACTCCAAGGTGGCCCGGAGATTGGTGGCGTTGTCGCTGTGGAGGGCGGACCTGACAGCCAACCGCAGGGCCTGGGAGATCTCCCTGGTAAAGCCCCTGGCTTTCGCCACGGCACGTTCGTCGAATTTATTCGGCACATCCGCATATAGGTTCAGGGCAGCCCGGGCCTCACCCTGAAGGTTAAAGGGCAGCGAAAGTACCGAACGCAGCCCGTGGGACGCCACGGCATCGGCGTAGACCGGACCCCACCGGCCCTCCTCGAAAAGGTCTGGCACATTCACTTCGCGCTGCTCCTCGGCCGCCGTCAGGCAGGGGCCCTGCGACAGCGAGTATTGGATTTCGTCCACTTTGCGCGCATCGTCGCTGCTCCAGCCGATGGTGGCAGCCTTGCGGTCGCGGAGGAGAGTGATGCCGCACAGGGCGTCATCACCTTCGTCTGCCATCTGGTGCGCCGAAAAGCGGGCCAGCTCGTTGAGGAAATGCTCAAAGTCCGCACTGTCCAGGATGAGGTTCTGGACCTGTTCGGTGGTGTTGAAGGGTGATTCCGATGCGGGCATAGTGCGCGTTCTCCATTTGGTGCGAAAAGGCCTGTGAATATGATATGGCCCGTTGCTCCGAAGCCTGGCCTGCTAGTAAAGGCCCAGTTCATCCTTGCCGAAAGCGAACAGGTAGGGAACGCCAGTCTCGGCTTCGATCTTTTCCTTGGCGCCGGTGTCCCGGTCCACAATGACGGCCACAGCCACCACCTTGCCGCCGGCCTTGCGGACTCCCTCAACGGCAGTCAGCGCGGAGCCACCGGTGGTGGACGTGTCCTCCAGCACCAGCACCTTGCGGCCCTCAACAGTGGGCCCTTCAACCTGTCGGCCCATGCCGTAGGACTTCTGCGCCTTACGGACCACAAAAGCATCAACCGGCCGGCCGGCGTCCACCGCAGCGTGCATCAACGCGGTGCCCACGGGATCAGCACCCATGGTCAGGCCACCGGCGCACTCAAAGTCGATCCCGGCGTCGTCCGCCAGTGCCAGCATGACCTGGCCCACCAGCTTGGAAGCCTCATGGTGCAGCGTGATGCGGCGCAGGTCGATGTAGTAGTCGGCCTCGGCACCGCTGGAAAGGATGACCTTGCCGCGGACCACGGCGAGTTCCTTGATCAGTTCCAGCAGGCGGGCACGTGCGGCAGCGGCGTCGGCTGCAAGGTCACTGGGAGAAGTCATGGGTTCAAGTTTAGTGGTTCCCGGGTTGGTGACGGCGCGCCCGCCTGAGCGTCTTCGCTGCTTCCACAGGGGATCGCGGCGGAACCCGGCGGGCGAAGGACGGGGCATGTTCCGGCCGGGGCCCGAACGCGATGAGCCGCGGCATCAGCCGCCGCACCATAGGGGCATGCCGGAGCACAAATAGCAGGGCCGGCGGCACCCCGGTCCGCCGTCCGGCGAACAACGGTACGAATACTGCCCGGTGCAGGATTCGCTGCACCGTCTGGATAACAACGGTGGGCATCCTGCGCCTCCGTTCCACAGCGGCGAGATCCGTCACGCTCAACTGCCCCCGGAGAAGTGGCCTAGCCAGCCGGGCCGCTGCGGCCACGGCATCCTGGATGGCCAGGTTGATGCCCACGCCGCCCACCGGGGACATGGCGTGGGCAGCATCGCCGAGGCATAACAGACCGTCCACGTACCAGCGCCGCAGCCGGTCCAGCCGCACATCCAGCCAGTGGAGGTCCTCGATCGACCGGATCGAATCCACGCGGTCAGCAAGGTCAGGACGCAGCCCGGCAACCCGCTCCCTGAACCGTTCCACTCCCTCAGCCCGGATCCGGGCATCCTCGCCCTTCGGGCCGAGATACCCCATCTGGTAGTAGTCGTCACGGAACAGGGCAATCATGGCTTCCCGGTCCCGGAACGCCGGAACAATGCCCGCCACCGCCCCCTTTTCGGAAGCATGGCGCGGAAGCCTGAACCACCACGTGTCGAACGGGACCGGGTAGTCCTTCGGCTGCAGTCCGGCGGCCCGGCGCAGCACGGAATGGCGTCCGTCGGTGGCCACCACGAGGTCCGCGCGGAGTTCGCCTTCACTGCCGGCAGGCGTCCTGTAGCGGACGCCGGCGACGCGACCGCCGTCGAACATTAAAGATGTGACCGCATGTTCCATGCGGAGCGTGAACGTGGGTTCGCGCGCGGCCTCGGTGGCCAGGAAGTTCAGGAAGTCCCACTGCGGCATCATGGCAATGTAGTTGTACGGGGGCTTCAAGGACTCGAAATCGCCGAAGGTGATCAGGCCGGCGCCCGGGATGGGGAGGGCAACGGTATCCAGCCGGCTCTGCGGAAGCTGGCGGAATCCATCGCCCAGTCCCAGTTCGTCAAGCAGCCGGATGGTGGATGCGTGCACGGTGTCGCCGCGGAAATCCCGCAGGAAGTCGCTGTGTTTTTCGAGGACGGTGACCTGCACGCCAGCCCGGGCCAGCAGCAGTCCAAGCATCATGCCTGCCGGCCCTCCGCCGGCAACAGCACACCCCGTTCGCTCCATGGACCAACGCTACGCCGGAACTGGCTCCCGGGACACGGCAACGGCCGGGCGACGCAGAAACGGCGTGGGGACACCCGAATTCGGATATCCCCACGCCGTTTGCGCGTCCAGAGGCGGTTTGCGCGTCCTAGGTACCGGGCTAGAGCCTCGTGTCGAAGGAATCGCAGAAGACGTTGTCGTTGAACGTCCCCTGGAACTCCGACTTGCCCATGATCTTCTCGATGGTGGCCCGGATGGCCTCCACGGAATCGGCGTGCGTGTGGATGGCGGTCTTGACCATCGGCACGTCAATGAGGTGGTTGGGCTGGTTCAGCGACACCAGCACCGTGGGAACCTCGGTGACATACCACGGGATTTCCGCCGCCATGGGAGTGGACCACTTGATCCGGATGGCCGCTTCCTGGGCAAAGCCCTTGACGTTGGCGAAGACAAACGCGGCGTCGTACTTGTCCGCGTAGTCGCCGGTGGCTTCCTCCGAGATGACGGACATGAAGTTGATGCCAGTCTCCCCCGCAGCTTCGCGCTGGGCGGCCGTCTTGAACACGTGCACCTCGAAGCCGGCCCTTTCCAGCTCGTCCTTGACCTTGTCAAGGTAGGCGAGCGGGTCCGCCCGGGTGAAGTCCGAGCCGCCGGAGATGCCGTACAGGCGGATCCGCTTGTGCGTTTCCGGCCTGATGGGCAGGTTGTTGGCGGTGTCCTTGACCAGGGTGACCGTCTTGTCCGCAACCTCGGCGGCAACGGCACGGTGCTCCGCGCTGCCAATCTTGGCCAGGTCCTCCGCCGGCGGAACCAGCTCACTGCGTTCCTTGCGGTGCAGTCCCAGCGAGGCCTTCAGCGCCAGGATACGGCGCAGCGCGTCGTGCAGGCGCTGCGCGGTGATGATGCCGGACTTGTAGCCGTCCAGCATGTAGCCGAAGTCCTCGGCCGGGTTGCGGAAGAACAGGAACATATCGCAGCCGGCCGCGATGGTGGCAGGGACCAGGTCCTTGCGCTTCATGGCCTGGGTGAGCCCGATCATCTGCGAGGCGTCCGTGAGGATCAGCCCGTTGAAGCCGAGCTCGCCGCGGAGCAGGTCCTGCAGCAGTTCCGGTGCCAGCGTGGCGGGAAGGACGTCCTTGTCCGCCAGGCCCGGACGGAAATGCCGGGAAAGCTCCGGGGCGCCGATGTGCCCGATCATGATCGACTGCACGCCGTGCCCGATCATTTCGCGGTACACGTGGCCGTAGGTCCGGTTCCACTCGTCGTAGCCGAAGGTGTTGTAGGACGTGACCACGTGCTGGTCGCGCTCGTCCACACCGTCACCCGGGAAGTGCTTCATGGCGCAGGCAGTGGGTGACTCGCTGATGCCGTCGAAGTATTCCTTGGCACGCTCCACCACGATTTCCGGCGTGTTACCGAAGGACCGGGTGGAGATGACCGTGTTCCGCCAGTTGTAGTGGATGTCCACGATCGGGGCGAAGGCCCAGTTACAGCCCAGGGCTGCAGTCTCGATGCCGGCCACCTGGCCCATCTGGCGTGCGATGGACTTGTCGGGGTGCGATCCTGCCTGCAGGTGCGTGGAGACAAACGTGCCGTCGTCGCAGCTTCCGGCGCCGCCCATTTCCGGGTTGGACGCCACCAGCAGCGGCACCTTGGACTTCGACTGCGCGTAGCGGATGTGCTCCTGGACGGCGCCCGAGGGGCCCGGCCGGTAGCGCATGCCGCCCACGTGGTACGTCTCCAGCACGCCGTCGAGATACTCCGGGGAGTAATCGTTGTTGTGGTTGATGAAAAGCTGGCCGATCTTTTCCTCAAGCGTCATCGATTCCAGGGTGGAATTCACCCAGTCAACCGCTGCGTCATCGAGGTTGAACGGCGCGGCCTTGAGGTCGACGTCGAACTGGCGGCCCTGGGTGCCGGCGGCACCGGAGGCGTCACTTGCAGACGTCGCGGCGGCGGTCGCGGCGGCGGAGCTTCCGGCGGCGGCCCTGGCGGCAGCGGAAATTCCCGCCAACGCGTCGATCATCACCTGGGCCACTGGGCCAGCGATGTCCACCACAATGCCTGTCTCATCCGCTTCCAGCGGTTCGAGGGTGGCCAGCTGCGATTCGAGCAGGGCTGCCGGCATGAAGTGCCCCGAACGGCCTTCCAGCCGCGATCCGAGTACTTCCTTGCTGCCGTGCAGGTGCAGGAACACGGTGTCCGGCGCCTTGGCTCGGATGGCGTCCCGGTAGCTGCGGCGAAGCGCCGAGCAGGCAAGGACCAGGCCGCCGTTGCCGGCGGCAGCAAGTTCCGAACCAACCGTGGCGAGCCACGGCCAGCGGTCCTCGTCGGTCAGCGGCAGGCCGGCGGCCATTTTGGCGACGTTCTCCACCGGGTGCAGGGAGTCGCCGTCGAGGAACGGCACGCCAAGTTCGCGGGCCACAAGGTCACCGATGGTGGTCTTGCCGCAGCCCGAGACGCCCATGACCATGACGCGCGGCCCGGGCCGGCCCTTGGTGGAGGAGTCTGTTTGGTTGGTGATCACCAGTCGTGCACCGTTCCATCAACAAGGCGGTTGTACGGCAGGTAAGCCTGCTGGTACGGGTAGGCAGCCGCGGCTTCTTCGTTGAACTCGACGCCGATGCCAGGCTTGTCGCCCGGGTGCAGGTAGCCGTCTACGAACGTCATGGACTGCTCGAAGACCTCGTTGGTCTTGTCGGAGTGCTGCATGTATTCCTGGATGCCATAGTTGTGGATGGCCAGGCCCACGTGCAGCTGGGCCGCGAAGCCCACCGGGGAGATGTCGGTGGGGCCGTGGAAGCCGGACTTGATCTGGTACTGGGCGGCGAAGTCCATGACCTTCTTCAGCGGGGAGATGCCGCCGAAGTGGGTGGAGGCTGCGCGCACGTAGTCGATCAGCTGTTCCTTGATGATGGTCTGGTAGTCGTACACAGTGTTGAAGATTTCACCGATGGCCAGCGGGGTGGTGGTGTGCTGGCGGACCAGACGCAGGGCTTCCTGGTTTTCGGCCGGGGTGCAGTCCTCAAGCCAGAAGAGGTCGTACGGTTCCAGCGCCTTGCCGAGCTTGGCCGCCTGGATGGGGGTCATGCGGTGGTGGCCGTCGTGCAGCAGCGGCAGTTCGGGACCGAACTCGTTGCGCACGGCTTCGAAGACGGTGGGCAGGTGGCGCAGGTAGGCGCGGGTATCCCAGTCCTCCTCCACAGGGAACGCGCCGCGGCCGGCGGGTTCGTAGTCGTAACGCTCGCCCGAGGCCTGGGCCTGGGCAGCCACGCCGTAAACGGCCTTGATGCCCGGAACAGCTGTCTGAATGCGGACTGACTTGTAGCCCAGTTCCAGGTGCTCGCGGACGGAATCGAACAGCGACTCGATGTCCGCGCCGGAAGCGTGGCCGTAGGCGCGCAGGCCGTTGCGTGAAGCACCGCCCAGAAGCTGGTAGACCGGCATGCCGGCCATCTTGCCCTTGATGTCCCACAGTGCCATGTCGACGGCGGCGATGGCCGCCATGGTGACCGGGCCGCGACGCCAGTATGAGCTGCGGTACAGGAACTGCCAGGTGTCCTCGATCTTGTGCGGATCCTTGCCGATCAGAAGCTGTGCAACATGCTCTTTGAGGTATGCGGCGACAGCCAGTTCGCGGCCATTAAGCGTGGCGTCACCGATGCCGGTGACCCCATCGTCCGTTGTGATGCGCAGGGTCACGAAGTTACGGGACGGGCTCGTCACGAACACTTCAGCGGCAATGATTTTCACGGCAGATCCTTTCGGGGGACTTCAGGTCAGGTAGTGGTGCTTTGAATTATTGGCCTGCGGGGTTGCGGGCTTCAGCAGGCGCGCTGAGGCCAGCGGAGGTGCTGGCGCTGGCAGCGAGGGTAGTGCCGTCAGTGGAGGTGGTGCCGTCGGCGGTGTTGGCCTCTACCGGGCCTGCGTAGGCCGTCTTGGTCCGGCGGGCCTGGATTTCCTTGAGGATCTCCGCGTGCGTGGCATCAGTCAACTTGTACTTGGACATGACCAATACCGGAATAATCACCATGACGGCGGGGAGTGCGCCGGCTGCCACCTGGATGCCGAAAATGGCGTCAGGAGTCTGGGCACCGCCGCCCGACTTGTAGCCGCCAAGAGCGAGGGCGTAGGCGGCAAGCGCGCCGCCCACTGCCTGGCCTGATTTACGCGTGAAGGAGAACAGCGCGTAGGTGATGCCCTCGGTGCGGACACCGGTTTTCCATTCGCCGTACTCCACGGTGTCCGCTTCCAGTGCCCACACCCCGATGTTGACGGCGAGGACGCCGATCAGGCTGATGACGAGGCCGGAAAAACCGATCCACACCTGGCTGGCCGGGGTGAAGAAAATTATTACGCCGCCGATGACTGTCCCCAGCGAGGAGTAGATGTAGACGTTCTTCTTGCCTACGGTGCGGACCAGGCGGGACATAAAAGCCGCGAGCACAAACGTCAAAGCGAGCTGGATGATGGAGAGTACCGGGTAGAGGTCCAAGCGGCCGAGGACATCACGCAGGTAGTACAGCTGCACCGAGGTCAGGGCCAGATAGCCGGTGAGGAAAAAGAAGGAACTCAGGCACAGCATCATCAGGGGCTTGTTGGTCTTAAGTGTTTCAAGGCTCTGCTTCATCGTCACTTTGGGGACTGCGCGGTGCACGCGTTCCTTGGCCGTCAGTGCCGTGAAGAAGTAGAGGGCCGTTCCGATAACCACAAAGATCAGGGTGATGGTAGTGAACGTCTGCTGGAGGTCCGCACCGGGTTTGATCAGCGGGGCGACGAAAATACCCAAGGCGGAGCTCACAGTCAGGGCGCCCACAAGGCGGGCCGAGCCAAGCTTGGCACGCTCGCCCGGGTCCTGCGTCATGGCGCCGGCCAGCGAGCCGTACGGTATGTTCACGAGGCTGTAGGCCAGGCCAAGGGCGGCGTAGGTGACATAGGCGTACAGCAGCATCCCGGATTCGCCGAGCTGCGGAACGGAGAACACGGCCACGCTCAGCAGGAGCAGGGGAATGGAGCCGAACATGATGAAGGGACGAAACTTACCGAAGCGCTTGCTGTACGCGCGGTCCACCATGCGTCCGGCGAAAACGTCGGCGAAGGCGTCGAACAACCTGACCACGAGCAACAGGGTTCCGGCGGCCGCCGCGGAGATGCCGGCGACGTCCGTGTAATACACCAGCAGGAACATCGTGGCGGTAGTGAAAGCGAGATTGTTGGCGGCATCGCCAGCGCCATAGCCGATGATGCTGAGCTTGTTTAGCTTTTTCATGATTGGGCTCCTTCACCCTTGCCGCCTTGGAGGCCGGCGAAATATTGAAATGCTATGCAGCGGCGAATCTTTGGCTAGGCCCGAAACCGGCGAAATCCGCGTCTGGCGGGCGTACCCCAGGGTGTAACTCGTTGCCTGTAATCCTAGTCACTTGGCAATAAAATGGCAAGCGGTTGCCATGATTTCTGTTGAAGTCCATGAATCTGCAGCTCATGCAAATAGCACTGCCCAGTCCAAGGCTGGACCGGGCAGTGCTACTGAGACAAGTGCCGTTCTGAACGTCGCGCCCAGGGTGAGCCTAGGCGCCTGTCGTGGAAGTTCCCAGCAGCCCGGCCACCAGGTCCACCACTGCGTCGTCGGCTGCAACGGCCGGATCAACCAGGGCCAGCACTGTCCGCACCCGCTCTGTGCCTTCGAGCTTGTTGGCTTCGGACACCTCGGCTGCGAGCGGATCATGGAACGTCTCGGCGGACGCACTGAAATTAATCCAGGCGGCGATCATCCGCGCAGCAGCAACCCCGGACCTGCCCTGGGCTCGTTCGGCGAGCAGGACCGGTACGGCGCGCATGCGCAGTTTGGTGCTGCCGTCCATGGCGATCTGGGCCAGGTGGTGGGCGATGCGTGCGTTGCTGAAACGGGCCAGCAAGGCTTCACGGTATGCCGGGATCTGAAGGTCAGCGCCGCTGGCAGCCGCACCGGTCAGGTTGGCTTCCGCCTCGTCCCAAAAGCTTTCCACGGCTGTGCGGCATTCCGAGTCCGCGAGGGCTTCCGCCACCGTTGTGCGTCCGCGGAGCTGGCCGGCGTAGGCCAGCAGGGAGTGCGCGCCGTTCAGGAGCCACAGCTTGCGGTTCTCGAAAGGCTCGATGTGGTCCACGAACACAGCGCCGGCATCTTCCCAGCGCGGACGTCCCGCGGGGAAGTCGCCGCTGAGCACCCAGTTGGTGAATGGTTCGGCTACTACCGGCGAGTTGTCCCGGTAGCCGCAGGCAGCCTCCACGGCGGCAATGTCCGCTTCCGTGGTGCGCGGCGTGATGCGGTCCACGGAGGTGCTGACAAAGCTGGCATTGGCCTCAACCCAGGCTGCGAGGTCCGCATCCCAGGCAGCGGCCAGCCCGGTCACGGCGTTGCGTGCCACAGTGCCGTTGTTGGCGAGGTTGTCGCAGCAGACCACGGCGATCGGTCCGGCCCCAGCAGCCCGCCGGGCGGCGAGGGCAAAAACCAGCCGGCCCAGCGGCGTGGACGGGTTGCCGCTGCCGGAAGCCAGCAGCGCGAGGTCCGCGGCGACGTCGGACGCGTTCGTATCCAGCTGCCCGTCGGCACCGAGCCGGTACGCAGCTTCGGTGACCGTCAGCGTGACGATGGCGGTAGCGGGCGCTGCCACGAGCTCCGCGAGCCGCTGCACGTCCGCGCCGTCCACTGCTTCAACAATGCTTCCGACGACGGCGAACGAGTCGCCGCCGTCAGCGCGTTCCACGACGGTGAAGAGTCCGTCCTGCTCGGCAAGCGCCAGGGCTGCGTCCGGGCGGCGTCCGGTGAAAGCCGCAATGCCCCACTCCGCAGCGTCACTGGCGTGGCTGGTGAACCAGGCCTGGTGTGAACGGTGGAAGGCGCCGAGTCCGAGGTGGACGATCCGGACCGGCGGCTTGGCGGCCGCGTGCAGGGTTCGGTTGAGCTGCGGAAGCGCTTCGGAAGCAGAGCCTGAGTCGGTCTGTACGGCGCTTGTCTTTTCGGTGGTCACAGTTTGAAAACCCTTCGTGGGGACGAATCGACGATATCCACGATGAGTTCATGGGCGCGTTCTTCACTGACACGGTGCTCGGCCACCATGCGGGCCAGGAAGGAGGCCTCGATCCGGCGGGAGGCGTCGTGGCGGGCAGGGATGGAGCAGAAGGCGCGGGTGTCGTCGATGAAGCCCGAGGAGCGGGAGAACCCGGTGGTCTCTGTGACGGCGGAACGGAACCGCAGCATCGCATCCGGGGCGTCCAGGAACCACCAGGGCGCACCAAGGTAGACCGACGGGTAGAAGCCGGCCAGCGGTGCCAGTTCGCGGGAGAACACGGTTTCGTCCATAGTGAAGAGCACCAGGTGGAAGTCCTTGGCCGTGCCGAAGTCCTGCAGCAGGGCGCGGACACCCTCGGTGTAACTCACGGCGAACGGAATGTCGTGGCCGGTGTCGGCGCCGAAGGCCTCGAACGTGGGTGTGTGGTGGTTGCGGAACGAGCCCGGGTGGATGGTCATGACCAGCCCGTCCTCCACCGACATACGGCCCATCTGGTACATCATGTGCGCTTCGAAGGTGTTGCGGTCCTCGGCCGTTGCCTTGCCTGCGCGGGCGAGTTCGAAGAGCCTCTCCGCTTCGGCGCGGTCAAGTTTCAGCGTCGCCGGCGTGGCCACGCCGTGGTCTGCCGAGACTGCGCCGTGCTCCACGAAGTAGCGGCGGCGGTTCTCCAGTGCAGTGATGTAGGCGGCGTAGCCGGTGGCACCGTCACCGGCGGCGCCGATCAGCCGGTCCACGTTGGCGCTCCAGGTGGGGTGCGCAATGTTCAGGTACTGGTCCGGTCGGAAGGTCGGCAGGACCCGGCCGCCAAAGGTGGGATCCTCGGCGATTGCCTTGTGGCTGGCGAGGTTGTCCAGGGGATCGTCCGTGGTGGCCAGGACCTCGATGTTGAAGTCCTTGAAGAGCTGGCGCGGACGGAAGCCTGGTTCAACGAGCTTGGCCGCAATGGCGTCGTAGCTGGTGTCCGCGGACATCTCACCGAGGTCTGCGCCGAGCTTGAAGACGTTGTCGAACTGGGTGCGCAGCCAGTAGCCGGATGCGGTGCCCTCGAAGAGGGGCCATGCCTCCACGAAAGTTCGCCAGATGTCACGCGACTCGGGCGTGGTGGCGCCGCCAGCGCGCAGCTTGTCCAGCGTCACGCCATTGGCATGGATCAGGCGGGTGACGTAGTGGTCCGGGCTGACCAGCAACGCTGCCGGATCAGGAAAAGGCGTGTTGTGCTCGATGACAGCAGCGTCAACGTGCCCGTGGGGAGAGATGATGGGGAGGTCCTGAACACGCTGCAGGAGGTCGCGCGCAATGCTGCGCGTTCCTGGATCGGCGGGCAGGAGCCTGTCTGGGTTGGCAGCAATCGACTGTGACATAGGTCAATAATCCGGCTTGGCCCCTAGTTTTGTCAACCGGTTGCCATAAATTGCCAAGTTCCCGGATTGGCCGCCCCGGACCTACCGCACGGGCACAGTCCGGCCGCTGGAACCGCGCAGCACCAGCTCGGTCTCCACGCTCAGCGTGCCGGCCGGTTCGCCCCGCCCGTGCAGGAGGTCCAGGAGGCGTGTTGCGGCCCCCGCGCCGCACTCCCCCAGCGGTGAACGCACCGTGGTGAGCGGCGGCGTCGTGAAGTCCGCACCGAAGATGTCATCAAAGCCAACGATGCTGATCTGGTCAGGCACCGCAATGCCGGCTGCCTGGAGCTCCCGCATCAGTCCAATGGCAAGGAGGTCGTTATAGGTCAGCACCGCGGTGGCACCGCTGGCGCGGACTTCACGCGCCGTCTGGCGGCCGCCGTCGACCGTTGGCTTGCTCGATTCGAGCCGCACGGACTCGAGCCGGGCCCAGTCGCAGGCTGCCTGCACACCCTCCCAGCGGCGTTCCGACATCCACGATTCCGGCGGGCCGGCCACGTACGCAACCTTCTGGTGCCCGTTGGCGGCCAGGCTGCGGACCGCCTCGCTGATCCCCTTGTGGACGTCCGGAACAACGCACGGCACGCCCTCAACTTCCCGGTTGATGACCACCACGGGTTTGTCCCGGGCGAGGGCGCGGATGTTGTCGTCGTCCATGCGGGGGCTGGCCAGAATGAGTCCGTCCACTGTGGCCATCAGCCGGCGGGCCGCAATCAGTTCGGTTGCCGGGGACTCCGCCGATTCGGCGAGCACCAGGGTGTAATCGCGGTCAGTCGCGGTGGTCTGGGCACCGCGGATGATGTCGAAGAAGGTCGGGTTGGTGATGTCCGCGACGATCAGGCCGAAGGTGTTGGTCTTGCCGGTGGGCAGCGCCCGGGCGAACGGATTCACCTGGTAGTTCAGCTCAGCGGCGGCATCCTCGATGAGCTTCTGGGTTTTGGGGCTGACCCGGCCGGGCTTGCTGAGCGCCCGGGAAACCGTGGACGCGTTGACGCCTGCAACCCTGGCGACGTCGTAGATGGTGGCGCTGGATTTTCCATCCCGGCCATGTTTCTTGGACGGACCGGCAGGCGGGGCAGCATCCGGCGTTTTGGGTTCAGTCACTGGCCCATCTTAGCGATGAAAGCGCTTAACCACGCGTGCAGCTGTGGCCGTTTTGAGGTCCAAAACGGCCACAGCTGCGACGCAGTACGGCTACTTATTCAGGAGGTTAGGCGCGCTGCGGGAACTTGCCCTCTTCGGAGATGCGCTTGTTCAGCTCCGCGAGGAACTCGTCCTCATCGAAGTCCAGCCCAACTTCCTTGCCGGTCCAGGCGGAAAGGTGGATGGCGTTGGCCAGGCGCACGCCATTGATGCCGTCCGAGCCCGGAGCGAGCAGCGGGGTGCCATCCAGGATGTTGGCGGCGAAGTTCTCCAGCACGCCGGAGTGCTGGGCACCCCAGGCGGACTCGAACTCAATGACCTCGGTGGTGTAGTACTCCTCCGGGTTGAGCTCGCCCATAAAGAGCTTGCGGACATCGTCCATGTCCATGCCGTCGCTGAGCTCGCGCTCGGGCTTGTGCAGACGGGTGACCGTGGCGGTCTTGCTGCCTTCGACGACGATCTTGCCCTGGTCGCCCAGGATTTCGAAGCGATCGGTCCCGATCAGATCGTGGGTGGCGGTGACGAAGACGCCGGTGACACCGTCGCCGTAGTCCACCACAGCAGTCACTTCGTCTTCAACGGCGATGTCGCGGCGGAAGCCGAAGGCAACCTTGGAGTAGACGGACTTCGGCACGCCGCAGATCCACTGCCACAGGTCCAGCTGGTGTGGTGCCTGATTAACCAGGACGCCGCCGCCCTCGCCGCCCCAGGTTGCGCGCCATTCGCTGGAGTTGTAGTAGCCCTGCGGACGCCACCAGTTGGTGATGATCCAGTTGCTGCGGCGGATCTTGCCGATCTCGCCATTTTCGACGACCTCTTTGAGCTTCTTATACAGCGGGTTGTTGCGCTGGTTGAACATGATGCCAAAGGAAAGCTCCGGCTTGCTGGCAGCAAACTCGTTCAGTTCCTTAACCTGCTTGGTGTAGACGCCTGCCGGCTTCTCCACCAGGGCGTGGATGTTGCGCTTGAGGGTTTCGATGCCCATTTCAGGGTGCAGGAAGTGCGGTACACAGGTCACTACGGCGTCGACGTCGCCGCTTTCCAGCATGGCGATGTACTCGTCATAGAAGGGGACGTCCGGGTATGTGGCCGAGGCAACTTCCTTCTTGGCCGGATCGATGTCGCAGATGGCGCCGATTTCCATGTTGGGAACCTGCCCGTCCGTGATGAACTTTGCGTAGGCGCCGCCCTGCTGGCCCAGGCCGATAATGCCGAGGCGTACTTTCTTGCTCATGAATGAATCTCCGTATTCTGTGCTGAGTCTTGGAAGTTTCTAAAAGAGCTCGGACTGGCCCAGGGCAACCAGGTTGTCGTAGGAGGTCTGCAGCGCTTCCCAGACCGTCCGGCCGTAGAGCTCGTCCTGCTCCACCAGGAGGTACCCGGCCCCCGCAGCCTGCGCTGCCGGGATGATGGACGCGAAGTCCAGGTTGCCTTCGCCCACTTCAGCGAACTGGACCACGTCCTTGAATTCCCGCATGAAGCCCACGAAGTCCCCACTGTCCAGCAGACCGAATGCCTCTTCCGGCATTGTCCCGATCCGGTAGTCCTTCAGGTGGACCATGGCCGTGCGGCCGGCGTACTTTTCCAGGGTGCGGACCGGGTCCAGGCCGCCGCGCTGTACCCAGTGCACATCGATTTCCATGCCCATGGCCGGGGAGTTCTCAGCGATAATGTCCAGCATGTACTCGCCGTCGAACTTCGCGAACTCGATGTGGTGGTTGTGGTAATACAGGCTCAGGCCCTGCTCCTGCAGCCGTTCGGCGTATTCGTTTGCCTGCTTGGCGAAGTCAATGACGGCGCCAATCGACTTCATGGCAGGAAAGGGCAGCATCCCGATGCGCAGCAGCTTCGAGTCCAGCTTCTTGGCGTCGTCCACGATCTTGTCGAAGTGTTCCGCCAGCGAATCGCCGGGCCGGCCCTTGGGGGTCTCCATGGCCACGGACAAAGCCGCAATGTCCATGCCCAGTTCGCTGCGGGACCGGTCCAGTTCAGCGACGTTTTCCGGCGTCATCGGGATCTGGGAGATCTCGACAGCATTGTAGCCGATGCTGCTGACCTTACGGAGCGTTTCGAACGCCCCGATTTCGGCGAAACTGTCCCTCAGCATCATTGCCTGTACGCCAATTTTGGCCACGATAATTCCTCCGTTGTTTTTGCTGTTGAATTAGTCCAGGCGCGGGCCCTAGGCGGGAACGCCGGCCTGTTCAGCCATCTGCCGCTGCTCTTCGAGCAGGCGGTGGCGGTCGGCGCGGCGCTTCTCCTGGCGGTCCGGGTCCGGGACCGGTGAAGCAAGGAGCAGCCGCTGGGTGTAGGGGTGTTCGGGGCTGCGGGTGACAACCTCAGCCGGCCCCTGCTCCACGATTTCTCCACGGTACATCACGGCCACACGGTGGCTGATGTGACGGACCACGTCCAGGTCGTGGGAGACAAACAAGTAGGAGACGCCGGTGTCCTTCTGGATCTGCAGGAAGAGATCCAGCACCACGGCCTGGGTGGAGAGGTCCAGCGCACTGACCGGCTCATCGCAGACAATCAGCTTCGGTGAGAGGGCCAGGGCCCGGGCAATGGCCACGCGTTGGCGCTGGCCACCGCTGAACTCGCGCGGCAGACGGGTGATGGCGTCTGCAGGCAGGCCCACCTGGTCGAGCAGTTCCTTAACACGCTTCTTTGCCGCTGCCTGCTCCATGCCCTGGACCCCCAGGGGTTCAGCGAGGATATCGCCGATCTCCAGGGAAGGGTTCAGGGAGGTGTAGGGGTCCTGGAAGACAACCTGCAGATCACGGCTGAGTGCCCGGCGTTCCTTGCGGTTGGCGTGGCTGATGTCCTTGCCATCAAAGGTGATGACGCCTTCGGTAACCGGAGCAAGCCCCAGCACGGCCCGGCCCAGCGTCGTCTTGCCCGAGCCGGACTCCCCCACCAGTCCCAGGGTCTCCCCGGGCTTGATGGAAATGTTGATGTCCGTCAGGGCACGGAAAGGCTTGGCCCGGAACTTCTTGCTCGGGTACTCAACCACAAGTGAGTCCACTGTCAGCAGGTTGCCGTCGGTGTTCTGCGCCGGCTTTGCCGCTCCCCGGCGGTTCTGGGCTGTGCTCACTGTGCTGCCTCCGTGCCCGATTTGACGAGCATAGTCAGGGGTTCCTTGCCCTCCAGCATGGAGCCCAGGAGTTTCTGTGTGTAGGGGTCGGACGGATTGCGCAGGATATCGCGCACCGTTCCCTCTTCGACCAGGCGGCCGTTCTGCATGACCACCACGCGGTCGCAGAGGTCCGAGACAACACCGAAGTTGTGCGTCACCAGGATGACGCCAACGTTAAGCCTGCGCTGCAGATCGCGGATGAGGTCCAGGACATCCGCCTGGACAGTGACGTCCAGGGCCGTGGTGGGCTCGTCCGCAATGATCAGGTCAGGCTCACAGCTGATGGCGCCGGCAATGAGGACGCGCTGGGCCATGCCACCGGAGACTTCGTGCGGGTAGGCCTTGAACGTCCGGTCCGGGTTCAGAATTCCAACGTCGGCGAGCAGCTTCATGGCCCGCTTGGTGGCCTCTGCCTTGGAGATGCCCAGCACGCGCACCATCGGGGTTACCAACTGGGAGCCTATGGTGAAGGCCGGATCCAGGTTGGACATCGGCTCTTGCGGAATGTAGGAGATGCGCTTCCCGCGCAGCGGCGACAGCCTGCCCTGGTTGACCCGCTCATCGCCGGGAGCCACGGTGTAGTTGCCGTCGAACTGGATGCTGCCGCCCACAATGCGGGCGTTGCCCGGCAGCAGGCCAAGGATGGAGAAGGCCGTCTGGGACTTGCCCGAGCCGGATTCGCCCACGATGCCCAGGACTTCGCCCCGGTCCACGTGGAAGGAGACGTCGTCCACGACCTTCTTGATGGAACCGTCGGCCTGCGGGTAGCCAACGCCCAGGTGCGAAACCTTGACCAGATGATGTTCGGTGCCCAATTCCACAGCAGCGACTGACTTGCGGTTGGCGCGGGTGGCGGGCACCGCCGTCGTGCGGTCCGTTGCTGTGCCAGCTGCCGCCGGCAGCTTCCTGGGGGCCTTGACCTTGGCAGCATCTTCCAATGCGTCCCGGACCGCGTTGCCCAGCAGGACCAACGCACCAATGGTCAGGCCGATAGCCAGCGCGGGCCAGAGCAAAAGCATGGGATTAAGGTAGACGTTTTTGAAGCCTTCATTGAGCATTACGCCCCAGGTGGCTACCGAAGGATCGCCCAAGCCCAAGAATTCCAGGCCCGATTGGATGGCAATGGCAACACCGCACACCATGGACGTCTGAATGATGATCGGCGCACGGATTACCGAGAAAATGTGGCGGGAGATGATGGCAGCGTCGCTGAGGCCTGCAACCCGTGCAGCGTCAACATAGAGCTCGTTGCGGACCGCGTGGACTGAGGTCCGGGTCAGGCGGTAGTAGCCGGGGCTGATCAGGATGCCGAAGGAAATCATGGAGATCCAGACCGACGGGCCGAAGGCGGCCCGGACCGTGAGCAGGACGATGATGCCGGGAAGGCTCATCAAAATGTTGACCACCCAGTTCGCCGTGGAGTCGAACTTGCCGCCGTAGTAACCGGCAATCAATCCGGCGGGGAGGCCAATGCCCACCGCGACGGCGGCGCAGAGGAGTGCGGAGAGCAGTGTGGTGCGGGCGCCAAAGACGAGCCTGCTCCACACATCACGGCCCACACTGTCGGTACCCAGGAGGTTGACGGCGTCGGGCTGGGCCAGGGTCTTGCCGATGTTGGCAAGATTCTGTTCGAAGGGAGCCAGCACATTGGCCAGCACCGCCAACAGGACCACGACAGCCAAGACGGCAACTGCCACGATGCCCATCGGGTTCTTGAGCACGCGCTTGATGGGGTGGGAACGGACCACCGTGCCGGTCTGCCCGGTCAAAGCCGGCGTCAGTTGGATTGGCTCGCTCATGAGACACGCACCTTGGGATTGAGCCAACCGTTGATGAGGTCCACCAGCAGATTGACGATGACGACGATAACGACGGTGTAGAGGACAACACCCATGACCAGCGGAATATCTCCGGTGGTGGTCGATTGGACGGCCAGGGCACCCATGCCGGGCAGGGCGAAGATCTGCTCGATGATGACCACACCGCCGAGCATGCCGATGAACTGCAGGCTCAGCACAGTCAGGCCAGCGGGGGCAGCGCTGCGCAGCACGTGTCTAAAGAGGATTTCGCGTTCGCTGATGCCGCGGCTGCGCAAGGTACGCACATAATCCTTTTCCAGCTGCTTGATCACGGCGCTGCGGATCTGTTGTGCGCCTCCCGTCACGCCATTGATCAGCAGCGCGATCACCGGCAGTGTCAGGGATGCGACCCAAGCCGAGGAGCCGGCATCCGGTGCGATGGAGCTGGTGGCAGGGAACAGTTTGAGCTGGATGGCAAAGATGGTGACCAGGATGATGGCCAGTACGAAGCCGGGGATGGCATCGCCAACGACGGCGGCCGTTTGGACCACGCGGTCAATCCAACCGCGCTTGACGGCGGCCGCCATACCCAGGACGGTGGCGAAGACGGCGATCAGCACAATGGCCACCATCATCAGGGTCAGGGTGAGAGGAAGTCGCGTCGAAATGGCCTGGCCCACGCCCTCCGACGTAAACCACGAGGTGCCGAGGTCGCCGGCGATGGCATGGGAAGCCCAGGCGAAGAAGCGCGGCAAGAGCGGCTGGTCGAGGCCCAGCTCGATCTCTTTGGCCTGCACCTGCTCCTGGCTGGCGAATTCGCCCAGAATGTTGCGGGCTATGTTCGCAGACGAAAAGTAGAGCAGGAAGTATGTGAGGAAGGAAATGGCGGCCAGCACAACAATGCCTGCGGCAATTTTTCGAAGAATGAACGTAACCATTACTCGCTCCAGTGGGAGTACGTCAGAAAAGTGGGACAGCCGGGGAGCAGGAGGCCCGCTCCCCGGCGGATCGCGTGGCTACTTCGCCGGTGCGTAGTTGTAGATGGACGGTATGGCCTGCTGCAGCTGAGGCGTCACGGTGATCTTCTTGTTGGTGTAGTACATCTGGTTGAGGCGGAACATCGGGACGAACCAGGCATTTTCGGTAACGTACTGGTTGACCTTCTTGGCCAGCTCGGTGCTGTTGGCGCCACCGTTCTGGACGTCCTTGATCATCGCGGACAGTTCAGGGGTTTGGGACTTGAACGGGTTGTACAGCGCGGTGGTGGAGATCATCTGGTTGATGGCAACCCACGGCTCGCCCTGGTAGAGCTGGAACGTGGTTCCGGCGTACTTACCGCTGGCGATATCGGACACGAAGTTGGCCGGCGGAACTGTTTCGGGCACCAGGGTGATGCCGATGTCGGCCAGCTGCTGCTTAAAGACTGCGTTGATCCCCTCAAAGGCGGCGACGGACGGAATCTTCAGGGTGAAGCCATTTGCGAAGCCGGCCTCGGCCAGTAGGGACTTGGCCTTGGCCGGGTCGTAGGGGTACATATTGTCCAGAGCCGGCACATAGGCGCCGCTTTCCGGGCCAAAGACCTGGTTGGTCACGGTGCCCTGGCCCAGGAGCTGCTGCTCCAGGACGGTTTTGCGGTCAAAGGCGTAGTTGATGGCCTGGCGGACCTTGACGTTGGCCAGCTCCGGGTTGATGCTGCCGTCGCGGTCGAGAAGCAGGATGCCCTCCCAGTCAACCTGGCTCTTGTTCAGCACCATCCCTGAACCCTCGGCCTGCTTGCCCGTCTTGGGATCCAAAAGTGCGCCGTCGATCTGGCCGGAGACAAGCGCGTTGGTGCGGGCCGTCAGGTCCACAAGATATTTGATGGTGATCTTGTCGAACTTCTGCAGGTCTTTGTTCCAGTAACCCTCACGCTTCGTGAACACGTACTGGGAACCCTTGACAGTGTTCTTCGTGTCCAGCACGTAGGGTCCGGACCCTACGGGGCCGGTCTTGATGCCGTCCGTGCCGATCGCCTTCGGGCTGGCTACCAGACCAGCGGCCTGTGTCAGGTAATAGGTGAATGCCGGGTCAGGTGCGGTGAGCGTGATGGCCACCGTGGCCGGATCCACCACGGCAACGCTCTTCAGCGAGGCGGCCTGGTAGGCATCCTGGCCCTTGGCGTCCTTGAAGTGATCCAGGTTGGCTTTGGCCGCTGCGGCGTCGAACTTGGTGCCATCACTAAAGGTGACGTCCGTGCGCAGGCCCAGGGTCAGCACGGTGTTGTCCGCGTTGTATTCCCACTTGGTGGCCAGCATCGGGGAGAGCTTTCCGTCCGGTGCCCGCTGAATCAGCGTGTCATAGGCCGACTGGTAGAACGGCATCGTGTGGCCAATGTGGGCATCGATGGGGTCGAACGACTTCAAGTCAGCGACGCTGCCCAGGGTGAGGCTGGTGGGGCCGGAAGCAGCCCCGCCGGTGCTGCCAGCGGTAGTGCCGCCACCGCAAGCAGTCAGCGCGAGCGAAGCGCTGAGGATAAGGGCGGCTGCTGCCGCCTTGGGACCTAACTTCATTGTTGGCTCCTGAATCTGTGGAACGTGAGAAATACGAATCCGACCGGTGTGGCGTGCGCCACACCGACATTGCGAGAATCAGAGTACGCATGATTGCCAACTTTGGCAACCGATTGTCAAAATCTTTGCAACATTAGATTCAGACGTTCATGAATGAACCGTTCAAACGCCTACAACCGGTTGCCCTGTTTGTTTAAGAAACCGATTCCACGGCACTCTGGTAGCTCTGCCGGTAGATTTCCTTGACGATCCGCAACGATTTCTCCGCCTCGGCGGCGTCTATCCAGAAGGCTCCGGAATCGCCAAGCCGGGCATAGAAGTCGCCGATGAGCAGCTCATGCGAGACGCCCCAGTAGGCTCGCCCGCCGGACTCCACCACACGCTCGGGCACCACTTCCACGCGGCCATCCGCATACGTGACGGTCAAGTCGCCCCGCAGGCTGAGCGCGGCTTTCTCCGTGATGATGTCCAGGGTCACCGGCGCGTTCACTGCATTGGCCAGGGTGGCGTAAAAAGCGCTGCGAACCCCGTTGGCGTGCTCCGCCACGAATTCCGCAGTGTCTTCCACCTCAATGGTTTCGCCCAGGAACCTGGTGGCCGCGTTGCCGGACAACGACACGACGTCCCCCACCAGCCATTGCAGCAGGTCAACGGTGTGGATGGCCTGGTTCATCATGAGCCCGCCGCCACCGCCCGCCCAGGTGCCACGCCAGGGCCGGCTGCGGTAGTAGTCAGCATCGCGGTGCCACACCACAGTGGCCGAAGCCCCCATTACCGCGCCCAGCTCACGGGAGGACAGCAGTGCGTGCATGGCCTGGGCGGTGGAGTTGTAGCGGTTCTGAAAGCAGACGGCGATCTTCGCAGTGGAGGCTTTTGCAGCTTCCACCAACCGGCGACCCTCCTCCAAGGTGTGCGCCAGCGGCTTTTCCACAATGACGTTCACGCCACGCTCAAGGCAGTCCGCCGCAATCGAAGCATGCGTGTTGTGTGGCGTGGTGATGTGGACTACGTCCGGACCGATGGCTTCGATGAGGCTGGCGTGGTCCGCGAACCCCGGAACACCAAAGGCGGCCACGGCGGCTGCCAGGCGGCCGGGGTCCGTGTCACAGACCCCGGCCAGCCGGGCGCCGTCGAGCTTTCCGATGGCCTCGAAGTGGACAGCCGAGACGTCGCCGCAGCCAATGACCGCGGCCTTGAGTCCCGTCACGAGAGTTCAATTCCGTTCTTGGCCGCAAGCGACGCAAAGGCACGGGCGGCGGTGCCGAAGGCAACCGGGCCGGAGAAGCCGCCGAGTTCGTGGTGGCTGGCCAGGTGCGGTTCGAGGGAAGCGAAGCCTGCATAGCCGTCAGCCTTCAGCGCGGCGATGGTGGCATCCAGTTCGCCGTCACCTTCGCCGGAGGGCACAACCTCGCCCGTGGCCATGATGGCGTCCTTGACCTGCAGGTATTCGAGGTAGGGGCGGAGCATGGCGTAGCCCTCGGTATAGGGCCGGACGCCCACCTGAACGAAGTTGGCGTTGTCCCACGCGGCGCGCAGGGCCGGGGAATCAACGGACTCCATGATGTCCAGGACGCGCTGCGGAGTATCGCCGTAGATATCCTTTTCGTTTTCGTGCAGCAGTACGACGCCGGCGCTTTCGGCTTCGGCGGCCAGTGCCCGCATGCGGGTAATAACGTCGTCGCGGATATCTTCCGGGGTCTGCGCTTCACTCCGGTAGAAGGAGAAGATTCGGATGTACTTGGTATCCAGGCCCTTGGCCACGGAGATGATCTGACGGAGGCGCTCCACCTCGTGCTCCAGTGGCAGAGTGATGTCCACCTTGCCGATGGGGCTTGCCACGGCCGAGACACTCAGGCCCTTCGCATCGAGGATTCCCTTGAGTTCGGACACCTGATCCGGGGTCAGCTCAGAGACGTTCACGCCCCACGCACTGCGGACCTCGATGTAGCTCGCGCCCAGTGCCAGCATGACGGCGGCCTGCACTGCCGGGTCCGGATCCACTTCGTCGCCGAAGCCTGAAAGTTGCCAGACGGTTTTCGTTGCGTCAGTAGCCGTTTCGGTCACGGGGATCTCCTTAGGGTTTGCCCGCGACGGGACAGCCTTGGTGCCGCTCCGGCGCGCGGGTGACGTACTTCACAAAGTTCTGCACTAAGTCTAGATGTCCGCAGAAACGATGACAACCGATTGCCAAATGTTGACATCTTGTGGCAACCTAGGAGCATCAGGGCTGTGGCTATCCGCACAGTGCCCGTATTGTCCCGTTCAGAGAGGAACGCTATGGCGATGCAAGCAGCCGGAACAGAGCGTCCTGCCACAATCCATGACATCGCCGCCATGTGCGGGGTGGCCGCGTCCACCGTTTCCCGTGCGCTGTCCACTCCGGACCGGGTCAACATCCGCACCCGTGCACGCATCGAAGCAGCGGCCGCCGAGCTGAATTACACCCCGAACAGCCAGGCCAAGGCCCTGAGTTCGGGCCGCACCGGTGCCGTGGGCGTCCTCGTTCCTGACATTACCAACCCGTTCTACTTTGACCTGATCAGGGGAACACAGCTTCAGCTGAAGGCAGCCGGCTACACCCAGTTGCTCGTAGACACGGAAGAATCGGACGAGGTTGAGGCCAGCAGCATGGAGCAGCTGCGCAAGAGCGCTGACGGCATCATCGTCACGGCGTCCAGGCTCAGCGACGAGGCGTTGCTCGCAGCAGCTGCGAAGATTCCGATTGTCACCATCAACCGCGACGTCGCCGGTGTGCCCGCCGTGGTGATCGACACTCCGTCGGCCACCAGCCAGGCGCTGGACCACCTGATTTCGCTAGGCCATACGCACATCGCTTACATGGCCGGGCCCCTCACTTCACAGTCGAGTACCCTGCGCTGGAATGCGCTGGCGGCGGCGGCCGAGGACCGGGGCGTGGAGGTGCGCAGGCTGGGCCCGTTCGCCCCCAAGAAGCAATCCGGTGCCGCCGCAGCTGACGCGGCCGTGCACTCCGGCGTGACCGCCTGCATTGCCTTCAACGACCTGATCGCCATCGGCATGCTCCAGCGGCTGCGCGAGCGCAGCATCCGGGTCCCGGAGGACATGAGCGTGGTGGGGTGCGACGACATCTTTGGTGCGGACTTCTGCAACCCTCCGCTGACTACCATGGCGTCCCCGATCGAGCAGGCCGGCCGCGTGGCCGTGTCCATGCTGCTGGCCCAGCTCAACCCGCTGGCCGGCGGCGGCAGCCGCAGCCGCTCCCTGATGCCCACGCACCTCACGGTCCGCGGGTCCACCGGACCGGCACCTACCGCTTCGTGAGGCGAGGCGCTTAGTGAGTCCTATCGCTCTGCGGGCCGAAAGCTCTGTGCGTCATCGCCCGGCAGACACGCGCCGTCTCCGGAGGGACACAGTTGAGCGTTGTTGACACCGCTGGCTAGGCTGGATCACATGCGCGAACTCCAGGCCACCATCATCGAAGAAATGGGCGTGCAGCCCCGGATCGACCCCCTAGGGGAGGTGCGCAAACGCGTGGATTTCCTTAAGGATTACCTCCGGGCAACCCAGACCAAGGGCTATGTCCTGGGTATCTCGGGCGGACTGGACTCCTCCCTCGCCGGACGGCTGGCACAACTGGCCGTGGAGGAACTCGAGGCCGAGGGCATGGACGCAAATTTTGTTGCCGTCCGCCTTCCGTACGGCGTCCAGCATGACGAAGACGACGCGCAGGCTGCAATGGACTTCATCCAGGCCAAGACCGAGTGGACGTTCAACATTTCCGCCGCCGTAGATGGCTTCGAGGACGAGTTCGAGAAGACCGTGGGCGCCGAAATCTCCGATTTCCATAAGGGAAACACCAAAGCCCGCACGAGGATGATCGCCCAGTACGCCCTGGCCGGTGAACACAATTACCTGGTGATCGGCACGGACCACGGCGCAGAGTCCGTCACGGGGTTCTTCACCAAGTTCGGCGACGGCGGCGCGGACATCCTGCCGCTGTTCGGCCTGAACAAGCGGCAAAACCGGGAGCTCCTGGCCGAGCTGGGTGCCCCCGCCCGTGTCTGGGAGAAGGTGCCCACCGCGGACCTCCTGGATGGCAAGCCGGGACGCACCGACGAGGACGAACTCGGCCTGAGCTATGACCAGATCGACGACTACCTCGAAGGCAGGGACATCCCCGAAGCCTCGGCCGCGCTGATCGAGCAGAAGTACGTCCGCACCCGCCACAAGCGCACCGTCCCGGTGACCATCTTCGACACGTGGTGGAAGTAGGCAGAACTCCCAACGCGCCGAATCCCTGCCGTCGGCCGGCACCCTTTTCGCTGAGGTTCAGAGCGAACCGGTCTACGTCCATATGGCCCCGCTCAAAGTCGTCGTGCCAGGCGTTAGCCAGGTTCCAGACGCGGCCGGCGAGCGTGATCGACACGTCCTCGTCGGTTCCTGCCTAGGAAACGTCCGCGGTGGAGACGCGCACTTCGAGGGTGTTGGTGAGGCCGCGGTCAAAGATGCAGCCTGTCCAGGTGCGCGAATCGTCCTCAAGCCACCGGTTGATGCTGGGCTGGTCGCAGATGCCCGTCCCCTGGTGCCAGACTTTGACGCCCTTATAAACCAGTCCCGAAAGCGCCGAAGGACATCATTCCGGTTCCCGGATACGGGAACAACGGCGCACTGGTGTACGTTGCAATCTCGTCAGCTACGAACATCAAAAAACAGAAATGAGAATCACCAAAGTGGCAACCGACTACGACGAAGTCCGTTCCGACGTTAAGGAATCCCAGGACCGTTCCTTGGAGGCATTGCAGTCTGCGAACGCGCCGGATGCCCGCAGCGTGGTCAGCGAGCTGGATGCGGCCGACGCCCTTGATGAGGGCCTGACCCCGGGGGGAGAAATTGTCACTGAGGAGCTCATCGTTCAGGTCATTCCCCAGGCCGCGGACGAGTTCACCTGCTATTCCTGTTTCTTGGTACGGCACCGGTCCCAACTCGCGCGAGAGAGCAGCGGCAACTCATATTGCATCGAGTGCGAGGGCTAGGCGGACGCCTCCTGCGACGTGAGCCCTCGACGGGGGTAGCCCATCCTGACACCCACGTCTGGCCCGACCTTCCGTACCCTTGGAAGTCCTAGTATATTGCAGGGTGGGACAGATCATAGGGCCGTTGTTGGCCTCAGCAATGTCAGGAGGCACCGTGGGCAGCCCGCTTCCTCGCGACCCGATCGCCGAGGCACGGCACAACTGGGAACGCCACGGCTGGGGCGACGTCGCTGCTCCCATGGCCGCCATCACGGCGATCATGCGGACCCAGCAGATCCTGCTGGCGAGGATTGAAACAGTCCTCAAGCCACTCGGCCTGACGTTCGCACGCTACGAGCTGCTGGCGCTGCTGAGCTTCGCCCGCAGCGGCGCGCTGCCCATGAACAAGGCCAGCGCGCTGCTGCAGGTGCACCCCACCTCGGTGACAAACGCCGTAGACCGCCTGGAGCATGCCGGGCTCGTGGCCCGGTCCCCGCACCCCACGGACGGACGGACCACCCTGATCGAGCTCACCGCTGAGGGCCGCACCCTGGCGAAACGCGCAACGGCGGCGCTTAACGCCGAGGTGTTCGGCAAGTCCGGTTTCGCGGACGACGACGTGGAGCACCTGCTCCGGGTCCTGGGCGATTTCCGCAAGGCCGCCGGCGACTTCACCGACTAAACGGTGGTCAGCGGTGCTTGAAGTCCGGCTGGCGCTTCTCGGTGAACGCGGCCATGCCTTCCTTCTGGTCCTCCGTGGCGAACAAGGAGTGGAACAGCCGGCGTTCTAACTGGACGCCCTGCGCCAGGCCCAGCTCAAAGGCGGCGTTTACGGCTTCCTTGGCCATCATGGCGGCCGGCTTCGACTTGGCAGCGATCACCTCGGCGACTTTCAGGGCCTCCTCCACCACGGAGGCTGCGGGCACCACGCGTGAGACGAGTCCCGCCCGCTCCGCCTCGGCAGCATCCATCATCCGCCCGGTGAGCACCATGTCCATGGCCTTGGCCTTGCCAACGGCGCGGGTTAGCCGCTGCGAACCGCCCATGCCCGGG
Organism: Arthrobacter sp. UYEF21; assembly: GCF_040546085.1. Lineage (NCBI taxonomy): Bacteria > Bacillati > Actinomycetota > Actinomycetes > Micrococcales > Micrococcaceae > Arthrobacter > Arthrobacter sp. UYEF21. Next base: position 29,475 of record NZ_JBEPNF010000021.1, read on the forward strand.
ATGACGCCGAGGTTGATCTCCGGCTGGCCGAACTTCGCATTGTCCCCGGCGATGATGACATCGCACATCATGGCCAGCTCGCAGCCACCGCCCAGGGCGAAGCCGGACACCGCGGCCACCACCGGGATCCGCAGCCGCGTGAGGTTTTCCCAGCCGCGGAACCAGTCCTCCGCGTACATATCCATGTAGCCCTTGGAGGACATTTCCTTGATGTCCGCTCCGGCGGCGAAGGCCTTCTCCGAGCCCGTGATCACCACGGCGCCCACCGCGGGGTCGGCGTCCATGGCGGTGGTGGCTGCCACAACCTCCTCCATGGTGGCCTTGTTCAGGGCATTGAGTGCCTGCGGCCGGTTGAGGGTCACCAGACCAACCCGGCCACGATGTTCCACCAGAATATTTTCGTACTGCTGCGCCAAGCCGTGCCCCTTTTATGTGTAGGTGAAGTGGGTAGAAGTGCCAACGCTACGTTACCGATTTGTCCCGGATGTCAGTGATGATGCCCGAGAAATCCCGTCCCGCGCCGCCGCCCGCGGCGAATTCGTCGTAAATCTTCGACGCCAGCGGCCCCAGCTGGGCCGCGACGCCGGTGCCTTCCAGCGCGTTGAGGGCGAGCCGCAGGTCCTTGGCCATCAGCGCGCCCGCGAAGCCCGGCTGGTAATTGCGGTTGGCTGGGCTGGTGGGCACGGGCCCGGGAACGGGACAGTTGGTGGTCAGCGCCCAGCACTGGCCAGAGGCGTTGGCGGCCACGTCGAACAGCGCCTGGTGCGTCAGGCCGAGCTTCTCGCCCAGCACAAACGCCTCGCTAACAGCGATCATGGAGACGCCCAGGATCATGTTGTTGCAGACCTTGGCAGCCTGGCCTGCGCCGTGGTCCCCGCAGTGAACCACGCGCTTTCCCATCAGCTCGAGGAGGGGTTTCACGGCTTCGAAGTCTTCGGGCAAGGCGCCCACCATAAACGTCAGTGTGCCGGCCTCGGCGCCCACCACTCCGCCCGAAACGGGCGCATCCACAGAGCGGTGCCCGGCCTCGACCGCGATCGCGGCGGCCTCGCGGGCCTCCTCCACGTTGATGGTGGAGCAGTCCAGGAACAGGGTGTCGGGTGCCGCCACCGACAACAGTCCGGGCTTGCCGTCCACACCGCGGTAGGCGTCCAGGACGTGCTGTCCGCTCGGCAGCATGGTGAGTACCACTGCGGCGCCAGCCAGCGCTTCCGCCGCGGAACCGGCCATGGGAACGCCCTGTGCTTTGGCCGCCTCAACGGCCGCCGGCACGGGATCAAACCCCACCACACCATGCCCGGCCTTGATCAGGTTGGCCGCCATGGGACCGCCCATGTGGCCCAGCCCCAGGAAGGCGATGGCACCGGCGGCTGCGTTCTCAGACATGGTCTGACTCCTTTGAGGGAAGGTGGAGTTCACGGTCGCCCAGCGGCTCGAAGTAGCGCTCGACGTCGGCCGCGGTCACTTCCGCGAGGGAAGCGGGCTTCCACTGCGGGTTGCGGTCCTTGTCCACCACCTGGGCGCGGATGCCTTCGCGGAAGTCCGCCCCTGCCAGGGAGCGCAGCCCCACCCGGTACTCCTGCGCCAGCGCTTCCTCAAGCGAATGTCCGCGCACGCGCCGCAGCGATGCGAGCGTGAGCTTTACGGCGGTTGGCGACTTTGCCTCGATGGTGGCGGCAGCGTCCGCCGCTTCCCCGTCGGCGGACCGGAGGCGGCGGAGAATCTCTTCCGCGTCGTCGGCGGCATAGGCGGCATCAATCCACCCGCGCTGCGCCTCCAGCGTCGAGGCCGGCGGCTCCTGCACAAAGCGCCCGACGGCGGCATCCGCCGTCGAGCTTTCCAGCGCTTCCGCCAGCGCGGGGAGGTTTTCGGACGGCACAAAGCGGTCCGCGAGCCCCAGGAACAGGGCGTCAGCGCCGCTCAGGTGGGCGCCGGTGAGGGCCGCGTGCGTGCCCGACTCCCCCGGTGACCGGGACAGCAGGAGGGTGCCGCCGACGTCGGGCACAAAACCGATGGTGGTTTCGGGCATGCCCATCCGGGTACGTTCGGTGACGACCCGGACCGAACCGTGCGCGGAAATCCCCACGCCGCCGCCGAGGACCAGTCCGTCCATAAACGCAACATATGGCTTCGGGTACTCGGAGATCAGCAGGTTCAGCCGGTACTCCTCCGCCCAGAACTCGGCCGTGGCCTGGCCTCCGTCGAGCATGTCCCGGTAGATGGCAACGATGTCGCCGCCGGCGCACAGGCCACGCTCGCCCGCGCCGCGGACCAGCACCGCGGCGACGGCGTCGTCGTCGGCCCACTGCGTGAGCTGGTCCAGCATGGCGGAGGCCATGCCCGCCGTGAGCGCGTTGACAGCCTTGGGCCGGTTCAGGATGACGATCCCAAGGTGCCCGCGGCGCTCGAACAGGACCTCTGTGGCGGACTCGGTGTTCTCCGGTATCCCCTGCGCCGCCATCAGCTTCCTTCCGGCATGATGAAGCTGCTGCCGGAACGGATGCCCGAGGGCCAGCGGGTGGTGACCGTTTTGGTCTTGGTGTAGAAGCGGAACGCGTCCGCGCCGTGCTGGTTGAGGTCCCCGAAGCCGGAGGCTTTCCAGCCGCCAAACGTGTAATACGCGATCGGCACCGGGATGGGGACGTTGATGCCCACCATGCCCACTTCCACGCGGCTGGCGAAGTCACGGGCGGCATCTCCGTCGCGGGTGAAGATCGCCACGCCGTTGCCGAATTCGTGCTCGGAACAGAGACTCAGGGCCTCGTCGTAGTCTTCGGCGCGGAGCACGCTCAACACCGGTCCGAAGATCTCCTCCCGGTAGATCTTCATGTCCTTCGTGACGTTGTCGAAGAGCGTCGGGCCAATCCAGAAGCCGCCATCGTAGCCGTCCACGGCGAGGCCGCGTCCATCAGCCACGAGCGTTGCGCCTTCGTCCACGCCGGACTGGATGTAGCCTTCGATCCTGTCCTTGGCGGATGCGGCCACCACGGGCCCGAAGTCTGAATCCTTGTCCAGGCTGTGGCCTACCCTCAGGCCCTTGACGCGCTCCGTCAGCTTGGCCACCAGGGCGTCCGCCGTCTCCTGGCCGACCGGCACTGCGACGGAGATGGCCATGCAGCGTTCGCCGGCGGAGCCGTACCCGGCACCGATCAGGGCATCGGCCGCCATCTCGAGGTCGGCGTCGGGCATGATCACCATGTGGTTCTTCGCGCCGCCGAAACATTGGGCGCGCTTCCCGTGCGCCGCCGCAGTGGCATAGATGTACTGGGCTATCGGGGTGGAGCCCACAAAGCCGATGGCCTTCACCCTGGGGTCCTCGAGCAGTGCATCAACGGCTTCCTTGTCCCCGTTGACCACGTTGAAGACGCCGTCGGGAAGGCCGGCTTCGCTGTACAGTTCGGCGAGCCGGAGCGGCACCGAAGGGTCGCGCTCCGACGGTTTGAGGATAAAGGCGTTGCCGGCGGCGAGCGCCGGGCCGGACTTCCACAGCGGGATCATGGCCGGGAAGTTGAACGGTGTGATGCCGGCCACCACGCCCAGTGGCTGGCGCAGCGAATGGACGTCGATGCCCTGCCCGGCGCTGTCCGAAAACTCGCCTTTGAGGAGGTGCGGGGCGTTGGCCGAAAACTCCACCACTTCGACGCCACGCTGGATATCACCCTTGGCATCCGGGAAGGTCTTGCCATGCTCCGAGGAAAGCAGCGTGGCCAGTTCGTCCATGTTCTCATTGACGAGGTCCACAAACTTGAGCAGGATCCGGCCCCGGCGCTGCGGGTTCATGGCCGCCCACTCAAGCTGGCCTTTCTCGGCATTCGCGACGGCGTTGGCCACCTCTTCCTTGCTGGCCAGCGGCAGCCTGGCCTGCACCTTGCCCGTGCAGGGGTCGAAGACATCGCTGAACCGCCCGGACGTGCCATCAACCCGCTGGCCGCCGACGTAGTGTGAAAGCTCGTGCACCATCGAATGCTCCTTTGCCTGTGGTCATCCCTGAACCCGAATCTACTCGGACTTCCTACTAATTTCTAGGGGCGTCCTTGCCGATGTTCCCGGCATCAAACGGGCGAGGTTGCCCGCTCGGCCGGCAGCCTGGCGCTCATCCGGTGGGCTTCCTCCATGAGCAGTTTGCCCAGGAGTTCCTGCCGTTCCGGACGGAACCTCGGCTCGATTCCGGTGAGCGACAGGGCTCCCACCGGCCGGCCCAGTTGATCGAACACGGCGGCCCCCATTCCCCAGCTGCCCTCCAGGACCAGACCCGGGTTCACGGCAAAGCCATGCAGCCTGGTCCGCCCAAGGTTGCTGCGGACCACGTCCTCGCGGTGTCCTGTTGCGAACGTTCCGGCGTGCTGATCCCAGCTGGAAAGGATGGCCTCCTGTTCCTCCTCCGGCAGGAACGACATAATCGCGGTCCCGGCCGAGGCCACGCCGAGCGGGAAGCGGACTCCTTCGTGCAGGACGAAAGAGCGCACCGGGAAGCTGCCTTCTTCCCGCATCACGCAGACCGTTTCCTGGCCGCGGCGGATGGAATAGAAGGCACTCTCCCCGGTCTCCTCAGCCAAGCGGCGCAGGCTGGGCCGGGCGATGTCCTCAAACGGGAACCTTGCCGCTGCCACCGATCCCAAAAGGAAAATCTCCGGGCCGAGGATCCAATTGCCGGTCCGGGCATCGTGGTCAAGGAGGCCCTCTGCGGCAAGGGATGCCAGCAGCCGGTGAACGGTGGGCCTGGTCAGCCCGGACTCCCGAACCAGCCCGGCAATGGAACTGCCCTCCGGCTTCCGGCCGACAAGCCGCAGCAGCGATGCCACCCGGCCCACCACCTGCGCCCCTTGGACTGGATTTGTCATTTTGGCCTCCAGAGAAGAAATCCTCCACAATGTGGACACCCTAAAGCCTAGCGTCCACGCTGTGAAACATATGCGTGGCCCCGATGAGCGGACCATTGACCCTACGCTGAGAGCCCCTTAGGCTCCTTCATCAGGCCCGCTGTCCACAAAGTGGATAACTCACCGGCTCTGACCGCTCGATGACGAGGAGATGGAATGTCCAAGCTGAAATCCAATGCCGCCGCTGCCCTGCAGGATCTGCTTCGGGACGGCATGACCCTCGCCGTCGGCGGCTTCGGCCTGAGCGGTATCCCTGCGGACCTCATCGAGGCCGTCCGCGATTCCGGCGTTAAGGACCTGACGGTCGTATCCAACAATATGGGCGTGGACGGCAAAGGCCTAGGCATCCTGATCGAGGCCGGCCAGGTCCGCAAGGTCATTGCTTCCTACGTCGGTGAGAACAAACTCTTCGCCGAGCAGTACCTCGCCGGGAAACTCAAGGTGGAGTTCACCCCACAGGGCACCCTCGCCGAGCGCCTCCGCGCCGGCGGCGCTGGCATCCCCGCGTTCTACACCAAAACCGGTGTGGGCACCCTTGTGGCTGAAGGCAAGCCGCTGGCGGAGTTCGACGGCGAAACGTACGTCCAGGAGCGCGCCATCCGCGCCGACGTCGCACTGGTCCACGCGCACACCGCGGATACGGACGGGAACCTGATCTACCGCTACACGGCCCGCAACTTCAACCCCGTGGTGGCCACCGCCGGCGCCGTGACCATCGCGGAGGCGGAAGTCATCCTGGCGCCGGGCGAACTCGAACCCAACCACATCGTCACCCCGGGCGTCTACGTCCAGCACTTGGTCCAGGCGAGCGACCGGGTCAAGGACATCGAACAGCGCACCGTCCGCTCCCGCGCCGCGGCAGCAGCCCCCGTCTGAACCCCTGGCGCTGAACCGCGCTTTCTGCGCCTCCGCGAACCACACCAAGCACGCACACTTTGAAACCCCAAGGAGAAACCCATGGCCTGGACCAGGGATGAAATGGCTGCGATCGCGGCCGAGGAACTGAACGACGGCGACTACGTGAACCTGGGCATCGGCATCCCCACACTGGTGGCCAACAACCTGCCCGACGGCGTCCGCGTAGTCCTGCAAAGCGAAAACGGCCTGCTCGGCATGGGTCCTTTCCCGTATGAGGGCGAGGAAGACGCCGACCTCATCAACGCCGGCAAGCAGACCGTCACCGTGCTCGATGGCGGCAGCATCTTCGACTCCGCCACGTCCTTCGGGATGATCCGCGGCGGCCACGTCAAGGTGGCCATCCTCGGCGCCATGCAGGTCTCCGGCAACGGCGACCTCGCCAACTGGACCATCCCCGGCAAGATAGTCAAGGGCATGGGTGGCGCCATGGACCTCGTCGCCGGTACCCCGCGCGTGGTGGTGCTGACCGAACACAACGCCAAGGACGGCACCGCCAAGATCGTCACCGAGTGCACGCTGCCGCTCACCGGGCTGAACTGCGTGGACCGGATCATCAGCGACCTCGCTGTGTTTGACCTGGTGAAGCACGAACCCGAAGCAGGCGGCGGGGCATCCGGCGCTGGGCGGCAGCTTAGACTCACCCGCGTCGCCCCGGGAGTCACCGTGGCAGAGATCCGGGAAAAGACGGAGGCAGCCTTTACGGTGGCCCTGGACGAACCCGGCATCGAAGAAACTGCCCTCGAAGGAGCCACGGCATGAGCCTGCAGGAGCAGTTCGGCAAGGATGTCCTGCTCACCGGCTGGGGCCACAGCCGGTTCGGCAAACTCACGGACGAGACCCTCGAGTCCCTGATCGTCCTGGTGGCCACCGAAGCCATCAGCAACGCCGGGATCGAGGCGGGCCAGATCGACGAGATCTACCTGGGGCAGTTCAACTCCGGCATGATGCCCCTGGCGTTCCCGTCCTCCCTGGCCCTGCAGGTCTGCCCGGACCTGGCCAACGTCCCGGCCACCCGGGTGGAAAACGCGTGCGCCTCCGGATCCGCCGCGTTCCAGCAGGGCACCAAATCCCTCCTCGCCGGTACGGCCAAGACGGTCCTGGTGATCGGGGCAGAGAAGATGACCCATGCCGGCGCCGACGTGGTGGGCGCTGCCCTGCTGGGTGCCGACTACGACATGGCCGGCCAGAGATCCACCACCGGTTTCACGGGCCTGTTCGCCGACGTCGCCAGGCACTACGAAAAGCGCTACGGATCAGTCTCCGACGTCCTCGGCACCATCGCGGCAAAGAACCACCGCAACGGCGTGGACAACCCCTACGCCCAGCTCCGCAAGGACCTCGGCGAGGAATTCTGCCGCACCGTCTCGGACAAGAACCCCATGGTCGCCGATCCCCTGCGCCGCACCGACTGCTCCCCCGTGTCCGACGGCGCCGCCGCCGTCGTGCTCTCCAGCTCACCAACCGGCGGGGCCACAGCGCCGGTCCGGCTCGCCGGCTTCGGCCACGCGAATGACTTTTTTCCTGCCGAACGCCGGGACCCCACGGCTTTCGCGGCCACCCGCGCGTCCTGGCAGCGCGCACTGGCGATGGCCGGCGTCGGGCTCGAAGACCTCGATTTCGCCGAAGTCCACGACTGCTTCACCATCGCCGAGCTGCTGATGTATGAGGCGATGGGCCTGACCAAACCCGGCCAGGGCGCAAATGCCGTGACCGAGGGCTGGGTGTTCAAGGACGGCAAGCTGCCCATCAATGTCTCCGGCGGACTCAAAGCCAAAGGCCACCCCGTAGGCGCCACCGGAGTCTCCCAGCACGTCATCGCCGCCATGCAGCTCACCGGCACCGCAGGCGACATGCAACTCGCCAACCCCCGCCGCGCCGCAGTGCAAAACATGGGCGGCGTCGGCATCGCCAACTACGTCAGCGTCCTCGAGACCGTCTAAAAAGCAACGCGGGGTCAGATAAGGCCGTTTCCGGACGGATTAATGGGCCGTATCTGACCCCGCGTTGCAGTCAAAGTGCCGGTCAACCATGCCTTGAAGACCAGATATGCGCGCCAAAAAGATGGACCAACGCCCCGCCGTCAAGCTGCTTTCACGGCCGTCAGTTGCGTTTCCGCACGTTACAGCCGGAATAGTTAGTGACCGCAGCTATTGCACGCCCACCTCTCACCCCCTAGGTTTGAGAGAGCGGACCACAGGCTCCGCGTCTGCCTGCCGTCCGAGCAGGACCAGAAAAGGGTTACAAAGGAAGTTAGCAATGGCAACAGGCACAGTTAAATGGTTCAACGCTGAAAAGGGCTTTGGCTTCATCGCTCCGGACGACGGGTCCGCCGATGTTTTCGCGCACTATTCCGCAATCGCCAGCAGCGGCTACCGCTCGCTGGATGAGAACCAGAAGGTCGAATTCGATGTGACCCAAGGTCCCAAGGGCCCGCAGGCAGAGAACATCCGCCCGCTTTAAGGTTCTGATTAACTGCCCTGACCGTGCTGCGAAGCACGGTCAGGGCAGTTTTTTGTTAAGCGACTTTCCATCACTTTGATGAGATCGGAAGCGGCCGTCAGACGAATGCCGATTTCCCGGTTACTGCCCGGCCCACAATCAGCGAATTGATTTCGTAGCTGCCCTCATAGGTATAAAGTATTTCCGCGTCGCCAAACAGCTTGCCCATTTCGTAATCCGCGCTGATCCCGTTGCCGCCCAGCAGCGACCTGCCCATGGCCACCGAGGAACGAGCCAGTCGGGTGCAGGTGGATTTCGCCATGGCAGCCTGCACCATTTCCAGCTTTCCGTCCGTTTGGATCCGGGCGAGCTGCGCCATCAGTGCCAGTGAAGCGGACGCGTTGCCCAGGATTTCCGCCAACTGCTGCTGGACCAGCTGGAAGCGCGCCAGCTCCTTGCCGAATTGCCGGCGTTCCAGTGAGTAGGCACGGGCGATGTCGAACGCGGCCAGCTGGATACCAGCACCTTGCCATCCCACCCAGGCGCGGGAATCCCGCAGGAGGTCGTTGGCTTTAGCGAAGTCCGTGGCGCCCGGCAGCATGTTGGACGCCGGAATCCTGACGTTGTCCAGCACAATGTCGGCGTTCTGCATGATCCGCAGGCCGATCTTATTGGCAATCTTGGTGGCCCGGTAACCGGGCCGCTCAGTCTCCACAATGAAGCCCTTGATCTGCCCGTCCGCCTGGTCGCGGGCCCACACCAGCGCAAAGTCCGCGATGGTGCCGGCACCGATCCAGCGTTTGGCGCCGTTGATCACCCACTCGCCGCCGTCCAGCCGCGCGGAGGTTTCAAGCCCGCCGGCGATGTCCGAGCCGTGCTCCGGTTCCGTCAGGGCAAAGGCGCCCAATTGGTTGAACGCGGCCAGGCCGGGCAGCCACCGCTGCTTCTGTTCCTCAGAGCCCAGGGCGTCAATCATGCCCACAATCAGTTCATTGTGGATTCCCACGAGGGCGGACAGCGATACATCGGCTCTGGCCACTTCGACATACATCAAGCCCTTGAAGAGCTTCGACGTGCCATCGGTCTGCAAAATCCCGAGCCCACGCTTGCCCATCTCCGCCAGCAGCCCAAAAGGGAATTCCTCGCGGTTCCAGTAGTCGATGGACGCCGGCCGCACCATAGACTGCAGGAACGACCGGATGTCCAGGTACCGCTCGCGTTCGACGGCCGGAAGGAGGTCCACGATGTACATCAGATCGGCATCGGGAAATGGCGGGGGGCCTGTCACGTCATGCTCACGTCCTTGCGACTGCACAGTCTGCGTCCCTTCAGTCTTCCAAACCCTTGGATGTCCTAGTATATTGCACATGGCTGGCTATCAGTGATGTGCATCACGCGGTGAAAGGTGTCCCTCATGTCAGTGACCGATGATTTCCGGGCGGCGCGGGACCACCTGCTCGCCCTCCGCTCCGACTACCACCGGGCCCGCCGCGAATTCCAGTGGCCGCGATTCACGGAGTTCAACTTCGCCCTCGACTGGTTTGACCAGATCGCCGCCGACCCCTCGAAAGCCAACAACCCGGCGCTGCTGATCGTGGAGCAGGACGGCTCGGACACCCGCAGGAGTTTCGCCGACCTCGCCTCGCGTTCCAACCAGGTTGCCAACTGGCTGCAGAGCCAGGGCGTGCGCCGCGGCGACCGCATGATCGTCATGCTGGGCAATCAGGTGGAACTCTGGGAACTGATGCTTGCCGGCATCAAGCTCGGCATCGTCCTAATCCCCACCACCACCCTGATGGGGCCCGCAGACCTGGCCGAACGGGTGGAGCGCGGCGAGGCGGGCTGGGCCGCCGTCGGGCATTCCAACATCGGGAAGTTTGCCGACGTACCCGGCGCCTACCGCCTGATTGAAATCGGCGGCGGTCGCGCCGCCGCCGCACCAAGCCGTAGCACTGTAGCCCTCCAGTACGCGGATTCGACAACGGCGCCGGTGACCTTCACGCCCGGCGCCCCCACCAGGGCGGACGAGACCCTCCTGCTGTACTTCACGTCCGGGACCACGTCCAAGGCCAAACTCGTGGAGCACACGCACACGTCCTACCCGGTGGGGCACCTGTCCACGATGTACTGGATTGGGCTGGAACCCGGCGACGTGCACCTGAATGTCGCCTCGCCAGGCTGGGGCAAACACGCGTGGTCCAACTTCTTTGCCCCCTGGATCGCGGAGGCGTGCGTCTTTGTCTACAACTATGAACGGTTCGACGCCCGCGCCCTGATGGAGCAGATGGACCGCGAGGCCGTCACCAGCTTCTGCGCCCCGCCCACGGTTTGGCGGATGCTGATCCAGGCGGACCTGAAGCTGCTGAAGACCCCGCCTACCAAAGTGGTCTCGGCCGGTGAGCCGCTGAACGCCGAGGTGATCGACCAGGTGAAGCGCGCCTGGGGCCAGACCATCCGTGACGGCTTCGGGCAGACCGAAAGCACTGTCCAGGTGGCCAACACGCCGGGCCAGCCCGTCACCATCGGCGCCATGGGGCAGCCGCTTCCCGGCTACGACGTGGTGCTGGTGGATCCGAATACCGGGGAGGAAGCGGACGACGGCGAGCTGTGCCTGCGCCTGGACCACCGGCCCGTGGGGCTAATGAAGTCCTACTACGGGGACGCAAAGAGGACCGCCGAAGCGTTCCGTGGCGGCTACTACCACACGGGTGACATGGCCAGCCGGGACAAGCGGGGAATCATCACCTACGTGGGCCGGGACGATGACGTCTTCAAATCCTCGGACTACCGGCTCTCACCGTTCGAGCTGGAGAGCGTGCTCCTGGAGCACCCGGCGGTGGCCGAGGCGGCCGTAGTACCCTCACCGGACGCGCTCAAACTCTCCCTACCGAAGGCCTATGTGGTCCTGGTGGCCGGGCTTGAGCCGGGGCCGGAGCTGGCCGAGGACATCCTGCGGTACTGCCGTGAACACCTGGCACCGTTCAAGCGCATCCGCAGACTGGAGTTCGCGGCGCTGCCCAAGACCATCTCGGGCAAGATCCGCCGCGTGGAACTGCGGCACCGCGAGGAAGCCAGGCACGGCACCGGCGTCAAGGCGGCTGCAGGAAAGCCTGCCACCGGCTTCGGAATCGAGTATTCCGAGGCTGATTTCCCCGGACTGAAGGACTGACGTTCGGCCGCGCGGACCGTGCACCTGGGCTTTCCCCGCACCGGCAGAGCCAAGGTAAGTTAGGGACTGTGAAGATTGCTACCTGGAATGTGAACTCCCTCCGTGCCCGCGCCGACCGTGTCGAGGCCTGGCTGCAACGCAGCGACTGCGACGTCCTGGCCATCCAGGAAACCAAATGCAAGGACGAGAACTTTCCGTGGGAGCTGTTCGAACGCATGGGCTACGAGGTGGCCCATTTCGGCGTCAGCCAGTGGAACGGCGTAGCCATCGCGTCCCGGGTTGGCCTGGCGGACGTGGAGCGCACATTCCTGGACCAACCCGCGTTCGGCAAGGCAGGCAAGGACCCCGTGCAGGAGGCCCGCGCGATGGCTGCCACGTGCGGCGGCGTCCGCGTCTGGAGCCTCTACGTGCCCAATGGCCGTTCGTTGGACGACGAACACATGCCCTACAAGCTCAAGTGGCTTGAATCCCTGAAAACCCATGCCCAGGGCGTGGTTTCAGCAGACCCGAATGCGCAGGTTGCCCTGATGGGCGACTGGAACATCGCCCCGCTGGATGAGGACGTGTGGGACATCGACCTGTTCCTCTCCCAGGGCTACACCCACGTCAGCCCGCCGGAGCGCGAGGCCTTCCACGCGTTCGCCGACGCCGGGTTTACGGACTTGGCGCGCCAGTACACGCCCGGGCCTGGCGTCTACACGTACTGGGACTACACGCAGCTGCGGTTCCCCAAGAAGGAGGGCATGCGCATCGACTTCGTGCTGGGCTCCCCCGCCCTGGCCGCCCGGGTCACCGGAGCCTCCATCGACCGTGAGGAGCGCAAGGGGAAGGGCGCTTCGGACCACGCGCCCGTTTTGGTGGAGCTGGCTGACTGATGGCCGCCGCCGGGGCCCCGGAAGGGAGACTGTCATGACGGGAAACCTCTACCGGGGCCAGGCCGGCCTGCCATTTTCCTCCACGCTCCGGGTCTACGAGCCACTGACTGCCTTCCCCGAGGGACATCGGGAGGCCATCCGGGCGGCCGGCGCGCGCCCTTCCTCACGGGCCGCCGTCGAAAACGCCGAGCTGCTGGCTTCGCTTGGGCGGATCACCCGCGCGGGCGGGGACCCGTTTCCGACCGGGCGGACTGACCTGGTCCGCGTCACCAGCGCTCCCGGCATCCCGCCCCGCGGCGCCGCGCAGGCTGGAGCGTCCGACGCCGGTGCTGCCGCCGCCGGCGCAGGTGCTGGCCCGGGGCGTGTTTTGCTCTACTGCCCCAGCCAGCTGGTCCTGCGCGCCGGACTCGCCGCCAACGCGCTGATGGAGGGCATCCACGGGCCCCTGGCTGAAATGCTGATTCCTGAGGAGCAGCGGGACAAACACCAGGAACGGATCGACCAGGTCAAGGCCCGCGACGGCAGTGTCCGGGTCCATAGCCGCGCCTCCACATGGGGCATTCCGTTCAGCTGGTTCTCGCTTTTCGCCGAGGGTGACCATAAGGATGTGGTGGAATCCGGGGGCCGTATTCTCACCGTCAGGGTGTGGGCCTCCATCACGGATGCCATGGAGCGGGCACGCTACGCTGTGGCCAACCTGGCCCTGGCCGCACCTGACCTGGACATGCTGGACGATCTCGCCCAACTGACCGAGTGGCTCGAGTTGTTCCACGTCAATTCCATGGTTGAACTCGACTACGGCGCCGTCGCGGACAAGGTCTACCCGGACGAGTCACCGATGGACATCCGGCTGGGCATCGAATGCCTCGCCGAGGGCGACATGACCGGTGCCGCCGCAGCTTACCGGCGGCTGGCTTCCCGCTGGATTCCCATCCGGCAACTCGCCCGCGCCTCCTGACCACAACTTTCCTCAACGCGGCCGGGGTGAGCTTCCTCAGGAAGGGGGCGGCGCCGTCGTGCGCCTGACGATGAGCTTGTGGGGTGCGACGGCGGAGCGTACCGCGCCGGGCGTACCGTTCAGTTCGTCGAGGAGCATTTTAGTGGCCAGCTCGGCCTGTTCGTCGGGCCGCTGCCCCACGGTGGTCAGGCCCATCGCCTCGGCGAAATCGTGATCATCGATTCCCACCACCGAAAGGTCCTCGGGCACCCGGACTCCTGCGCGGGCGGCTTCAAAGATGACGCCCATGGCCATCTCGTCGGAGGCGCAGAAGATGGCGGTGGGTTTGGGGCCGGGCCGGGTCCACAGGCGCCGGAATGCCTCCTGGCCGCTGCGGAGTGTGAAGTCTCCCCACTCATCCCACTCGGGCCGGACGGGGAGCCCCGCGGCGGCCATCACTTCCTTGAAGGCCAGGATCCGCACACGGGGTGCGTCGAAGTTGAGATCCGTTTCGTCGTCACCGTGCAGCAACGCAATGTCCCGGTGGCCGAGGTCGATCAGGTGCCGCACGGCCGTGGACGACGCAGCATAGTCGTCGATCCCTATATACGCGCACTCCTCCACGTGGCCGCCCACCACAATCAGCGGGATGTCGATTTTCTGCAGGTGGTCCAACTCATCGGGCGTGAGGGCCATACAGAGGACCAGCAGGGCGTCGATCTGTTTGTAGACCATGGTCTTGCTGAAAAGACGCTCTCGGTTGCTGCCGTGCCCGCCCAGGTTGAAGAGCGACAGGTTGTACTGCCTGGCGTGAAGTTCGCGGTCCGCACCTTCAATGGCTTTGGAAAAGAACCACCGGCTCACAAAAGGAGCCAGGACGCCCATGGTCCTAGTGCGGCCGGTGGCCAATCCGGACGCCGACGAGGACGCCACGTAGCCCAGGGCCTCCGCCACGTCGAGGATCTTTTCCCGGGTGGCGGGCGAGACCCTTGGCAGCCCGCGCACGGCCCGGGACACTGTGGCCGTGGATACCCCGGCGGCTGCTGCTACGTCCTCGATGCTAACGCCGCTGTGGCCGCCACGTTGCGCCCTCTCCGTAATGCGTGCCACGGTACCCCCCTCGCCAGCGTTGCCAGATCCTTGCTGCCTGCTGTTACGCCTGCAGCAAGACAGTTTATTCTGTCCAGCCCTGAGCCCTCGATCAGCCCTTATTTCTTACGCGTGGCGGTTCTCGAGGGCAGGCGTCGGCGGAGCCGGACCATTCCATAAAGTGCCACCAGCAAAGCCAGCAGGCCCAACGCCCAGCCGAGGGCCGGCTGGGCGGTGACCTCCATCCAGACGGTTACCACCAGCAAGACCACCGCCCAGAAGCCCAGGAATCCGATAATGATGTCGAAATCCTCTCCGGAACGGGCCCGCCGGTGTTCGCTGCGAACAAGCCCGTGATTCTGCTCGCCGTCCGCAGCCGCACCTTTCATTTGACGGCACCCGCGGTGAGGCCGGCAACGATCTTGCGCTGAAAGACCAGCACCAGAATCACCAACGGAATAGTAACGATCGTTCCCGCGGCCATGATGGCCGTGTAAGGGATCTGGTTCGGTTGGGCGCCAGCGAAGCTTGCGATGGCAACCGTTACCGGCTGGGTGGCATCACTGGACAACTGGCTGGCGATCAGGAATTCATTCCAGGAGGAAATGAACGCCAGGATTGCCGTGGTGAAGATAGCCGGCGCGGCCAAGGGCAGGATCACCTTCCGGAACGCCTGGCCCTGGGTGCAGCCGTCCACTCGTGCGGACTCCTCGAGCTCCCACGGCATTTCGCGGAAGAAGGAGGTCATGGTGTAGACGGTCAGAGGCAGAACGAAGGAAATGTTCGGGATGATCAGCGCCTGGTAGGTGCCCATCCAGCCGATGTTGGTGAAGAGCTGGAACAGCGGGGTGATGAGGGCGACGCCCGGGAACATGGACGCACCCAGGATAAAGCCGAGCACCAGGAACTTGAACCGGAAGTTCAGGCGGGCCAATGCGTAGGCGGCGAATACACCGATCAGCAGGGACACCACCGTGACCACGCCGCCAATGAAGACGCTGTTGAGCAGTGCCTGCCCGAAGTGGTTGCCGAAGGACGTGTCGAAAGCGGTGTTGAAGTTGTCCAGCGTGACATGGGTCGGCAGGATCGAGGTGTCGTAGGTGAAGCCCACGTCGCGGAAGGCCGTGACCACCATCCAATATGCCGGCGCCAGGCACCAGATCAGGACGACGACGGCGCTGATGTATGTGCGGCCCTGTGCCCACTTTTCCTTGTTCTGGGCAGCCTTCCGGCCTCTGTCCTGCTGCGCCCGGAGGTCGGTCGCGGCTGTCGCGGCGCTCATTTCTTCCCCTTACCCGTGGCGCCGCTTTGTTCCACGACGTTCGCCCCCAGGAAGCGCACAAAGATGAACGCAACCAGGAAAATGATGATGAAGGTGATCGTGGACAATGCTGCCGCCGCGTTGAACCCTTGCCTGATCTGGTTAATGACCAGGATGGACAGCGTGGTGGTGTTGTTGGCTCCTCCCGTAAGGATGTACGGAAGGTCGAACATCCGCAAAGCATCCAGTGTGCGGAAGAGGACAGCAACCATGAGCGCCGGTTTTACCAGCGGAAGAGTGATCATCCGGAACCTCTGCCAGGTGGTGGCACCATCAACCTTGGCGGCTTCATAAACATCGGCGGGAATCATTTGCAGGCCGGCAAGGATGAGCAGCGCCATGAAGGGCGTGGTCTTCCAGACGTCTGCGATGACTACAGCCCATTTGGCTGGCCATTCACTGCCTGTCCAAAGGATGGTGGTGTTGAACAGCTTGTTGGCGATGCCTTCGAAAGCAAAGATGAACAGCCACAGCTTGGCAGTAACCGCAGTGGGAATCGCCCAAGGAACCAGGACTGCTGCCCGGACCAGGCTGCGGCCACGGAATGTCCTCGCCATGATGAGAGCCATCCAGAAACCGAGTATCGTCTCAAGCGTTACGGTCACAATCGTGAAGAAGAACGTTGTGGCCGTGGCCGACCAGAACTGGCCACCGAGGGTTCCAGGCGGGCATGCAACTGTTCCGCCACCGGGAGCCGCGCACTGCTGGGCAAGCCAGTTGACGTAGTTTTGGAAACCTGCCGGGCCGCCGGCGGTGAACAGTCCAGTAACCGGATCGAGCCCGGCATCGTTTTGGAAGGACATCACAATTGCGCTGATGATCGGGTAAACAATCACGACGGCCAAGGCGATGATGGTCGGAGCAAGAAGCCAGGTAGCCCACTTTCCCTGGCTCAGGATCTTGTTGTCCTCCCCAACCCCTTTAGGTCCGCGATGGACGGGGGTACCGCCCGACGCCGGTGACTTTACCGGCGTCGGGCCCAATTCGGTTGCCATGACTGACTACTGTCCCGCGCTAGCGGATTCGATGGACTTTTGCATGTCTGACAAAGCAGTTTCCACGGATTTCTCCCCCTTGATGGCAGAGTAGGCATTTTCCTGGATGGCCTTGGTGACCGCCGGGTAGAAAGGCGTCACCGGACGCGGCACGGCATTCTCGATGGAAGTCTTCAATACTGGAAGGTACGGAAGCTTGGCGACGAGGGCCTGGTCGTCGTACAGCGAACCCAGAACGGGGGCCAGCGAGCCCTGGGTGGCGTAGAACTTTTCAGTTTCTTCGGAGGTCATGAACTTCAGGAAGTCGAGGGCGGTGGCCTTGTTCTTCGAGTAGACGCTGACAGCCATGTTGTGGCCGCCGAGCGACGAGGCACCCGGACCGTTCTTGCCCGGGAGAGCAGCCATGCCCAGGACGTCCTTCACCTTGGAGGATCCTTCGGTGACGGCCAGGTTGTAGACGTAGGGCCAGTTGCGCAGGAACAGGAGCTTGCCGTCCTGGAATGCCTGCCGGCTCTCCTCTTCCTTGTAGGTGATGGCTTCCTTCGGTATGTTGCCGTCGGCATATGCCTTAGCAAGGTTTTCCAACCCCGTCTTGGCTTCACTGGTGTTCAGGCTGGGTTTGCCGTCCTTGTCCAGCACGGAGCCACCCGAGGAGTTGATGGCTTCCGAAGCGTTGACTGTCAGACCCTCGTACTTGCTGAACTGGCCCGCAAAGCAGCCAATGTTGTTTGCCTTGGCGATGGAGCACATGCCCATCATTTCGTCCCAGGTTTTCGGTGGGGTGGGAACCAGATCCTTGCGGTAGTAGAGAATGGCTCCGTCGGAGGTCTGTGGGGCCGCATACAGCGTTCCCTTATAGGTCGCGCTCTCGACTGTCGGTTTGAGCATGGCACTGGTGTCGATCGCCATCTTGTCCTTGAGGGGCTGCAGCCACCCCTTGGCAGCGAACTCGGCTGTCCAGACCACGTCGACATCGACGACGTCATAGCCAGCGTCTTTCGCCTGGAAGTGCTGCACGATGTCGTCATGCTGCTGGTCGGCCTGGTCGGTCTGCTCTTTGAAGGTGACCTTCTCGTTCGGGTGCGCGGCGTTCCACTTTTCGACCAAGGGGCGGACCACGTTGCTGTTGTCCTTGCCTTGTACGTAGGTGATGGGGCCGCGGCCGTCGAGGCCCTGCTCGGCGGCGCCGCCGCCGCCTCCACCGCCGGTGCCACCGCCCCCGCCACAGGCGGAGAGGGTTAATGCCAGGATGCCGGCCGCTGCGGCGGGCAGAAGGAACTTAGGGGATTTCATGTAGGAGACTCCTCGCTGAGTTTCGAGCAAATCGGTGGTGCAATTGAAGTGGTGTGCATCACACTAGTAAGGTTACTGTGAGAAATGCAAGCGTTTACACACAATGTTTACGGAAAGGATATCTTGGCAAATAGTTCCGCCTCCCATGCAGGCTCGTCCCCTATGACTTGGTGGACGAGCGCCGTCATCTACCAGATTTACCCCCGCTCTTTCGCCGACGCGAACGGCGATGGAATGGGTGACCTCAGGGGGGTGACGACTCGACTGCCGTATCTCCAACGGCTCGGTGTAGATGCCATCTGGCTGTCACCGTTCTACAAGTCTCCCCAAGCGGATGCCGGCTACGACGTCGCGGACTACCGCCAGGTGGACCCGCTCTTCGGGACGCTGGCCGACTTCGACGCAATGCTCCGGGCAGCAGCCAACTTGGACTTGAAAGTCATCGTTGACCTGGTGCCCAATCACACGTCCGACGAACACGAGTGGTTCCGCGAAGCACTCGCCGCACCTCCCGGATCCGACGAGCGGGACCGGTACATGTTTCGGAAGGGTCGCGATGAAGTCCTGGGCGCCGGCGACGGAAACCTGGCCCCGAACAACTGGAGATCAATCTTTGGCGGACCCGCATGGACCAGGATTACCGAAGCCAACGGCGGCCCGGGCGAATGGTACCTGCACCTTTTTGATACCAGGCAACCGGATCTGAATTGGGACAACACCGAGGTCAAGGAAGAGATGCGTTCTGTGCTGCGTTTCTGGCTGGATCGTGGTGTGGCCAGCTTCCGTGTGGATGTTGCCCATGGACTGGTTAAGGACGCTGGATTACCGGACTGGGACGGCATAGCCGCCATGGTGGAAGGCGCCGGGGAGGCCTCAGACAAGCGACATATGCCGCCGGGCGACGCCCCGGGCGGGCATACAGAAGCTCAGGAACCCCACCGCGCCGTGTCGCCGCAGTACCCTCCCTCACCGTTCTTCGACCAGGACGGGGTGCATGACATATACCGCGACTGGAACCGTGTACTGGCCGCCTATGACGGCGATCGGATGATGGTTGCCGAGGCATGGGTGGAACCGGCGGAACGGTTGGCCCGGTATGTCCGCAAGGACAAAATGCAGCAGGCCTTCAACTTCGATTTCCTCCTCGCCGGGTGGGACGCGGAACGCATGGCCGAAGCAATCGAAGATTCCCTCCGTGCCGACGCCTCTGTCGGAGCGCCCTCCACCTGGGTGCTGAGTAACCACGACACCGTCCGCCACAGCACCCGGTTCGGCCTGAAGGATCCCACCACCTTCCCGAAGGGCATTGCCGCCGCGGATGAGCAGCCGGACGCGGTCTTAGGACTGGCACGCGCCCGCGCGGCTACGCTGGTTTCCCTTGCGTTGCCGGGTTCCGCCTACATCTACTAAGGCGAGGAGCTGGGCCTCCCTGAGCACACCTCGCTGCCCGACGAAGCCCGGCAGGATCCCACTTTTCTTCCGTACCAACGGCGTGGAAGTCGGCCGCGACGGCTGCCGGGTTCCTCTTCCCTGGAACTCAGAGGAAATCGGTTATGGGTTCGCGGGGGCTTTCACTCGTGAAGGCGGGCGTGACGCCGTCGGTCCGGCCGCGCCGTGGCTGCCCCAGCCAGAGTCCTTCAGGGACCTTGCTGCGGACCGGCAGGACGGCGTCGCCGGTTCCACCCTGGAGCTGTACCGCTCGGCTCTCGCCTTCCGCTCCGCCAACGGCCTAGTAGTACTTAGTTAGGTCGGCGTGGCGGCTTTTAATCCCTGACCGATCCTGTTAATTTTCGAGGCATGAAACCGGATGAGCTTGCCGAGA
>NZ_JBEPNF010000022.1:0-47813 GCF_040546085.1 Arthrobacter sp. UYEF21
ACCGCCTGAACCCGACCGGGGACGGCGCCCCGGGATCGAACCGCGCCCCGCATGAGCCTTCCAGCCCATTCCTTCCGCGAGAATGCCAAAAGGCCAGACCGGGGTCAGGAAGGCCAGCAACGCGGCCACGATGACGATGATCCCGGCCACCAGGAAGATCAGGGCGATGCCGCGGGACATCCCTTCGCCCAGCAGCGGGGCCAGCTGGGCGGCGCCCTCAGTGGACCGCGCGTACGGGATGATCCAGAACTGGGCGATCGGCGCAATGAGGAAGGCGGTGATCGGCGCTGCCGCGGACTCGAACGCCATGGCCAAGCCGAACACCCGGCCCTGCCGGGGCAGCGGCACCACCTGCTGGATGACCGTCTGCTCTGCGGCCTCCACAAAAGGAATCAGCAACATGTACAGCCAGATCCCCAGGATGAACAGCCAGGGCCACTCCCGCACCGTGAACACCGCGCCGAGGAAGCCCATCAGGATCACCGCGATGAGCAGTGTGCGCAACGGGTTGGAACCGAGTCCGAACTTGCCGATCAGCGCACCGGCCACGAGGAACCCCGTGGCGCCCACGGCGAAGACCGTCCCCCACAGCTCCACGGGGAACATCTCCAGGCCGTACGGATCCATCAACGCCATGTAGACGCCGCCGATGAAGTTGTTGAACGTGGAGAACAGGATCAGCGCGAACAGTCCCGCAACGGCCAGTACCGCGGCGAGGGAGCCGCGGAGATCGAACGCGCCGTGTGCGTCAGTGGCGGCTGCCCGCACTTCCTCCGGCATCCGCAGCGTGAGAAGGTGCGCGAACGCCAGCCCAGTGAGGACCACTGCGACGACGACAGTCCAGCCCATGCCCAGCAGCCCAACTGAGAGGCCGGAGAGCACCGAGGTGACGAGAAACGCCAGCCCCTGAACCATGCCCACCAGCCCGTTGGCGTTGGGCCGCCGGTCCGGCTCGATGAGGATGGTGACTATGGTGGAGAGGGCCACGTTGCGCATGTTCTCCACCACCCCACCCACCAGGATGATCACGGCGAAGATCCAAAACCACGGCTGGGTCAGGTCCAGCAGGCTGGTTGTGGGCGTTATCAGGAACATGACCCCGGATACCGCGAACATCACCAGGGTGAAGCCAGCGGCGAAGCGCATCACGGCCAACTTGCGGTTGCGGTCCACGAAGGTGCCGAAGCTGATGCTGGAAAGGGCGATCAACAGCATGTAGGCGCCGCCGATCACCCCCGTGGCGATCACGTTGCGCGTCTCCAAGTAAACCCAGAAAGTCAGGGCGAACCAAAGATAGCTGGTAGTGATGTTGGCGAGGCCGGTGTTCACCAGGATTCCGGCGAACGTGCGGGAACGCTGTGCCGGACTGCGCATGGACGTGTTGATGGACTCCGGATCGCCGAGGCCCGGAGCCGCAGCGACCCCGGCCAGGGCCGGTTCGTCCTGGGTCATGCGTCCCAGTTTACTGACAACCCTCGGCCGCGGACAGCGTCACCACGCACCTAAGAAAATCTGCACAGAGCACGACGCCGGCACTCACCTGAATGCCGGCGTCGGACCTTGGGAGCGTGTGGCCTTTCCAGGTCGTGTGAATTTATCCAGAAGCAAATTCGCCAGCAGAATAATTTCCGTTCGCCTCATTAAGCGGAAATTCATCATGGCCGCGAGGAATGCACGCTTGGGGGGAAGTTGGTAGCCACACACGGACCCTTCAGCTCCGTGAGGACGCCACCTGCGGCCCACCTCACAGGCCGACGATATTTTATAAGGAAACTGGCACAAAAAATATAAGTGTGTATGGTATCGGGTAGATACACAGCATAGAAAGGTGGAATTCCAGTGTCAGGAAAATCCCCCAGGAGCAGAAGTGTTAAAAAAGCGGAAAAGTCAATTCTCGAAAAGCGCGCCGATAAAAGAGCTAAAAGCGAAACCAGCGAAATTCGGTTCATAAAGACGCGCAAAAACCAGCGCTAGTGTGCCGCGGCCTGAGGCCGGCCCTGAGAAACGTTCAGCCCCAAGGACAAGACCATGAACACCACCTACAACGCCCTGATCG
Source organism: Arthrobacter sp. UYEF21 (assembly GCF_040546085.1). Classification (NCBI taxonomy): domain Bacteria; kingdom Bacillati; phylum Actinomycetota; class Actinomycetes; order Micrococcales; family Micrococcaceae; genus Arthrobacter; species Arthrobacter sp. UYEF21. Next base: position 2,057 of record NZ_JBEPNF010000022.1, read on the forward strand.
TCCCTGCCCACCTCACGCAACCGGTGCGCATCGAAAGTGTTGACATGGACATGCCGGCACTGCAGAAGCTGGTCGCCGGAAACATCGAATCCATTACCAGCAGGGACTGGCACGTCTACTTGAACGACGAGGGCAGCCGGCTGCCCCAGAACTTCCGTGCCGAAGTGCTTGCCCGCGAGGCAGGCATCGTTCTCGACGGCACGCTCAACGGGACGGCGGTGTTCCTGGGACACGGAACCCGCGGCGACGAAACCGACGCTCCGTGCCACCTGATCCGGCTTGCCGAGGCGCTCTTCGGAATACCGCTGGCTGCCTAACCGGTCCAAAGACATATGCCGCCGCGCTGGGATAATTAAGGGAGCCAGGCTCGCGGATCTTCAACCCGTTGATAGTGGCGTTCCAGAGCGTTCCCAAGATTGCAATCGCCCCGCTCATCGTCTTCTTCCCTGTGCTGGTGGCCGGCTTCGCGGGCTTCAAATCGGTGAAGCGCGAACGGCGGGACGTCATGCAGTCGCTGGGTGCCTCCAAGTGGCAGACCTTCACCATGCTGGTCCTGGGTGTGATGGGCTTCGTCCTGGTCCAGATTCTCGCCTTCATCCGCAAAGGGCCTCCTGTTCTGGTCCGCTGCAGCCCGGGGCGCCAAGGCCGGCGCCGGAGCCGACGGCCAGGCGATGACTGAGGAAGTCCTCATCACGCGTTTCCACGTCAGCCGTGCTCCCGTACGCCAGGCGCTCAAGGAACTCGTTGACGAGGGATACGTCTACCGCGAACGGGCCAAGGGAACTTTCCCGGTGCAAGGCCTGAACGTGCAACGGCCCGCCACGCTGCAGCTCGGCGGCCTCATGGGCTACCTGCGCGAGCAGGGCCTCTCGCCCGAGGCCACGGTGCACGGGGTGACCCGCGCTGTTCCGCCGGCCGACGTGCGTAAGCAGCTCGGCCTGGGCGCCTCGGAAAAGGTTCTCACTTTCACCCCGCGTCATTACCGTGAATGACGAGAAGCTCGTCAGTTTCAAGGGCTATCAGTGCAGCCCGGCGGAGTTCGAACCCACCAGCCGCGAGCTCGAGGACGCAGGCTCCGCGTTCGATCCGCTCCACCAGCAGCGCAACATCGACCTCACCCGCTCGGAGCACCACGTGTGGGCGTCCGGGCGAAAGGGGAGGACGCCGCGGCCCTGGACCTAAGCGAGGGCGAACCGATTATGGTTGTTGAGACCTTGCTGCTCACCCGTGACGGCCGGTCCGGTGGCTGGCGCCGTGCCATCCACCGTGCCGATGACTTCAATTACGTCTTCGCGTCCAACTGGTAACAGCACCCTGGGGTAGCGGCGTCCTGGGGGAGCGGCACCCAAGGCAAAAGGACGACGGCGGGAGGTACCGTCGTCGTCCTTCTGCTTTGCCGGACACGACACCTTCCGGACACTGCCGTGGGGTGGGACGATTTCAGTATGAGTGAGAACAGCGCTGACAGCATTCAGGACCATGGCCCGCACCAGCACGCCCACGCCGCTCCGACCACGCAACAAATGCGGACCGTGGGTCAACGCCGCCGCGATGCGGAGGAAAAGCTGGAGCACCACCTCGACGTAGCCCGCCATAAAGGCGATTTGCTCGGGCACCACGTGGATGCCGAGGGCGAAGGATCCCCAGAGCAGAAATGATCCAGGCCGGCGCAGGGCTTGATTCCGCTGAACGCTGCCTGAAGCGGGGTACCTTGTGTTCATGGGGAGCCATGGTGGGACTCCTTGAAACCTGCGGCCGCAACGACAAGCTTCGTGGGCCGCCGTCGGGAACTCAGCGGGGCCAAGAAGAGATTCTTGACCGCACGGCTGGTCACCCTGGCGGGTCCGGGAGGTGTGGGCAAAACGCGGCTGTCGCTTCGGCTCGCTGCCCAGCTACGGCGGAACTTCCCGGATGGCTTCTGGTTCGTGGAGCTTGCCGAGATGCGCGAGCCGGCGCTGCTCGCCGGTACGGCCCGCAAGGCGTTGGACCTGCGCGAGCAGGGGACCGTTGAATCGGCCGATGCCCTGGCCGCGCACCTGAGGGACAGACGGCTGCTCCTGGTGCTCGACAACTTCGAACATCCGACCCGCCACGTGGCGCAGCTGACCAGCAGACTCTTGAAGGCCGGGTCTGAGGTACGGATCCTCGCCACCAGCCGGGAGCCGTTGGGCCTGGTCGAGGAGCATGTGGTGCCCGTGCCGCACTAGGGCAGCCGCGAGGCCCGCAACATCGAGGCCTCGCCGGCCCGTTCGGGCTTCAGCGGCACGGGACTGATCAGCACCGCCGGCCCGCGGTGCAGGACGCCGTCCGAGAGCGGCCGGCAGCGAACGCCGCCTCGCCCGCGCATCGCTTTGTAGGCGCCGGGTGCGAGCATCTGGTCCATCCACGCGCAGGGATTGGCGGGCCGGCCGGCCTTGAGCCGCACCTCACGTCCGCGCGATTCCAGCACGAAGTCCCCACCAATAAGGGGCGCCAGGTGGGCGCCGCGGAGCACAACGTTGCGCCGGGTCAGGAGCGGATCGAAAGGCCCGGCACCCAGCTCCGCCGCCATGGCTTCGAGGGCCTCAACGGAGATCAGGGTTACAGCCGCGTCCATATGTGCAGCCTTGCCGAAAAACCGGTCACCGACGATGCCCTTGCCGGCAACCAGTTCAACGCTCTCCGCATCAGTGGTGGGGACGTCCGCCGCACCCTCCCGCGCGCGGCCGAAGTAGGCGTGCGCCGGGGACACCAGCAGATGCAGGATTTCGACGTCGTACCGAAAGCTTTCCGTCATGCTTCCAAACTATCCCCCAGGCGGGTGCGCGGCACCCGCGGGAGAAGGGCGACGGCGGAAAGTCCCGCCGTCGTCCGCCGCCCGTCTTGTCTGGGGCGCCGCGGTGACAACCGCGGGACGCACGCCCCGAGCTGCGGTCTCGTGGAATGTCAGACCCTCGCTGGATGATTGAGACATGAGAAACCCGGAAGTGGCAAAGGCATTTGAGGACATCAATGCCGCCATCGCCGTGCTCAGTGGCGTGGTCAGCGGACCGGGTGCGCTTTGCGGGACTGACCCGTTGCGGGCGTTGTCCGAGGATTGCCTCAATGTGCTGACCGGGACGGCGGGATCGGACGCCCGGATGGCTGCCCTGAAGGCCCAGGCTGCCGCACAATTCGCTGTAACGGCGGCGTCTGTGGCGCCTCCCGGTGCCTCGCCCGGGGAAGGCTCGGCGCGCGAGGCAGCGGTGACCGCGGAGGTCGCGTGCGTCCTGACCATTGGTGAACGGGCCGCCGGTTCTCTGCTAGACCAGGCGCAGGTGCTGACCACCGCTTTGCCGCTGACCCTGTCCGCACTGCAGAAGGGCGCTATTTCGTGGCAGCACGCCCGGGCCATGGTGGAGGAAACCGCCACCCTTGACTCGGACGGTGCTGCCGCGCTGGAGGGCCACTTTTTGGGTCCGGACGCGTCGGACCCCGCTAGTAGTTGTCCTGCGGGGGAGATGCCGGCGTTTCGGTTCCGGCACAAGGCCCGCACCTGGCGCGAACGCCACCACGCCGAGAGTATCGAGAAGCGCCACGCCAAAGGTGTCCTTGACCGCAGGGTCGAGTACGCGCCGGACCAGGACGGAATGGCCTGGCTCTCGGCCTATCTTCCCGCACACCAGGCGGCAGCCATTTGGAACCGAACCACCGCTGTCGCCCGAGGGCTCCAGGGCCCCGACGAGCCCCTGACCCTCACGCAGCTCCGCGCTGACGTCCTCGCCACCGCCCTCCTCAACAGCGGAAGCCAGGAAGGACGTGATCCCGGGCGCATCCCGCCGCCGCGGGCGCAGGTGCTGGTGACGGTTCCAGTGTTTTCGCTGCTCGGCGTCACCGAGGAACCGGCGATGCTGGACAGTTACGGCCCGATTCCGGCATCGATGGCCAGAGAGCTCGTGGCGAACGGGGCAGAATCGTTCTACCGGGTCCTGGTTGACCCGCGGGACGGGGCGCCACTGGAAATCGGCCGCAAAAGCTACCGTTTGACCAAGGCCATGCGGAACTGGGTGCGGCTGCGTGACGGAAAGTGCCCCTTCCCGGGCTGCAGCAACCACTCCCTGGACAACGAAGCGGACCACATTCTCGCGTGGGCCCACGGCGGCACCACCGGCGTAGCGAATCTGGGACAGCCGTGTCCCCGCCACCACAGGCTGAGACACACCAGCGCCTGGCGGCCCACACCAGCGACCAAAAACGAACCGCCCGGCTGGATCTCGCCACGCGGCCGGCACTACAAAAGCGAACACCAGGATTGAGAACCACCACATTGGCCCAAAGACGTAAAACCGGAATCACTCCCGGGGCTGGAAGGGGGCTCCCATCCGCCGCTCACAACAAGCGGTTGTCGGTACCACGCATCGCGCAGCGCTCCCCACGGCCACCCGGATTGTCTCCACACAGGGATGTCGTTGGGAGAAGAGGCTGTGGAAGGGTTCCTCCGCGCCCTCGGCTGACGTCACAACCGCGGGGACGCCCGCCCCCGTGCCCACTAGGGCAAGCCCGCCACGGTCGCCGTCCCCGAAATCGAACTGCCCGCTGGTCCCTTCATGCATCAGTTGCGTGGGGTCGTCAACGTGGTCCAGCCCCAGGACGTGCGGCTGAGACCTGCGAAATGGGGGCACCGCGCCATGGGTCGGGAGCTTGAGTCTTGCCCACTGCCTCATCGATGGCCCACTGCGGAATGCGCCCACTGGGCGAACGGCGGACGGGCGGAAGACCCTCGTCGCCAGAATCTGATCCCAACAGTCCCCCTTGCACCGCCACGTCCATCACCCTTGAAGCTCAGCTCAGCATAGTGCCCCGCACTGAAGCGGACGACGGCGGTGCCTCCCGCCGTCGTCCGCTGTTGCTTAGGTGCGGGGACTACTTCCGGTTGGTATGCCTGCGGCCGCGGCGGTGGGCCCCGTTTGCCGGGCTTGGCTTCCACGGCTGATGGGGTAACGGAATGGTCTCCTGGAGCGTACTATCGGGCCATGATGGACGCCGACGAAGCTGAGCTGCAGCGACGGATAGCACTCCTCGTACCGTTCTTGCGGGAGCTCGGATCGCGCACCCTTAAAACGTATGCGAAGGGCGGAATCCTCGAGGCCATCCCGGACAACTCATGGCCGGTGGCGGATGCCCTGTTCAAGCGCCGGGACAACGGCTTTACCTACCATCCGCACGGTGCTGTGTACTTGAACATCACGCGGGACGGTGACCTCCAGCTCGCCCTTCCGGACGGTGCAGTTCCACTCCATGAAGGCATGACGCAGTACATGCAGCTGGCCCATGAGACGGATCTGGAGGATTCCGGCCCGGCGGACGGAGCGACGGAGTGGTTTCCGCCACCGCAATTTGTTCTCGTTGCAGAAACCTCCCGGCTTTTCATCGAATCGGCCGCCCTGAGCGGCCGCTCGGGTATCACCACTGGCCTCGTCCCCTTGGAGCAGTACGTGGGGGAGCGGGCACAACTGTTTGTTGAGGGTTTGCGGGCGGCACTCTGAGCGTTAGCCTTGGCGGTCGTCGGCCACCATGACAGTTTCTGTTTATTCGGCGGCTCCTGCCGCTGTCGTCCGCTCACCTCGGGAATGAATCCCAAAGCTTGAATGTTCAAGCATGCATGGACTTTGGCATCTTTACCTTCGGCGAACTTACCCGCAGCGTCAGCACCGGCAGCGCACCCTCACCGCAGCAGCGGCCGAAGGAGATCATTGAGCTCGCCAAACTGGCGGACCAGGGGGGCCTTAACTTTTTGGGCCTGGGCGAGCACCACCGGCCCGACTTCGCGCTTTCGGCCCCGGAAATCGTCCTGGCTGCCATCGCCCGGGAAACCACCAACCTCCGGCTCAGCACTGCGGTCACGGTGCTGTCCACCCAGGACCCGGTGCGGCTCTTTGAGCATTTCGCCACGCTGGACCTCATCTCCGACGGCCGTGCCGAGATCATCGCCGGCCGCGGTGCCTTCATCGAGTCCTACCCGCTGTTCGGCCACGACACCGCCGACTACGACGGCCTGTTCGACGAGAAGCTGCGGATGCTCCTCGAACTCCGCGACAACGCAGTGCTCGACTGGAAGGGCAACCTGACCCAGATCATTCCCGGCATGGACATCGCGCCGAGCAGAACGTGCCGCGCAACGTGGAACATTTCCCGCGCTCCACGTTCGATGACTGGAGCGATCCGGGTGGCGGATTGCTAGTGGGAAGCCAGCAGCAGGTCATCGAGAAGCTCCTCGAAATCCACCAGACCCTGGGCAACAGCCGCTACATGGCGCAGATCGGCCTCGGCGGCCTGCCGTACGCCGAAACCGCCCGCTCCATCGAGCTCCTCGCCACCGAAATCATGCCCGCCGTCAACCGGGAACTGGGCGCCGGGGCAGCTTAAACCCAACGGAAGCTGACGACGGCGGGAGGTCCCGCCGTCGCGGTGGTTGAGCTTGTGGAAACGTGGTTTCGACACGCTCAACCACCGATTGGTCGGGAGCTCGACCACCGATCAGCCGTCGGCTCGACCACCGATCATTACCCGGTTGCGGGGTTTGTCGGTAGTCTGTGGGGCATGGTGCGGACCTTGGCGGATATCGGAGCGGAAGTCGTTCTGCTCGCAGGGGCCGGCCGCGCCATTTTGCTCCAGATCGCGAACCCTGCGGTTGGCCACGGCGTCGCCGAGCACAGTGACTTTGCTGGCCGGCCGCTGGAGAGGTTCCGTTCCACCGTCACCTATGTGTACGCGGTGGTCTACGGGAATGAGGACCAGGTCGCGGCTGTGCGGCGCAGAGTGAACCGCGCCCACTCCGCCGTGCGCCGCAAGCCGGATGCCGGTTCCCACGGCTACAGCGCCTTCGACGCGCAGGCCCAACTGTGGGTGGTGGCAACGCTGTATGACACCGCCGTCACCGTTTACGAGAAAATCTACGGCCCGCTGGATGACGAGACTTCCGAGCTGATGTACCAGGACTACGCGCGGATCGGGACCGTCCTGCAACTCCCTGCCGAGCTGTGGCCGGCCGACCGTGCAGCGTTCAGGACGTACTGGGATGCACGCCTGCAGGTGCTGGAACTGGACACCGTCACAGCGCGCGTGGGCCGCGAACTGCTCTACCCGCCAGCCGGTCCGCTCTGGCTCCGGATGAGCATGCCGCTGATCCGGTTCATCACCGCAGGCCTCCTGCCCGACCATCTCCGGAGCAGCTACGGGCTGCCGTGGAGTGACCGCCACAGCCGCCTGTTCGACCGCACCACCCGGTGGTCCGCGCTGGTGTATCCACGGCTGCCACGGACCGTCCGGCATTTCGTCAAGGACTACTGCCTCGGCCGGCTCCGCACGGCCTAGTTAGACGCCTAGCTCCTCCCGGAGCGCTGCCACGTGGCCCTGGGCCTGGATCTGGTACTGGGTGTGCGTGACCTTGCCGTCGGCGTCGAGCACCACGGTGGAGCGGACCAGGCCGTCAACCACGTCGCCGTTCACAATTTTTTCGCCCCAGGCGCCGTAGGCCAGTGCAACGGCGTGGTCCTCGTCGGAGAGCAGCGGGAACGTCAGGGCGAAGTCGCCCGTAAAGGCTGCCAGCTTCTCGGGCGCGTCCGGGGAGATGCCCAGGACTTCGTAGCCGGAGGACTGGAGGCTGGCGAGGTTGTCGCGGAAGTCGCACGCCTCGGTGGTGCAGCCGGGGGTGGCGGCCTTCGGGTAGAAGTACACAATGACGTTGCGTCCGCGGTAATCGGAGAGGGAGACCTTCTGGCCGTCAGCGTTCAGCAACGCGAAATCGGGGGCCTGGGTTCCGGGGAGGAGTTTCTGGGTCATGAAGTGATCCTTACTTGTGGGACACCGGCAGTGGCCGGCGATCAATTGATACGGGTAGCGGACAGCCTAGATGCAGTATTCCGCCGGTCCGCGGACAGTGCTGCCCGGTCCGGGCACGAACTGGTAGCCGCCCCCACGCACCGTGGCGATGGCGTAACGGGCCGAACCCAGCTTGCGCCGAACGCGGGCCACATACGCGTCAATGGAACGGAAACCCGCGCCGGGGCAGTCCAGGGACTCAAGTACGCGCTGCAATTCCCCACGTTGAATTGGCCGGGACTGGTTCTGCACGAGGTACCGCAGGAGGCTGTATTCCATGCCCGTGAAGCTGACTGGGACGCCGTCCAAAAGAACGGTACCCGCGGCCAGGTCCACTGCCACGGTGCTGCGCCGCCCGGCCAGGGATACTGGCGGGTCAACAGTGTCTGAACCTTCGACGGCGGCAGTCCCGTCGTCGGCGTCGGGCCACATCTGGACTTCGGCTTCCGGTGCAAGCCGGAAGGCACGGGCCAGGACCGCCTGGGCGGCCTGGGCCCAGACCGCTGGGTCGATTTCCTGGCCCTCACAAGGCCGCAGCCAGACCGCCAGACCGCGTGGCTGAAGCCCCGGCCGGCGCCCGGCACCGGTGCCGGTGCCGGACTGGTCGCCTGGACGGGATCCGGCGCGCGGCCGCGGGTACGGGGCGTGGACGTTGACGGCCATCGCGCTGCGCCTAGACGCCGCCGCGGCGGATCAGCGTGCCGCTGGGCGTGCGGCCATCGATCTCGTTGCCGCGCAGGTAGGTTTTGCGGACGACGCCGGAGAGCGCCTTGCCATCGTACGGAGTGATGGGGTTCTTGTGCTTGAGCTTCGTGACGTCCACGACGAACGCCTCATCCGGCGCGAAGATGGAGAAGTCCGCGTCATAGCCGAGGGCCAGCTGGCCCTTGTTGTGCAGCCGGGCCAGGGCGGCGGGCTTCTCAGCCATCCAGGAAACCACCTGTTCCAGGGCGATGCCCCGGTGCCTGGCTTCGGTCCAGATCAGGGACAGGCCCAACTGCAGCGAGGAGACGCCGCCCCAGGCCACGGCGAAGTCGCCGTTCTCCAGGTCCTTCAGGTCCAGCGTGGAGGGGGAGTGGTCCGACACGATGCAGTCGATGGTCCCGTCCTGCAGGCCCTTCCACAGCAACTCCCGGTTGGACGCCTCGCGGATGGGCGGGCAGCACTTGTATGCCGTGGCACCGTCGGGGATTTCCTCGGCCGTGAGGGTGAGATAATGCGGGCACGTCTCCACGGTCAGGTGGACGCCGTCGCGCTTTGCACTCGCGATCATGGGCAGCGCATCGGAGGAGGAGAGGTGCAGGATATGGGCGCGGGCGCCGGTCCAGCGGGCGCGCTCGATCACCTCCGCGATGGCCTTGTTCTCGGCGCCGCGCGGACGGGAGGCCAGGAACGTCTCGTAGTGGTCGCCGCCGGGGTGCGGGGCGCGGTCGATGGCGTGCGAGTCCTCGGCGTGGACAATCATGAGGGAGTCGAAGGACTTGAGCTCGGCCATGTCCTCCTCCATCTCGTCCGCTTCGAGGTGCGGGAACTCGTCCACGCCGGAGTGCAACAGGAAGCACTTGAACCCGAAGACGCCCTCGTCGTGGAGGGGGCGAAGGTCCTGCTTGTTGCCGGGAATGGCGCCGCCCCAGAATCCGACGTCCACAAAGGCCTGGTCCTCGGCCACCTCGCGCTTGAGCTTGAGGTTTTCCACGGTGGTGGTGGGCGGCACGGAGTTCAGCGGCATATCGATGATGGTGGTGACTCCGCCGGCGGCGGCCGCTCGGGTGGCGGACGCGAAGCCCTCCCACTCGGTGCGGCCGGGTTCGTTGACGTGGACGTGGGTGTCCACCAGCCCTGGAAGGAGGGTCTCGTCGTCGGCCAGTTCGATCAGTTCCGCGCCGGCGAGGCCGTTGCCGAGCGGTTCGATGGCCACGATCCTGCCGCCGCGCACGCCCACTTCACGCGGTGCGATGCCAGCGGTGGTGAGGATCCGCTGGCCCCGGATCACAAGGTCAAAGCGTTCTTCAGACATTCAGGGGCTCCTTTACGCCAATGCCACCTGCGGGGTCCGGGTTGGCCAGCCCCTGCAGGATGTTCTTTCCCAATTGTTCAAGCAGGGGCCCTGCTTGAGCTATACATATTTCTACCTTGGGTTCCAAATCGGTCAGCGCGTAGACGTGCCGGAAACCGGAATTCTGCTGCTGTTCCGTGGCCAGTGTGGTGCGTCCGCAGACGGCCACCACCGGAATGCCGGCCGCGGCTGCCGCCCGGGCCACGCCCATGGGCGTTTTACCCAGCAGACTCTGCTCATCCAGGCTGCCTTCGCCGGTGATCACCAGGTCGGCGCCGCTAAGCCGGTCTGCCAGTTGGGTGAATTCAAGCACGACGTCGATGCCGGGCCGCCGCGTTGCGGCCAGGACCGCGATGGCAGCGTAGCCCACCCCGCCGGCGGCCCCTGCTCCGGGAGCTTCCGCCGCTTTGATGGCGCGGAATCCGATTTCCCTGGCCAGGACTTCGACAAACCTGGCCAGGGCGGCGTCGAGCGTGCCGACGTCTTCTGGTGTGGCACCCTTCTGCGGGCCGAATACCATTGCCGCGCCCTCGGCGCCGAGCAGGGGATTATCGACGTCAGATGCCAGCACAAAGCGTGTGTCCACCAAACGTGGCTCAAACTCTGTGAAGTCGATGCTGTGCAGGTCCGCCAGGGCGGCGCCGCCGGCCGGCAGTTCGTTGCCTTTGGTGTCCAGGAACCTGGCGCCGAGTCCCTGCAGGAGTCCGGCGCCGCCGTCGGTATTGGCGCTGCCGCCCACGCCGAGAATAATCCGGCGGCAGCCCGCATCCAGTGCAGCGCGGATGAGCTGGCCGGTGCCCAGGCTCGAGGCTGTGGCGGCGCTGGTGGAATCGGGCTGACCGCCGGCGACGACCTGCGGAAGGACTGCAAGCCCTGACGCGGTGGCCATCTCAATGACTGCCTCGTGGCCGCGGACGGCGAAGTCAGCCTCGATCGGCTGGCCGGTAGGCCCGCTGACCGTGGCGCTGCGGCGGGTGAAGCCGGAGCCGATGGCGGCATCCAGGGTGCCCTCGCCGCCGTCGGCCACGGGAATCCGCAGAACGTCCAAATTGCCCACTTGTGCAGTTCCAGCGGCGGTCTGCAGGCCCTGTTCCAGGTGCCTGCAGACCTCCGGGGCTGACAATGACCCCTTGAACTTGTCCGGGGCAATCACGATCCGCATTGCTTAAGCCTGCAGGGCCAGGATGGCGGTCGGGGCGTCGGCGGCCGTCTCAGCCAGTTCCTCGAACTCGTTGACCGCGTCGATTTCCACACCCATGGAGATGTTGGTGATCTTTTCCAGGATCACTTCCACCACCACGGGCACCTCGAACTCGGCCATGAGGGCCTTGGCCTTGTCGAACGCGGCCGGCAGGTCCGCCGGGTCCTCCACGCGGAGGGCCTTGCAGCCCAGGCCTTCGGCAACCTTCAGGTGGTCTACGCCGTAGCCGTTGGTCTCGGGGGAGTTGATGTTCTCGAACGCCAGGGACACGTTCTGTTCCATCTTGAAGCCGCGCTGGGACTGGCGGATCAGGCCCAGGTAGGAGTTGTTCACCACCACGTGGATGTACGGGATGTTGAACTGGGCACCCACGGCCAGTTCCTCGATCATGAACTGGAAGTCGTAGTCACCGGACAGCGCAACCACGGACTCGTCCGGCTTCCCGCGAACGACGCCGAGGGCAGCCGGTCCGGTCCAGCCCAGCGGGCCCGCCTGGCCGGCGTTGATCCACTTACGCGGGCCGAACACGTGCAGCATCTGCGCGCCGGCAATCTGGGACAGGCCGATGGTGGACACGTAGGTGGTGTCCTTGCCGAAGGCCTTGTTCATTTCCTCGTACACACGCTGCGGCTTAATGGGGACATTCTCAAAGTGCGTCTTGCGGTGCAGGCTGGCCTTGCGGTCCTGGCATTCGGTGACCCAGGCGCTGTAGTCCGGCAGGGACTTTGCTGCCGCGCGCTCTTTGGCGAGGTCGATCAGTCCATCCAGTGCCGCGCCGGCGTCGGACGCGATGCCCAGGTCCGGCGAGAACACGCGGCCAATCTGCGTCGGCTCGATGTCGATGTGTACAAACTTCCGGCCCGCGGTGTAGGTGTCCAGGCCGCCGGTGTGGCGGTTGGCCCAGCGGTTGCCGATGCCGATCACAAAGTCGCTGCGCAGGTAGTTCTCGTTGCCGTAGCGGTGCGAGGTCTGCAGGCCCACCATGCCGGCCATCAGCTGGTGGTCGTCCGGGATGGAGCCCCAGCCCATGAGCGTGGGGATGACCGGAACGTTGAGGATCTCGGCCAGCTCAACCAGCTGCGCGGAGGCGCCGGCGTTGATGATGCCGCCGCCGGCCACGATCAGCGGACGCTCGCCTGCGGTGAGCATGTCCAGGGCCTTTTCCAGCTGCTTGCGGGAGGCTTTGGGCTTCTCCACGGGCAGGGGCTCGTAGGTATCGATGTCGAATTCGATCTCGGCCATCTGCACGTCGATGGGCAGGTCCAGCAGCACCGGGCCGGGGCGGCCGGAGCGCATCAGCTGGAAGGCTTTCTGGAAGGCACCCGGGATCTGGCCGGGCTCCAGGACGGTCATGGCCATCTTGGTGACCGGCTTGGCGATGGATTCGATGTCCACGGCCTGGAAGTCTTCCTTGTGCAGCTTGGCGACGGGGGCCTGTCCGGTGATGCAGAGCATGGGGATGGAATCGGCCCACGCGGCGTACAGACCGGTGATCATGTCGGTGCCGGCAGGGCCGGACGTGCCGATGCAGATGCCGATGTTGCCGTCCTTGGCGCGGGAGTAGCCGTCGGCCATGTGGCTGGCGCCTTCGACGTGGCGGGCCAGGGTGTGGCGGATGCCGCCGTGGGCCCGCATGGCCGAGTAGAAGGGGTTGATTGCCGCGCCTGGCAGGCCGAACGCCTCGATGGCGCCTTCCTTTTCCAGGATGGCAACCGCTGCATCAACGGTACGCATCTTGCTCATGGTGTGCTCCTTGAAAGTCTGTTTTTGGGTGTGCTGAAGTAGCCCGGCGAACCGTCGCGGGGCACTGCGGGGGAGTCGGCGTCGTAAATTTCGACGGCGGCCGGTGTGTCCGTGTCGAAGTGCCCCGTTCTGGGGCTGCTCCTACTTGCGGCCGCTGAGCTGCAGGACCTGCTTGAAGAGGCCGGAGTGGTCGAGGCCGCCGTCGCCCTGGTTGACGGTCGCAGCGACGAGCTGTGCGACGACGGCGCCGAGGGGGACGGCGACGTTGGCTTCGCGGGCTGCGGAGGTGACGATGCCCAGGTCCTTGTGGTGGAGGGCCAGGCGGAAGCCGGGTTCGAAGTCGCGGTCCAGCATCTTCTGGCCCTTCTGGTCGAGGACCTTGGAGCCGGCCAGTCCGCCGCCGAGGACCTTGAGGGCCGCGTCGGTGTCCACGCCGTAGGCCTCGAGGAAGGCGATGGCCTCGCCGAGGACTTCGATGTTGACGGCCACGATCAGCTGGTTGGCTGCCTTGACAGTCTGGCCGGAGCCGGAGGGGCCGACGTGGACGATGGTCTTGCCCACGGCGTTGAGGACGTCCTGTGCTGCCTCGAAGTCTTCCGCGCTGCCGCCCACCATGATGGAGAGGGCGGCGTTGATGGCACCCTGCTCGCCGCCGGACACCGGGGCGTCCAGCGCGCGGATGCCGGCTGCCCGGGCATCGTCCGCGAGCCGCTTGGCCACATCCGGGCGGATGCTGCTGGCGTCGATCCAGAGGGTGCCCTTCTTCGCGTTGGCGAAGACGCCGTCCTTGCCGCTGACTACACCCTCAACATCAGGGGAGTCCGGCACCATGGTGATGACGACGTCGGCATCCTTCACGGCGTCCGCGATGCTCGTGGCACCCTTGCCGCCTTCGGAGACCAGCTTGTCGATCTTGTCCTGGCTGCGGTTGAAGCCGGTGACGGTGTGGCCGGCCTTGACCAGGTTGATGGCCATGGGCAGGCCCATGATTCCAAGTCCGATGACTGCAACGTTGCTCATTGTGGTTCCTTTACTGAAAGTCTGTGGTGGGGCTGGTGTGCTGGTTCCTGGCCCAACTGACTCGCATTAGATGTCGTGAAAATGGCATTTCGCGACGTTAACTGCCAGTCAGTTGGGCTGGGGGCTACCGGGTGACGTGCTGGCGGATGGCCCAGCTGAAGGCCGTTTCCTGAGGTTCCTTGTATTCGAGGCCGATGTAGCCCTCGTAGCCGAGTTCGCGGCTGCGGGCAATCCATTCGCCTAGGGGAAGCTCGCCGGTTCCGGGAGCCCCGCGGCCGGGGTTGTCGGCAATCTGGATGTGGCCGAAGTCCTTGGCGTGGTTCTCGATGACGGCTGCTACGTCGTCACCGTTGACTGCGAGGTGGTAGAAGTCCGCGAGGAGCTTGATGTTCCCCGCGCCGGTTTCTTCTTTGACCCGGGCGATGACATTCAGGGCGTCCTGTGCCTTGAGCAGCGGGTATTTGGCGGCGCCGCTGACCGGCTCGAGGAGGACGGTGCCGCCGATGCGGGCGACTCCTTCGGCAGCTGCGGCAAGGTTCTTGACGGCCAGCTCATCCTGCGCTTCGGGGGTGAATTCGTCCTGGCGGTTGCCGTAGAGGGCATTGAAGGCCTTGCAGCCGAGGCGTTCGCCGATGCCGACAACCACGTCGATGTTGTCCTTGAATTCGGAGCAGCGTCCCTTCCAGGAGACCAGGCCGCGGTCACCGCCCGGCATGTTGCCAGCGTTGAAGTTCAGGCCCGTGAGCTGGACGCCGGCATCCTTGATCGCGTTCTCAAACTCGGTGACCTGGGCGTCGGTGGGGACGGAGGCTTCGAAGGGCCACCAGAACTCGACGGCGTCAAAGCCGGCAGCTTTTGCCGCGGCGGGGCGCTCGAGCAGGGGCAGCTCCGTCAAGAGGATGGAGCAGTTCACTGTGTACGTCATCGTAGGTCCTTCCGAGGAGGGCTTTGATCCATCTTCCTGCGCTTCCCGGTTCTTTACCGTTTCCGCTTTGTGGAATTTAGATTCTGCTTTATGAAAAGTGTAGGGAAGGAAGGGCGGGCGAGTCAAGGGGAGCCCTGACGGGAGTTGCGACGTTGCTGCCAGTTGTGTGGGAGTTTTACACACCGTCATCGACACCCTGCGGCACACTGTCCCTATGACGTTCGTGAATGTGGGCAGCCTTGGAACCAAACCGGGCCAGCAGGACGACTTAGTGCAACTTCTGCTCCGGCCGATGGCCGGACTTGAGGCGGCCGGCTGCCTCCGGTATGAGGTGGGTGTCAATCCTGATGTGCCGGACACCGTGTTCGTGAGCGAGCTCTGGCAATCCGCCGAAGCACACCAGGCCTCGTTGCAGCTGGACAGCGTGCGGGCCGCAATTGCTGAGGCCATGCCGCTGCTCTCGGGGGAGATGGGCGGTACCCGTTTCACGGTGGTGGGATCGCCGCTCCGTTGAGTCACGGATCGCTCGTGGAAGTGCGCCTGCCGGGCGCTGAGTAGTTACGCCCGTTACCCGGCTAGATGCGTCCGAATCGAGTCTTCAAACAGGCTCATTTTCGCAGGCACGAACCCTGGCGGCCACTGTGGTGGTTCCCAGTCTGATGTTCGCTTTTGTACTGCCTGCCCGAGGGCGACATCCAACCGGACTTTCCTAATCCGCTTGGGCTGGGACAGCCAGTGCCGCGGAACCCGAGCAGACCTCAGGAGAGGACCGGAACCAAGGCAATCTTTGCCCGGATTGAACGGGTATTCATTGTTGGAGTGATGGACATCTTTTGCTCCTATTAAGGATGCGATCAACTAATTAAGGATGCGATCAACTAATTTTTTGACACTGTCAGGCGGACGCGCCTGAGCATGTCGGGATTGATCTGTGTGGCAGCCCGCAGCCTGCCGTCCCGATTTTAAACAGCACGCCCCGAATTAGCGAGGGCTCGACTCCGGATCCATGTTGAATGTTGTGGTCCGGTAATCCCATGTTGCGCCTGCAGTTGGTCCGCGTGCTCGGGCCGCTGCTACCTCTTTTAAATAGGCAAACCGGGCGGTCAAGGGACCGCCCGGTGCCGCGAGCTTAGGAGAGGCGCAGCCTGGGTGCTGCGAGCCTACGTCAGGCGGATCTGGCGGTTCATGTCCTTGTAGAGCAGGTAGCGGAACTGGCCGGGGCCACCGGCGTAGCAGGCCTGCGGGCAGAAGGCGCGCAGCCACATGAAGTCGCCGGCCTCCACCTCAACCCAGTCGTTGTTCAGCAGGTACATGGCCTTGCCCTCGAGGACGTACAGGCCATGCTCCATCACGTGGGTCTCCGGGAACGGGATGACGCCACCCGGCTGGAACGTCACGATATTGACCTGCATGTCGTGGGCCAGGTCGCTGGAGTCCGTGAAGCGGGTGGTCTTCCAGGCGCCGTCAGTGTCCGGCATCGCGGTGGGTTCCACCTCGGCATCACTGGTGACGAAGGACTTGGCCTCGTAACCCTCAAGCCGCTCGTAGGCCTTGCGGATCCACTGGAAGGAGACGACGTCGTCGGAGACGTTCTCCAGTCCCCAGGTGGCGCCGGCGGCCAGGTAGGCGTAGCCGCCTTCCTCGAGCTGGTGCAGTTCGCCGTCCAGCGTCAGGTTGACCTTGCCTTTGGTGACGAAGATGACGCCCTCGACGCCTGCCTCAAACTCGGCCTTGGGGGCGCCGCCGCCGGGGCCGATCTCCACGATCAGCTGGGAGAACGTGGTGGCGAACCCGGAGATCGGGCGGGCGAGGATCCAGGACCGGGTGTTGCTGAAACCGGGCAAGGTGCTGGTCACGATGTCCGTCATGACGCCCTTGGGGATGACCGTGTAGGCCTCCGTGACGATTGCCCGTTCCGTGGTCAGATGCGTCTGCGGCGGCAGGCCGCCCTGCGGGGTGTAGTACTTGCCCATCATGGGATCCTTACTTCGAAGTGGAGTGTGCCAGCCGCGGGTGCGCCAGTGCGGTCAGCTGGGAAAGTTCGACGCCGGCGAGCGCCTGGACCTCTTCGGTCCCCACCGCGCCGCATTGGACACCCCGCAGGACAAAGGCGGCCAGGGCCCGGGCGGTGGCCGGTTCGTCCATGACCCCGCCTTCGGTGTGGTCGACATAGTTGCGGAGGCGTGCTGCGGCGGCCGGGAGGCCCTCACGATAGAACGCATACGTGGCTGCGAACCGGCTGGGCAGCTGGGCGGCGTGCAGGTCCCAGCCCTGGTAGTAGCCCCGCTCCAGCGAACGCCGGACGAGCCGTCCGTGCAGCTTCCAGGCATCTTCGACCGCGTCACCCACCGGGATGATGTTGGTGGAACCGTCGGAGAGGCGGATGCCGGTGCCCGCGACGGCCAGCTGCATGACTTCCTTGGCGAAGTCCGCCACCGGGTGCTCCATGGACTGGTACTCGGCCGAGATCTGCAGCGACGCGGAGTAGTCGTAGGTGCCGTAGTGCAGGGCGCTGATGCGCCCCGGAACGACGTGCGGCAACTGCGCCACGGGGGAGGTGCCGTCCGGCCCGAGGATCAGCTGCGGCGTTTCCACCTGCACCTCGAAGCGGAGCCGGCCGGCGGGAAGACCGTGGACTTCCTCCAGCCGGGACACCGCAAAGTCCATTGCCTGGACCTGGGCTACGGTGGTGACCTTGGGCAGGGTCAGGATGAGCCCGGCAGGCAGTTCGCCGGCCTGCGCGAGCGTGGAGACGAACAGGTCAAGGGTTTTCAGGCCGCGGGCCCTGGTGGGCGCCTCGAAGCACTTGAACCGGATGCCGATGAACGGCGGGGCGGTGCCGGCTGCAACTGCTTCGCTGACCGCCCGGGCCGCGGCAACCGTGGCAGCGTCCTCCGCTTCGTCGCCGCGGTCGCCGTAGCCATCCTCGAAGTCGAGGCGCAGGTCCTCGATCGGTTCGGTGCTTAGCTTGGCAGCGACCCGCGACGCTACTGCCCCGGCGAGTTCGGCGTCCTGGCCCAGCAGCGCGCCGAGCGTCTCGAACCCGCCGTGTGCCTCCGCAGTCGTGAGCGCCTGGGCGCCCCAGTCGGCAGCGAACGACGGCGTGAAACGGTCCGCCGGCACGTACACGGTGTGCACGGGCTGGCGGGTGCCGTCGTCGCCGGGGTAATTGCGTTCCAGCAGCTGGTCGGTGGTGGCCAGCTGTGCGTCGATGGCGGCGAGGTCCGCCGCTGAGAGCGACGGCGTGGGGGAGACCGCCATGCCTCAGCCCACCAGTTCGTAGGCCGGGGTGGTGAGGAAGTCTGTGTAGTCCTCGGACAGGCAGATGTCGCCGATCAGCTGGCTGGCCGGCTGGTAGTAGAGGCGGAAAGCTTCGTCGCCGAATTCGGTCCGGAGCCGTTCCGTTTCCTCGCCCAGGACCCGCTCCACGAGTTCGCGGGTGACGGTGTTTCCGGTGTCTGCCAGGACGGACTTGTTGCGGATCTGCTGCCACACCTGCGAGCGGGAGATTTCCGCGGTGGCGGCGTCCTCCATCAGGTTGTGGATGGCCACCGCGCCGTTGCCGGAGAGCCACACCGCGGTGTAGGCGACGGCGACGTACAGGTTCAGGCGCAGGCCCGCCTCGGTGACCTGGCCGTCCGCGGAAGCGATGTCCAGGAGCTGATCGGCGGTGACGGAAACTTCCGGGCGCTGCTTGTCCAGCTGGTTGGGGCGGCCGCCGTTTTCCGGGTCGCCGAGAACGGCGTCGAACACTTCCCGGCAGGTGGGGACCAGGTCCGGGTGGGCCACCCACGAGCCGTCGAACCCGTCGTTGGCCTCACGGGTCTTGTCCGCGCGGACCTTGGCGAAGGCGGCCTCGGTGACCTCCGGGTGGCGGCGGTTGGGGATGACGGCGGCCATGCCGCCCATGGCGAAGGCGCCGCGCTTGTGGCAGGTCTTCACCAGCAGCTCGGTGTAGGCGCGCATAAACGGTGCGGTCATCACCACCGAGGCGCGGTCCGGGAGCACAAACTCCTCGCCGGCGTCGCGGAAGTACTTGATGATGCTGAACAGGTAGTCCCAGCGTCCGGCATTCAGGCCGGACGCGTGGTCCCGCAGCTCGTAGAGGATCTCGTCCATCTCGAACGCGGCCGGGATGGTTTCGATCAGGACGGTGGCGCGGATGCTGCCCTGGTCCAGGCCCAGGAAGTCCTGGGCGAACACAAAGACCTCGTTCCAGAGGCGGGCCTCGAGGTGGCTCTCCATCTTCGGCAGGTAGTAGTACGGGCCCTGGCCGTTGAGGACCAGCTGCTTGGCCACGTGAAAGAAGTGCAGGCCGAAGTCAACCAGCGCACCCACGGCGGGTTCGCCGTCGATCAGCAGGTGCTTTTCCGGCAGGTGCCAGCCGCGCGGACGGGCCACGACGACGGCGAGCGGCGCGTCGGTGCGGAGCGTATATTCCTTGCCTTCGGTGGAGGTGTAGCTCAGGGTTCCCTTGGCGGCGTCGCGCAGGTTCAGGATGGCGTCGATGACGTTGGCCCAGGTGGGGGTGCTGGCGTCCTCGAGGTCAGCCAGCCACACCTTGGCGCCGGAGTTCAGGGCGTTGATGGCCATCTTGGCGGGGCTGGCGGGGCCGGTCATTTCCACCCGGCGGTCCTGCAGTGCTGCCGGGGCCGGCGCTACCTGCCAGTCGCCGTCGCGTATGTCCTGGGTTTCCGGCAGGAAATCCAGCCTGCCGGTGTCGGCGACCTTCTGCCGCTTGACGCCGCGGGCTTCAAGAAGTTCGTTGCGGCTCGGGGCAAACCGGAGGTGGAGTTCCTCCAGGAACGCCAGGGCCTTCGGGGTAAGGATTTCCTCCGCACGTTCGATCGGCCGGGGGTTTGTGACAGTGATAGCCATTTCTGGTCCTTTCCTTGTGCTGGAAGTGGGGCGGTCAGTCGTTGGCCAGGACGGTGACGGGTGTTGCGGCTGCCGCTACGGCGGCGGCCACATCAGCGGCGACGTGGGGATCAAACACGCTCGGTATAATGTAGCTGGCATTAAGCTCGTCGTCAGCTACCCGGTTGGCGATCGCGTCGGCGGCGGCCACCAGCATCTCCGGCGTGATGTCCGACGCCCCGGCGTCCAGCAGCCCCCGGAAGAAGCCCGGGAAGGCAAGGACATTGTTGATCTGGTTGGGGAAGTCGCTGCGGCCCGTGGCCACCACCGCGGCGTGTTTGGCGGCGACAACCGGGTCGATTTCCGGTGTTGGGTTGGCCATGGCGAACACGATGGCGTTATCGGCCATGGACGCGACTTGCTCTTCGCCGATCACGTGCGGGGCGCTGACGCCGATGAACACGTCGGCACCGGCCATGGCTTCGTGCAGGGTGCCCGAGAAGCCTTCCTCGTTGGTGTTCCGCGCGATCCAGGTGCGGTGCTCGTCGTCGTACTGCTGGCCGGAGTGGATAGCACCGGAGCGGCCCGCGGCGACGATGTGCTCCGCGCCCTGGGCCTTAAGGAGCTGGATGATGGCTGAGCCGGCGGCCCCGACGCCGGAAACCACAATGCGGACCTCGGAGAGCTTTTTGTCCACCACGCGCAGCGCGTTGACCAGGGCGGCGAGGGTGACGATTGCGGTGCCGTGCTGGTCGTCGTGGAAGACCGGGATGTCGAGTTCCTCGCGGAGGCGGTTCTCGATCTCGAAGCAGCGCGGGGCTGCGATGTCTTCGAGGTTCACGCCGCCGTAGACCGGGGCGAGGGCCTTGACGATCATGATGATTTCTTCAGTGTCCTGGGTATCCAGGCAGACCGGCCAGGCGTCCACGTTGGCGAATTGCTTGAAGAGGGCGGCTTTGCCTTCCATGACCGGCAGGGCTGCTGCGGGGCCGATGTTGCCAAGGCCCAGCACTGCGGAACCGTCGGTGACGACGGCGATTGTGTTGCGCTTGACGGTGAGGTTGCGGGCAGCTGCCGGGTCCTCGGCGATGGCGAGGCAGACGCGGGCGACGCCGGGTGTGTAGGCGCGGGAGAGATCGTCGCGGTTGCGCAGGGCTACCTTGGGGACGACTTCGAGCTTGCCGCCGAGGTGCATCAGGAAGGTGCGGTCGGAAACGTGCTGGACCGTAACGCCGTCGAGCGCGTTCAGTGAATCCTTGATGCGGTCCGCGTGCGCCTCGTCGGTGGTGTTGCAGGTGACGTCTACAACAAGGGTGTTGTGATGGGACTCGGTCACGTCCAGTGCGGTAACGGCCGCACCGGCGGCAGCGACGGCTGCGGCCAGTTCGCTGGTTGCGGTAAAGCTGGACGGCGCGGCGACGCGCAGGGTGATCGAATTTCCGGGGCTCGGGTTCGCCATTGAATTTCCTCCTCGTACAGGCCCAGTCCGGGCCACGTCTCAATCGAATGTTTTCGTATTATGGATATTATTATCTGCAAAGTGGAAAAGCAACTACTTGTCAGTCAACTTTGGCGGCATCGCCTGCGGGCGGGTGGTGCTGTACCTTAAGAGCTCTAAGCAACGCTTTTCACGATGTGGATAAGAGTTGTCAGAATCTGAGCCACTAGGAGACAACGGAATGGCCGAAAAAGCCTCCGGAGGCGTGCAGTCCGTTGAGCGCGTCTTCGAACTGCTGGAACTCATCACCGATGCCGGCGGAGAGGTGACTCTCAGCGAGCTCTCCTCCTCCACTGAGTTGCCGCTCCCCACCATCCACCGGCTGCTGCGCACCCTGGTTACCCTGGGCTACATCCGCCAGCTGCCCAACCGCCGGTATGCCTTGGGCCCCCGGCTCATCCGGCTCGGCGAAGGCGCCAACAAACAGCTGGGCGCCGTGGCCCGGCCGCAGCTCAAGACGCTGGTGGACCGGCTGGGGGAGACTTCCAATATGGCGGTGCTCGATTCTGACATGGTCATATACGTGGCCCAGGTGCCTTCCTTGCACTCCATGCGCATGTTCACCGAGGTGGGGCGCCGAGCCCACACCCATGACACCGGCGTGGGCAAGGCGATCCTCGCCCAGCTCGACGATGACATGGTCCGCGGCATGGTCTCCCGGACCGGGATGCCGACGCCCACCGCCAAGAGCATTGGCGACATCGAGTCCCTGCTGGCCGACCTGGGCCGCATCCGGGAACGCGGCTACTCCATCGATGAGGAGGAACAGGAGCTGGGTGTGCGCTGCTTTGCCATGGCCGTTCCCAACGCTCCCACTCCTACCGCCATTTCCGTGTCCGGGCCGGTGTCCCGCGTGGACCAGTCATTTGCCGAGCGTGCCGTGCCCATGCTGCGCGAGGCCGCCCAGGCCATCTCGGACGAGCTCAACCGCAACTGACACCCCCCGCTGGAGTTTTTGTCCAGCTATGCGGCCCACTAAGCCCTTTTCTGCGGCTTATCTGGACAAAAACTTTGGTGCCGTTGACGACGGCGGCCCCTCCTTCCTGGAGCGGGCCGCCGTCGTCGTACGTCATCTCGTGCGGTGAGTTAGTGCT
Organism: Arthrobacter sp. UYEF21; assembly: GCF_040546085.1. Classification (NCBI taxonomy): domain Bacteria; kingdom Bacillati; phylum Actinomycetota; class Actinomycetes; order Micrococcales; family Micrococcaceae; genus Arthrobacter; species Arthrobacter sp. UYEF21. Next base: position 24,290 of record NZ_JBEPNF010000022.1, read on the forward strand.
CCGACGCCTTCTCGGATGACTGGACCGGGACTTCCTTCCCGTCGCAGTCGATCAGCTTGCCGTCCTCGTAACGGTCGCCGTGGGTCAGGCATTTGAGGTCCTCTTCCCGGACGACGCGTCCGGTCCCGGCCACAAACACCGACTGGTTCTCCGAATTGCCGGCTTTCAGGTGGTTGAAGAGCAGGTTCAGCAGGATGGCCATAACGGCTGCCGAGCTGATGCCGGAGTGGAAAATGGTGCCGAACCAGGCAGGGAACTTGTCGTAGAACGTGGGGGAGGCGATCGGGATCATCCCGAAACCGATCGAGGCGGCCACAATGATCAGGTTCATGTTGTTCTTGTACTCCACCTTGGCCAAAGTCCTGATGCCGCTGGCAGCCACGGTTCCGAACAGGACGATGCCCGCGCCGCCCAGGACGGCTGTGGGCACTGCGGCGACCACCCGGCCCAGGACCGGCAGCAGGCCCAGCAGCACCAGGATCACGCCGCCGGCGGCAACAACATACCGGCTCTTGATCTTGGTGACGGCCACCAGGCCCACGTTTTGTGCGAAGGCGCTCTGGGTAAACGAACCAAAGACCGGTGCCACCAGGCTGGAGACCATGTCGGCGCGCAGGCCTGCCGCGATCCGCTTGGAGTCCGTCCGGGTTCCCACGATTTCACCGACGGCCAAGATGTCGGCCATGGTTTCGGTCAGGATCACCAGTACCACAATCACCATGGAGATGATGGCGGCAATCTCGAATGTGGGGGCGCCAAGGTGGAACGGGGTGGGGAAAGCGACGATGGGACCCTCGCTCACCTTGGCGAAGTTCGCCATGCCCGTGATGACGGCGATGATGGTGCCCACCACCATGGCCAGGAGGATGGAGAGGCGGGAGATGGTGGCGTTGCCCAGCTTGCTCAGCAGCAGCACCAGGGCCAGGGTGACGGCGGCCAGCCCGATGTTGGCCATGCTGCCGTAGTCCTCGGCCTTGCGGTTGCCGCCCATGGCCCAGTTTGCCGCGACCGGCATCAGGGTCAGCCCAATGGTGGTGATGACTGTTCCGGTGACCACGGGAGGGAAGAAGCGCACAATTTTGGAGAACACCGGGGCGATCAGCAGCCCGATGGCGGCGGAGACGATCACCGCGCCGAACACGGCAGGCAACCCGCCGCCGCCGGTGACGATGGCGACCATTGTTGCCACGCTGGCAAATGACACACCCTGCACGAGGGGCAGCTGCGAACCGAAGAACGGGATGCCGATGGTCTGGAGCAGGGTGGCCAGGCCACCCATGAAGAGAGCCGCGGCGATCAGTACGCCGATGTCGGCGGGTGAGAGGCCGGCTGCCTGGCCGACAATCAGGGGAACGGCAATGATGCCGCCGTACATGGTCAGGACGTGCTGGAAGCCGTAGGCGAAGCTACTGCCGACGGAGAGGCGCTGGTCTTCCGGGCGCCCCGATCCCTTATGGCCTTTGCCGGCAACTGCCGAGGCCGAATTCTTTTTGCTTTTCATGGCAGACTTTCTGGTTCATGGCAGACGTCTTCGTCTGGCTAACGTGTCTGGCTATGGATCTTTGGGAATGTTGCTGCCCGGCCGCGGAGTTTTTGGGCAGATACAGCGGATTTAGAGGCCCTGAAGCCGCTGTAAGTGGACAAAAACTCCGGGGCGGGGCGGGATGGGCCGGTGGCTAGGATCAGCAGAAGCCGGCGATGCCCATCCAGGCGTTTTCGGCACCCGCGGCGTCCTCACGGAGGACGGTGGCTTCGATCAGGCCGTACGGGCGGTCGGCCGCAAAGAAGACCTCATTGGGGTTATCGAGGCCGAACGGCGAGAGGTCCACCAGGAAGTGGTGCTTGTTGGGCATGGAGAACTTGATCTCATCAATCTCCGGGTGTGCTTCCAGGACCTTGGTTCCCATGTCGAAGAGGGTCTGCTGCAGGGCATGGGAGTAGTTTTCGGTGAAGCCTTCGAGCAGGAGGCTCTTGACGTCGTCGTAGTTCTTGTTGAAGTCGAACGAGCTGAAATCCGTGCCCGTCCTGAACCGCCAGCGGGCGGCGACGTCAGTGGCCAGGATGCGCTCCGTGGTCTCCTGGAGGGTGGTGTACTTGTCCTTTGGGTACGCGGCGAAGCCCGACTCCGTGGACTTCAGGACGGTCAGGTCCTTGAGGCCCGAGATCAGGTGTTCCGTGGCGCCGTCCCGGACCAGCACCGCAGTGCGGACTTCCTGGCCGTTGCGGACGAAGCTGTGGTCGTGCTCAGCGCCGTGTGCCTGGATCCGGTTCCAGCTGTAGGACTCGGCTTCCCAGCGGCCCCCGTCCACCCATTCGAAGCTGGACGTGAAGTGCTCGCCGAGGCGCAGCAGGAAAGCTTCGGGGGAGCCGACGCCTTCACGAGCGAAGGCGTAGACGGTGTTCTTCTGGGTGTCCGTGGGTACCACATGGCTGTTGTCGCCGTCGAGGTGCGCTGCTTCGAAGTCGCCGCGCAGCTGTGAGGTGACATTCAGGTCTTCGATCTGGTGGCGTTCGGTGTCGCGGGTGATCTTGACGACCCGGACCTCCGCTTTGCCGAACTGGTTGCTGCCGAGGATGATTTTGCTGCTCATGGTCAGATTTCCCAACTTCCGGTATGTGGGACCAGAGTCCCGCATAGAAATTAAGCGCGTGTTTCCCACGCGTTCTCGTTCCGTCGACCCAACAAAAAATGAGCCGACATCGATTGATGTCAGCTCATTACGACCCTGCCTGCTGCTCCCAGGTTTCGTGACGTACGCCACGATGTAGGAGCCAGCGTAGCTCAGACTATGGGGTGTTGTACATCACTAGTCCTATTTTGCGATTGTGACCGCTGCGCCCCTTCGCTGCACCTGGCCCCTATTGACGCCTCTCACCCGCCAATCGTATGATTTCATATAGCAGAAAAGAAGTTCCACAAGGTGGAATTAGGTAGGCTAGTGAAAGAACCAGCGGCCTCAGAGGAGGATCAGATGTACCAGCAGGACAACACGCCGGTTGCACCGGTGAATACGGCTGCACCGTCAGTCCAGGAGTTCTACTTCCCCCGCGGGGGTGGCACGGATCCGGATTTCAGCATCCCTGCCGAGCAAGACCGGCAGGACGGCGGCTTTCTCCATTGGCTCCGCGCGCTTCCTGTTTTTGGCCGGTAGGGCCGGCGTCAGGACCCTGGGCCTCCCGGCCACTCCTTGCCGGTCCACGGGTCATAATCGGCAATGAGCTCCTCCTGCGGCGGACGCTCCGCTTCGGGAACGTGCTGAAGGTTCACCCGAACCCGGTACCAGAGCGAGCTCGAGCCGCGCATTCCATCGACCATCACATCGGCCGGGTGCAGGGCGGGAACGACGTGCGTATGCCGGGACTTCCACTCCTCGAGCGCCGCCAGTGCCTCGGGCTTGGTCTTGGTCCGCGCCACCTCGATAAGCGGCATCACCGACTGCCGGCGGCCCGAGCCGTCACCCCCACGTGGTGCCTTCTCGGCGGGGCCGAGCTGGGCAGCCAGGGCGAGGAGCCCATCAAGGGCGCCGGCGGCGTTGTCGATGCCGGTATGCGGATCGCCAATCTCCGCGAAACGTCCGGGCACCGTGCGCACCGTGAATTGTTCCGGCCGCGCCGACCGGACCTCGTCCCAGGTGAGCGGCGTCGAGACCCGGGCGTCGGGGAGGGCTCGGACCGAGTATGCCGATGCCACGGTGCGGTCCTTGGCATTCTGGTTGAAGTCGACGAACACACTCTCCCCGCGCTCCTCCTTCCACCACCGCGCGGTGGCAAGGCCCGGCGCGCGGTTCTCGACCTCGCGGGCGAGGGTTTCGGCGGCGAGCCGCACGTCGCGGTAGGACCACTGCGGCGCGATGCGCACCAGGATGTGGAGGCCGCGCGACCCGCTGGTCTTCGGCCACCCCACCAGCCCAACGTCGTCGAGCACCTCCCGCGCGACATGCGCGACGTCGACAATCTGGGACCAGTCGACCCCCGGCATCGGATCGAGGTCCACCCGGAGCTCGTCGGGGTGCTCGAGATCCTCCGCGCGGACGGGATGGGGGTTCAGGTCCAGGCAGCCAAGATTCACCACCCATGCCAGGCCTGCACTGTCCCGGATGACGGCCACTTCTGCGGACGTCCCGGAAGCGTAGTGCAGGGTGGCCGTGTCGATGAAGTTAGGGTGGCTCTCGGGTACGCGCTTCTGGAAAAACGGCTCAGCGTCGATGCCTTTCGGGAAGCGCTTGAGCACCATGGGCCGGCCGCCGGCACCGCGCAGGGCGCCATCCGCGACGGCGAGGTAGTAGCGCACCAGGTCCAGCTTGGTCAGCCCTGGCTCGGGGAACACCACCTTGTCCGGACTCGAGATGCGGACCTCCGCGCCGTCGATGGTGAGGATCTCGGCCGGGGTCTTCGACGGGCTCATGCCGCCACGCTAGCAACGATCGGATATGGCGGCCAGAGCAAAATCGCTCTTTGAGGCGGGTGCCTTAGGGTCCGGCGGCGTAGGGTCCGGTGTCTTTGAGGCCGGCGCCTTAGGGTCCGGCGGCGTGGGGTCCGGCGCCTTAGGGTCCGGGTGGGATGAACAGGGTGTGATGAACCGGAAACCTAGATTTCACATTGCGAAATTTTATTTCCGGAAAGGTATGGCGTGGCCCACATTCCGGTGCTAGTCTCGATCTTGCCAAAGGCGGGCACCCGGCCACCGGGAAAGCTATCTACCAGGCGCAACTTAACCTTCACAGCACATGCTGAAGCCTGGTAACCGTCGCACCTGGTCCCCTTGGGGCCTGCAACAGGCTACCGGCTTCCCAGCAAAGGGAGTCGCATCATGAGTACAACCGTCACGGCCGAACAGTTTCTGGCCAGATCCATCCGGCTGGCAACGGCCAACGTCCTGAACAGCGGAGGCCCTTTCGGGGCCATGATCGTCACGGCTGATGGCCAGGCGTTCGACGGCGTCAACCGCGTCACCGCCGACAACGATCCCACAGCCCACGCCGAGGTCACCGCCATCCGCACGGCCTGCCGGGAACTCGGCACCTTCGACCTCAGCGGCGCCGTCCTCTACACCAGCTGCGAACCATGCCCCATGTGCCTGGCCTCCGCACTCTGGGCCAGGGTTGAGCGGGTGGTCTTCGCCGCGGACCGCCACGACGCAGCCTCCGTCGGATTCGACGACGCCGTCTTCTATGAATACTTTGAGAACCAGGACAGGGATTCCCTGATGCCGGTCTCCAAACTGGAACTCGGCGATGCCCAGGCGCCCGCCCCGCTGGAGCCGTTCAACACCTGGAACGCGCTCGAATCCAGGATCGACTACTAGGGCCGGTGGCTGAGATGACCATCCTGGATCAATCGCACGAGGAGCATTCGGCTCCACGGCCCCGCATCACCACGGCACTCACCACTCCTGCGCCCGGCACCCCCAAGCCCCCGGCACCGGAAAACGTACTGGACCGCTTCTTCCACATCACCAAACGCGGCTCAACGATTGCCCGCGAGTTCCGCGGCGGCCTGGTCACGTTCTTCACCATGGCGTACATCGTCATCCTCAACCCGCTGATCCTGGGCGGGTTCAGCGCAGACAACGCACCCACCGACGTCGCCGGCGGCTGGCTCTCCGCCGCCCAGGTGGGCGCCGTCACCGGCCTCACCGCCGGCGTGATGACCATCCTTTTCGGGCTCGTGGCCAACCTGCCGTTCGGACTCGCCGCAGGGCTGGGCATCAACTCGTTCCTGGCCGTTTCCGTCATCCAGGAAGTCACTTGGCCCGAGGCCATGGGCCTGGTGGTCATCAACGGCATCCTGATCGTCCTCTTCGGCGTTACCGGAGCGCGGACGGCTATCTTCCGGGCAGTTCCGAAGGAGCTCAAGGCCGCCATCACGGTGGGCATAGGCCTTTTCATAGCCTTCATCGGCTTCGTGGACTCCGGCTTCGTGCGGCCGACGGCGGGCGGCCCGCCCGTGCAGCTGGGCGACGGCGGCTCCATCACCTCCATCCCCACCCTGCTGTTCGTCGTCGGACTGCTCGCGATGGGAATCCTCGTGGCACGCAAGGTCCAGGGCGGCCTGCTGATCGGCATCGTCGCCACCACCGTACTGTCCGCCGTCGTCGAAGCATTCATGACGATCGGCCCGGCCAGCGCCACCAACCCCGGCGGCTGGCACCTGAACACCCCGGTCCTGTCCGGGCAGCTGGTCTCCGCCCCGGACCTGGGCCTAATGGGGCAGTTCGACATGTTCGGCGCGTTCGGCCGGATCGGCGGACTCGCCGCCACCATGCTGGTGTTCACCCTGGTGTTCACCAACTTCTTCGACGCCATGGGCACCATGACCGGGCTGGCCAAGAGCGCCGGCGTCGCCCACAAGGACGGCACCTTCCCGCGGCTCAAGTCCGCCTTCATCGTGGAAGGCTTCGGCGCCGTTGCGGGCGGGGCCACCTCCGGCTCGTCCAACACGGTGTACATCGACTCCGCGGCCGGGATCGGCGAAGGCGCCCGCACCGGCCTGGCCTCCGTGGTCACCGGCGTGCTGTTCCTGGGTTCAATGTTCCTCACGCCGCTCACCAGCGTGGTCCCGATCGAGGTTGCCGCCGCCGCCCTGGTGGTGGTGGGAGCGATGATGATGGCGCAGATCCGTGAGATCAAATTCAGCAAGTTCTCCGTGGCCCTGCCGGCATTCCTCACCATTGTCACCATGCCGCTGAGCTACTCGATCGCCAACGGGATCGGCGTGGGCTTCGTCAGCTGGGCCATCATCGGTGCAGCGTCGGGGAAGGCGAAGAAGATCCATCCGCTGATGTGGGTGGTCAGCGCCGGCTTCCTGGTGTACTTCGCCCGCGGCCCGATCAACGCGCTGCTAGGCGGCTGACGGGGACCGCGACAGTCGGCATCCCCACAGCGCGCACCGCGACAGCCCGCGCCGCTGCTTCCGGAACCACAGCTGAGGAACGACAATATGGACACCACCGCCACGCGGCAGAAGGAGCACCGACATGCTTGACCTGATCCCTTCACTCCGCAGCTGGGCGTCCACTCTTGCCGGCGGCCGGTTCGCCGTGGCCACCATTGTGGCGGCCACGGGCTCGTCCCCGCGGCCGGTGGGAACGTCCATGCTGGTGTCCGAATCGGGCGCTGTTTTGGGCAGCCTCTCCGGCGGCTGCGTGGAGGGCGCCGTGGTGGCGCTGGCCCTGGACGCAATGGACGACGGCGGCGCCCGCCTTGAGGCGTTCGGTTACAGCGCCGCCGATGCGTTCGCCGCCGGCCTCACCTGTGGGGGAGAGCTCGACATCCACATCCAGCCCGTTCCGTTGGACAGTTCGGCGCACTGGCCGGCCGGGAGCGACATAGCTAGCGACGCCGGGACTGAGGCCTGTGTCGGAGCGCTGCGCGCGGCGCTCCTGCAGCTGGCGGACGTGGGGCCGGGCGAACCCGTGGCCCTGGTGCGTCGGCTGGATGGCGGCGGGAGCACCGCCATCGTCATCCCGGATCCGGCCACCTTCCTGGTGGCAGAAGCTCCAGAGCTGAAGGCACTGTTGGGTTTTGCGGGGACAACTGATGTGGACGAGGGCGGCCGGAACTACGCCTTACCGGCGCAACTTGGGTCTCTCCTCCGGGCCGGTGGAACGGGCCTGGTGCAGCTGGGTGCGCCGGCTATGTGCCCCGCCGGTCCGGACGCGACGCCGAGGTCAGGCGCAACAGAACCTGTGACCCTCCTAGTGGAATCCCGGCTGGCCCCGCCGCGCATGCTGGTCGTTGGAGCCAACGACTTCGGCGCGGCAATCATTCCGGCCGGGCAGCTCCTTGGTTACCACGTGACCCTGGTGGATGCCCGGCAGGCGTTCGCGTCCCAGGCCCGGTTCGCCGGCGCCGATCGGGTGGTCCTGGAGTGGCCGCACCGTTACCTGGGGGCTGAGGCCGCGGCCGGTCGCGTCGACCAGCGCACGGTGGTTTGCGTCCTGACCCACGACCCCAAGTTCGACATCCCGCTGCTGGAAACCGCGCTGGCCCTGGACGTTGCCTACGTTGGTGCCATAGGGTCGCGCCGCAGCCACCTCCAGCGGGTGGATAACCTCCTGGACGCCGGAGTCCCGCCGGAGCGGATCGCACACCTGCATTCACCCATCGGGCTGGACCTCGGCGCGGTGACCCCGGCCGAGGTCGCCGTGTCCGTCACGGCCGAAGTCATCGCGTCCCGCCGCCTGGCCGCGTCCTGCACGCCGCTGCGGGACACCACCGGCCCCATCCACCACGACACGTACACCGCGCAGGCAACACGTCGCGAACCGGTACCGGCCTTCGTCAGCCACCAGGAGATCGCATGGACATGAACACCATCGAGGCAGTGGTCCCCACTACGGACCCAGCAGACTGGCGCGACGGCGACGCCTGGCTCGCCGGCGGCACCGTGCTGTTTTCCTACGGCAGCTACGCCTTCGGGCCCGAACCGCTCAAGCGCCTGCTGGACCTGGGCTCGGCCGGCTGGACACCCGTCACCGTCACGGACGCCGGGATCGAACTGGCGGCCACCTGCACCATCGCCGACCTTTATGACGTCCCCGCCTCGGCGGCAGCGGCAGGCCGGAGCTGGCCCGGCCTGGACCTGGTCCGGCCCTGCTGTGATTCCTTTGTGGCTTCCTTCAAGGTCTGGAACATGTCCACGGTGGGCGGCAACCTCTGCACGTCGCTGCCCGCCGGACCGGTCATCTCTCTTTGCGCAGGACTCGACGGCGTGGCGACCATCTTCGGTCCGGGCGGTGCCAGCCGCAGCGTGCCGGTGGCCGACTTCATTACTGGCGACGCGACGAACTGCCTGGCACCCGGCGAGCTGCTGCGCAGTGTCCACCTGCCGGCGTCGGCCCTTTCCTCCCGGGTGGCGTTCCGCCGCCTGTCGCTGAGCAATCTGGGCCGCTCGGGGGTGCTGCTGATCGGAAGGCTCGACGGCGGGACCTCATTGGTCCTTACGGTCACCGCGGCGACCAAACGGCCCGTGCAGCTGCGCTTTGACGCGCTGCCGGACGCCGGCGAACTGGCCGCGGCCCTCGAAGGCACTATTTCCGACGACCTCTACCACAACGACATCCACGGGCTGCCGGCCTGGCGGCGGGACATGACCTACCGCCTCGTGGAGGAGATCCGCGCCGAGTTGCTGGACGAACAGTTCACGGTTTCCGGCGACTTCTGGACCGGTTCATCCGGGCGGCCCCACGCCGGCTCGGCGCAGCCCAGCGCGCAACCCCAGCCCACCACACCGCAGCCAAAGGGGGCCTGACCATGGCCATCGAGATCAACGGAACCGCCGCGGACACCGCGCCGCGGCCCGGGCAGTGCCTGCGTACCTTCCTGCGGGAGCAGGGCAACTTGGGCGTGAAGAAGGGCTGCGACGGCGGCGACTGCGGAGCATGCACTGTGCACGTGGATGGCACCGCGGTGCACAGCTGCATCTATCCGGCCGTCCGGGCTGAGGGGCACGCCGTTACCACCATCGAAGGGCTGGCCGCAACAGCCGGACGGGACAGCGCCGCGGCCGCCGGAACTGACCTGCACCCGGTCCAAGTGCAGTTTATGGAACGCCAGGGCTTCCAGTGCGGCTTCTGCACGGCCGGCATGCTGATGACGGCGGCCACCTTCACCGACGAGCAGAAGGAGAACCTGCCCCGGAACCTCAAGGGCAACCTTTGCCGCTGTACCGGTTACAGTGCCATCGCGGACGCCGTGTGTGGGGGCGCCAGGCACCACGACCCGAAAGGGCACGGTTCCGGGATCGCCGGGGAAGGCCAGGCGGATCCGCAGCCCGGACAGTTGGGCGACGACGTCCCGGCCCCCGCCAGCCGCGCCGTGGTCACCGGGACAGCCCGCTACACGCTCGATGTGCCGGCAGACGAGCTGCAGGGCCTGCTCCACCTGAAACTACTGCGCTCGCCGCACGCCCACGCCCGCATCGTGTCCATCAGAACCGTGGAAGCGCTGAAAGTTCCCGGCGTCGTGGCAGTCTTCACGCACCTCGACGCGCCGGGCCAGCTGTTCTCCACCGCGCAGCACGAGCTGTACACCGACGACCCGGATGACACCCGGGTGCTGGATGACGTGGTGCGCTTCATCGGGCAGCGGGTTGCCGCCGTCGTCGCCGAATCGGTGGCCGCCGCGGAAGCGGGCGTGCTGGCGCTGCAGGTCCAGTACCAGGAATTGCGGGCTGTGTTCACCCCGCAGGACGCCATCCACCCCGGTGCCCCTCAGGTGCACGGCGACAAGGACAGCCAAACGGCGCGGATTGCACGGCCGGAGCAGAACGTGGTGGCCGAGCTGCACTCCGAACTGGGCAGCGTGGAAGCGGGCTTCGCGGCGGCCAGCTTTATCCATGAACAGACTTACCAGACCCAGCGCGTCCAGCACTTCGCATTGGAGACCCACGCGGCGATCGCGTCCGTGGACAGTGACGGCCGGCTCCAGGTCCGCACCTCGAGCCAGGTCCCGTTCCTGGTCCGCCGCACGCTGTGCCGGGTCTTCGGGCTGCCGGAGGACCAGGTACGCGTGGTGGCCGGCCGGGTGGGCGGAGGGTTCGGCGGCAAGCAGGAAGTGCTGACGGAGGACATCGTGGCGCTCGCGGCCCTGAAACTGCGGCGCCCGGTCCAGCTCGAACTGACCCGGACGGAGCAGTTCACCGCCACCACCACCCGGCACCCTTTCACCATCAAACTCAAGGCCGGTGCCAGTGCGGACGGGCAGCTGACTGCCCTGAGGCTGGAGGTCCTCACCAACACCGGTGCCTACGGCAACCACGCCCCCGGCGTGATGTTCCACGGCTGCGGCGAGTCGCTGGGTGTGTACAAGTGCGCCAACAAGAAGGTGGACGCCCAAGCGGTGTACACCAACACCGTTCCCTCAGGTGCCTTCCGTGGGTATGGGCTGAGCCAGACGATCTTCGCGATCGAATCCGCCATGGACGAGCTCGCCGTGGGGATCGGCATGGACCCGCTGGAGTTCCGCCGCCGGAACATGGTCCGCGAAGGCGACCACATGCTCTCCACCCACTCCGAGCCCGAAGCGGACGTCGAGTACGGCAGCTATGGCCTGGATCAGTGCCTGAACCTGGTCCGCGATGCCCTGGACCGGGGTGCCGAGCGGTACCGCGCGGCGGGGCTGGACGATCTTGGCCCGGAGTGGGCCACCGGCGAGGGCACGGCGCTGTCCATGATCGATACGGTGCCGCCACGGGGCCACTTTGCCCATTCGAAGCTCCGGCTCCTGGCCGACGGAACGTACCAGGCCGACGTCGGGACCGCCGAGTTCGGCAACGGCACCACCACGGTGCACGCCCAGCTCGCCGCCACCGCGCTGTCCACGGACGCCTCGCGGGTTGCGGTCCGGCAGTCCGATACCGACCTGATCGAACACGACACCGGTGCGTTCGGATCGGCGGGCACGGTGGTGGCCGGGAAGGCGACGCTCGCCGCCGCAGAGGAACTGGCCGTCCATATCCGGGCGTTCGCCGCCGGAATCCGGCAGGTCCAGTCCGCCGGCTGCGTGCTCGACGGCGACACGGTGGTGTGCGAAGGAATGCCCGTGCCGCTGGCTGAACTGGCGCACGCCGCCGCGGAAGCTGGCGTCGAACTTGCCGCTGAGGGGCGCTGGGGAGGCACGCCGCGGTCGGTGGCCTTCAACGTGCACGGCTTCCGCGTTGCGGTGAACAGCGGCACGGGTGAGCTGCGGATCCTGCAGAGTGTCCAGGCCGCTGATGCCGGCGTGGTGGTCAACCCGCGGCAATGCCGTGGCCAGATCGAAGGCGGCATCGCGCAGGCGCTGGGCGCCGCGCTGTACGAGGAAGTGGTGGTGGACGCCGCCGGCCGGGTCACCACGGACATCTTGCGCCAGTACCACGTCCCGACTTTCGCCGACGTGCCCCGGAGTGAGGTGTACTTCGCTGACACCAACGACAAGCTGGGCCCGCTCGGCGCGAAATCCATGAGCGAAAGCCCGTTCAATCCGGTGGCACCCGCCCTGGCCAACGCCATCCGGGATGCCACCGGTGTCCGGTTTGCGTCGCTGCCGATCGCCCGGGACAGGATCTACCTGGCCCTGAAGGAAGCCGGCATGGTCCCCTTCGTCTAAACCAACCCCGCGTCGTGAGCGAAGCAACCGTTTGTAACCCCGTTCGCGTGGTTCGCGGCGGCCCCGGCCGGAGACTGTCATAGGCTGGCCGATATCCGCTGCAGAAACTCACGCTGCGCGCGGACGCAACCCTTCGAAAGGCACCCACATGACTGACTCCCGCCGGCCCGCAGACTCCAGGGTGGCCGTCGTGACCGGGGCAGGTTCCGGAATTGGCAGGGCGGTGGCGCGGCTCATGCTGGCCGAGGGATACCGCGTGGTGTTGGCCGGCCGCCGTGAGGCCCCGCTGCTCGAGTCCGCGGCCGGGCACCGCCAGGCGCTGACGGTGGCCTGCGACGTCACAGTGCCCGACGACGTTGAGCGCCTTTTCGCCGCGGCTCTCGGGACATGGGGGCGGGTGGACGTCCTGTTCAACAACGCAGGCGTGTTCGGTCCGGCGGCATCGGTGGATGAAATCTCCGTGGCCGACTGGAATGCGGTGGTGGCGGTGAACCTTACCGGCTCCATGCTGTGCGCCGCCGCGGCCGTCCGGGCCATGAAATCCCAGGAGCCGCAGGGTGGGCGGATCATCAACAACGGGTCCATTGCGGCCCACTCGCCGCGGCCGCGCACGGTGGCCTACACGGTGACCAAGCACGCCATGACGGGGCTGACCAAGAGCATCGAACTGGATGGCCGGGGCTTCGGCATCACCTGCGGCCAGATCGACATTGGCAATACGGCCACGGACATCATGAGCACCATCGGCGTGGACTCCGGTGCCCTGCAGGCCGACGGCAGCCGCAGGGTGGAGCCGACTTTTCCGGTGCAGGACGCCGCCCGGGCGGTTCTGCTGATGGCGGGCATGCCGGCGTCGGCCAGTGTCGGCTCGGTGGTCATTACCGCCGCGGGGATGCCGTTCGTCGGCCGCGGCTAAACCAACGCGGGGTCAGATACGGCCCATCCCGCGGTGTTTTTTGGGCGGTATCTGACCCCGCGTTGCAGCTTCGAGGAGGTGCAGGTCGCCGGGGGAGTCAACGTCCCCGCCGCCGGAGAGGTCGCTGCAATCCACGAGATCGATCAGGTCGGGATGGGCCTGGAGAAAGAAACGTGCCCCGGCGTCCCCCGTTGCCGTTCCAGCGGCTTCAGCGCGGAGGCTGGAATCCAGGAGCAGCGGATGTCCCCGCCAGAGCTTTCCGTCGGATCCACGATAGGCGGCGGCTGTCACGCGCCCGGGCCGGTGCAATGCCAACAAACGGGCGACAATTTCAGCGGTCAGCCCCGGCTGGTCCACCAGCGCGATGAGCACATGGTCTTCCGGCGGCGCCGCCGTCACGCCGGCCCGGAACGAGCTGCCCATGCCGCCGGCCCAGTCCGCGTTTTCGATGACCCGGCAGCGGCTCAGATCAGTGGCGGCGCGGACCGTTGCCGCGTCCGCGCCAAGCACAACCACCACTCCCCGGCAGCCGCCGGCTAGCAGCACCTCCGCCAAGACTTCAACGAGCGTGCGGCCGCGGAAGCCAAGCAGCGCTTTGGGCCCGAGACCCAGCCGCGTCCCAGCACCCGCAGCGAGCAGCACCGCCGTCGTGCGTTCGGTGTCCAGGCCAGCCATCGCCCCAGACTATCCAGCTGGAAGAGAATTGACGGCAGTGTTTCGGGCGAACATCGCCGTCAACTGTCGTCTTGATGAGTGGGTTAGGCGCCGGGGGAGTGTCAGAAAGGCCGGTTTAGCTGCCGCGGTACGTGGAGTACGCGAACGGGCTCAGGAGGAGCGGCACGTGATAGTGGGCCTCAGACTCCACCACGCCGAACGTGAGTGTCACCTCCGGGAAGAACGTTTCGGTGCCACTGGCCGCGAAGTACTTGCCCGTGTCGAAGGCCAGGCGGTAGGTCCCCGAGGGCAGCCTGTCCGGTCCTAGTTCCTTGATGCGGCCATCCTGATCGGTGTTTCCTTCGGCGATCCGGACCCACCGCTCGCCGTCGAGCACGCTGAGGATGACCGGGACGTCCGCCGCCGGCTTTCCGGAGCCTGTATCAAGGACATGGGTGGTGACATGGGAGGTGCTCATTCGGCGATCAGCCCTTCGAGTCGGAGCACTGCGATTTCCCGCAGTTGCTGGTCAATGATTAATTGTTCTTCTTCGGGGGTGTGGGCCAGCCGGGCATTGAGGGCGCCCAGGATCTCTTCACGGGTGCGGCCGGCGGCGCGGATCAGGAAGACCTGCCCGAATTTCTCGTCGTAGGCCCGGTTGCCTTCCGCCAGTGCCTGCGCGACGGCGGCATCGGCCACGCCCAATCCGGCCTGTTCCGACTGCGATAGCTTGGCTTCAGCGCTGTCGCCCCGTGCCCGCTCGCCGATCCGCGGATGGTGGGCGAGGGCAGCGTCAACCTCTGCAAGGGTGAAGGGGTTCGCCGCGTCGCGGCCCGCCGCCAGGAGAGCTTCAAGGCTGGAATAGGGCCGCGCGTCGGCGAGCTCGTCGATCCAGCGTTGGACGTCCAGGCATGGACGCAGGAAATCGGCGGCCTCCTCGCGGCCGGCCGCATTGAACTGTTCAAGATGCACTAGACAGGTCCTCGTGTTTTGATGCTGGCATCCACGGTGTCAGCTATGCGGATGGTTGATTCCGCATCGTGGAACTTTTATTTCAGCATATGCAAAAGTCAACCGCACGCGCCCTAGTGATGTCAACTGACGGCGACGGGACTATGGGTCGCCTGCGTTACGATTCCGCAGCCCAGGAATAGTCAGACCCGCCGCGTCTCAATATGCCCAAATCCGTATTTATACCAGACCACCGAGAGTACTCTGTTCAAGCACTACGGAACGCGGCCGGAACAGGCAGCGCCGATCCTGTTGATGGCCTCCGACGACGCCAGTTACATCACCGGCACCGTACTTCCGGCGGGCGGCAGCGACCAGGGCTAGAGCCGCAAAACAAGAGCGCACGACGCCGAAAGGTCCCGGCGTCGTCCGGTCCCACTTTGGTGGGTGCTGCTATTGAGGCACCGCGACGGCCCGGGCAGCCGCCACGCCCACACTCCACTCGTATACGGGAGTGGTGCCGTTGATCCGGAAATCGCCCACGCTGCGTTCCTTATAGATGGTGGGGTTGTGCGCGCTGACGGTGCGCGCGTTGCGCCAGTGCCGGTCCAGGTTCAGTCCTCGGTCCACGGCGGACGCACCGCCGACTTCGAACATCCTGGTGGTTGCCTCCAACACGAGGTCAGCCACCACGATCTGGGCCTGCTGGGCATCAAGTTCGGCTTTTGTCAGTGCCCGGTAAGTTGTTTGCTCGTCGTGCTGGGCCATTGTTGCGAGTGCGTGCTCGAGGCTGGCGACGGCGGCGAGGACTGTGTGTTTGGCGGCGAAGGCCAGGCTTGATACGCGGCCCACTACCTGCTGGACCATGGCGTCGTCCCGGGGTAAGTCTGCCAGGCCGTGGCTGAAGGAGCGCTTGCGTCCGCGGACGTACTCGCTGGCGTCGAGGACGGCAGCCTCTGCAATGCCCGCCAGGCAGGACAGCAGGATCAGCTGGAACTGGGCGGTCATAAACGTTTCGCTTGCTCCGCCGAAGCGCAGGAAATTCCGGGAAATAACCGGTACGTCCTTGAAGCGGGTGGTTCCGCTGGCCGTGAGCCGCTGGCCAAACCCGTTCCAGTCGTCCAGGCGCTCCACGCCCGGATGGTCTGCTGCCACCACGGCGTACACGCATGCTTCGTCCCTGTACCCCGCCGCCACCGCAATGTAATCGGCGTACAGCGTGCCCGTGCTGTAGAACTTCTCTCCGTTGAGCACGGCCCCGCCCTCCCCGTCCGTGATGCGCGTGCGGAAGCCGCCGCTGAAGCCCGCGCCGGGTTCCGTGACGCCGTTCCCGAAGATCTTCCCGCGGCCGGCCTCTGCCAGGTACCACTCGGTCAGCTCACCTTGGGGTTCGGCCAGATGAAATTCGATCAGCGAAATGTGGGACCGGAGCGCCTGCGGGAGGTTGGGGTCGGCGGCGGACAGGCGAATCAGCAGCTCATAGAACTCAGGCAACCGGATGCCGGATCCGCCGTATTCCGCAGGAACACGCAGGGCCGTGAAGCCGCTGTCCCGCAGCCAGCCGATCTGCTCGAAAGGCAGCGTCCTCGTTTGTTCCCGTTCTGCGGCGCCAGCGGCAATACGATCGAAAATCGGCTGGAACTTCTGGTGCAGGCTATCCATGGCTGGTTCTTTCGGCTCTGGCGGGACGGAGGTGTCGCCCGTCCACCGTAGGGTGCGCACCTGCGCGATCCCGAAGTCTTGTGACGTAAAGCGTCACCCGGTTACGGACTTTGTCATCGTTTTCGACACAGCCGCCGGCATCCCCAAGACTGTGGTGTGCGCAGCGTCCACTGTGCCTACCCACCGCGTGTCAGCCACAAAGGCTGTACCCACTGTCCAGGGGGAATTCTTGACTTCGCTTAACAAATCCGCCTCAGAGCCGCCGCGCACAAAGCCCCGGCGCCGCAACGCCCTGCCCGTCGTTCTGCTCCTCGCCAGCTTTGCGCTGGCTATTTTCCCCGGTTTCCACTGGGCGCTTGGTCCAGCCGCGGGCACCATGGCCTACCTGCTGGGTACGGCGACCTTCGTCACCGCCGTCATCGTGGTCCTCTACTTCCTGGATGCGCGCAAGCGCCGGACCGCCGGGGAGGAACTGTGAACATCGTCACCGGTTACGGACTCATCGGTCTGTTCCTCGCCGTCGTCGTCCTCGTCCTGGAGCGAAGCCGGGTCAAGTCCACTGGCCTGAGCGACTACACCACCGGCGGCCGCTCATTCGGACCCTGGTACCAGACCATGTCGTTCCTGAACACCTGGCTTGCCGGATCTGTCTTCATTTCGTTCGCGGGCATGACCGCCGGCGGGGGAGTGATCGGTTACTACCTGGTCTTCTATTCCCTGCTGGCGTTGCTGCTGATGTTCTTTATGGCCCGGCCCGTCCACGAGTGGGGCAAACGCTTTGACCTGCGGACACAGGCCGATCTCCTGGGCTTTCGCTACCGTTCCCACGCGGTCCGCCGCATCGCCGGACTCATCGGCCTGGTCGCGGCGTTTCCGTGGATCGTGCTGGGCATGCAGTCCCTGAGCCTCGTCTTCACCCATCTGGGCTACGGCGCAGTGCCGGCCGCAGGCGCCATTGTGCTGAGCATCGCGGTGCTGGCCTTCCGTCAGATCTGGACCGTACGGATGGGCATGCGCGGCGTGGTGATCAGCGACATGATCCAGGGCATCACCGCCTACGGCATCGGGCTGGTGGTCATTGTAGGACTGTTGGTGCACCTGGTCACCAGCGGGTACGGGCTGGACAGCGTCCCGGCGGACTACTTCCTGCTCCCCGGTCCCGGCAGTGAGGCAGGCCCACTGTACTTCTTCTCCCTGGTGCTCACCGGCGCCATCGGCGGCTGGTGCTGGCCGGACGTCTTTGTCCGCCTGTTCACCGCCCGCAGCACCGAAGCGATCAAAAAGTCGACTGCGCTCTCCGCCCCCATCCTCCTGGCCTTCTCCACCGGGCTGTGCACCGTGGCCCTGCTCGCCGCGACATATCCGGGCGTCAAGGAAGCTCCCAGCTCGGTCTGGTTCATCGTCGCCGCAGTTGGGGGTCCGTTGCTGGTGGCCTTGGCCGGCGTGATTGTCCTCGCCGCCACCATGGGCAATGTGGATGCCCTGATCCAGGCGGCCAGCGCGCAACTGACCAACGACTTCGCCCGGACCGCGCCTGACTCTGCGGTTGCCGGCGAGACCAAATGGGCCAAGATCGGCACCATCGTCATCACCGCTGCCGCGGCTGTCTGTGCGCTGGTATGGCTGGAGGAACCCGCACTGTATGTCCTGGCCATCGTCTCCTACCAGGGCATTGTGCAGCTGGGCCCCGCCCTGTACTTCGGCCTGTTCTGGGAGCGCGGGAATGCGACGGCGGCCGTGGCCTCCATGACCAGCGGATTCGCCACTGCCGCTGCATTCCAGATCTTCTATCCGACGTCCGTCCCGTGGCTCGGCGGCGCCACCTCCGGGATTGCCGGCCTGATCGTGAACGCGGCGGTGTATGTTGCCTGCGCTTACCTGGTCCCCGTCGCGGATGAAGAGCGGGCCCGCGTGGCGGCGCTGTTCGACCGCTCCACGTCCGAACCGGCCGTGGCGCCCGAACCGGCCGTCGCGTCCGAACCCGCAGCCGCGTCCGAACCGGCAGCCGCGTCCGAACCGGCAGCGCCCGTCGAGGAGCCTGCCGCGGTATAGCCGTAGTATTTGGCGCTCAGTTTGTCGCCCCGTAGTTTCAAGTTAAACCTGACCAGCCACAAAAGGACACCAATGCCCACCCCGCTGCACTTCAACGCCTTCGTCATGAACACCGGATCCCATATCCAGCACGGGCAATGGCGACACCCTGAGGCGCAGCAGGCGGACTTCAACGATGTCACCATGTGGATTGAACTGGCCAAGACTCTGGAGGCCGGCCTGTTCGACGCGATGTTCTTTGCCGATGTTGTGGGACTATATGGCCCCAGCAGCGGTGGCTTCGAGGTCTTCGCGCGGGAAGGCCTTCAGATCCCCAGCAACGATCCGTCCGTCCTGCTCTCCGCGTTGGCCGTGAATACCGAACATCTGGGCTTCGCTTTCACCTCCAACGTCCAGCAGGAGCACCCGTTCAACTTCGCCCGGAAAGTCTCCACGCTGGACCACATTTCGCGCGGCCGCATCGCATGGAACATCGTGACGGGCCTGCAGGACAACGGTGCCCGGAACTTCGGCATGGACGGGCTGGCCAACCATACGGACCGCTACGGGTGGGCCGAAGAATACGTGGACGTGACGTACAAGCTGTGGGAAGGCTCCTGGGACGAGGGCGCGCTGCTGAAGGACAAAGCCAGCGGCGTCTTTTCGGATGCGTCGAAGATCCACAAGATCAACCACGTGGGTGAGCGCTATCGGGTGGAGGGCCCCCACCTGCCGTCGCCGTCACCGCAGCGGACTCCGCTGCTGTACCAGGCCGGTGCCTCACCCCGCGGACGCCAATTCGCGGCCGACCACGCCGAAGCCGTCTTCCTGCGCGCACCGACCCCGAAGATCGCGCTGGAAGGGATCGAGGACACACGCCGCCGGGCCGTGGAGGCAGGGCGGCTGCCCCAGGACCTCAAGTTCTTCCAGGGTGTCGCCTTCATCATCGGCAGCACCGAGGACGAAGCCCGGCGCAAGGCCACTGAATACGACGAGTACGCGAGTGCCGACGGTTACCTGGCCCACGCCAACATCGGCACGCGTCCGGACGGCAGCGTCTACCCCGCCGACACGCCCCTGTCAGAGCTCGAAACAAACTCCTCGCAGGGCCTCCTGGACTGGATCCGCCGCGGCGTCACAGACCGCGAGCCGGTAGTGGCGGACATTGCGGACAGCCTGGCGCGCAACGGACGGATCGTGGGTACGCCGGAACAGATCGCCGACGCACTCGAAACCTGGCAGCGCGAAGGCGGCATCGACGGCGTGAACGTCATGAACTGGCACCTGCCGGGCTCGTTCACGGAGTTCAACGAGCACCTGCTCCCGGTCCTGCAGGCCCGCGGCCTCGCCCGGACCGAATATGCGCCGGGCACACTGCGCGGCAAGCTCTTCGGCGAGGACCGCCTCAACGACCGGCACCCGGCAACCCGCTACCGCGGCGCGTTCAGCCAGTAGGCGG
The DNA here is from genome assembly GCF_040546085.1 of Arthrobacter sp. UYEF21. NCBI lineage: Bacteria > Bacillati > Actinomycetota > Actinomycetes > Micrococcales > Micrococcaceae > Arthrobacter > Arthrobacter sp. UYEF21. The sequence continues at coordinate 44,052 of NZ_JBEPNF010000022.1, forward strand.
ACGGCTCCGCCCAGCAAAGCACCACAAAACAAAAGCGGACGACGCCGGGAGGTCCCGGCGTCGTCCGCTCTGTGTTTTTAGCGTGGAACCGTTCAGACGGTGACGAGCTGGCGGTCGTCGCTGCGGACGCTCAGCGTGAAGGTGTTGGGGCCGCTGCAGTGGACCGCGATGCGGCACTTGGTGGTGTTCGCCTTGACTGAGAGATCCAGCGCTGCGGCGTTGAGCGTGTGGTCAATCGCGGACCGGTCCCAGATTTTAAGCGTTAAAGAGTGGCTCGAATCAAACGTCATTGTCAGTACTTTCGCTCATGCAGTTGACGGCCAGGTCATCCTTGAAAGGGCCGCATCCTCGTCGGTGAGGATTGCTGATTTAGGTGTGCGGGGCAACAGGTCCCCGCATTCATGGTTCATGGTGGGCCGGGGATTTGACAACTGAAATGCCCAAAGTGTGATCGATTGCACGTCCGCGTCCTGCGCTTGTTACGCCACTGGTTACGCCACTGGTTGGGGCGCCTGTTCGGACGTTGGTGCCGGGCGTTCCGCAGGGCCCGGCAGCTCAGTAGAGGAAAATGTCGATCCAGTCGCGGTTGTGCGCGTGCACCAGGACCAGGAACAGCACGAAGTCAAAGAACAGGTGGACACACACGATATACGTCGATGACCGCGTGATGGTGAACAGCTTCGCCTGCAGCAGCGCAAACGGGAAGATGAAGAGCGGCGCCCACACATGGAACCCCAAGTCCCACAGGAAGGACGTGAATAGCACCGCCTGCATCAGGTTGGCTTGCCAGTCCGGGAGGTGCCGGCGCAGCAGCGTAAAAGCGGTGCAGATGAAGAAGAGCTCGTCCCAGATGCCCAGCGCGTTGGTGCCCAGGAACAGCCGGCCGATGCCCTCCGGATCGTTGACCGCAGGCCAGTTCCGATACACGCCTGTACTGATCATGTAGACCGGGAGGACCGCATACCCCAGCAGCGGGACGGCCGGCAGGTACCACTTCTCGGCCGTGGTCCAGGGCTGGCCGCTCCGGATGGGAAAGCTGATGGCATGGTCCTTGGTGACAAACCGGGAGACCACATACGGAATACCGACGGCCAGTACCATCGCGGTGCCCATCACCAGCATGTGCCCGGTGCTGATGTCAGTGGTGATGGGGACGGAGCTCATGGCCGTCAGCCCCACCGCTATCAGTGCGAGGTCAATGAGCAGCCGGCGGCTGATGAATCCGGCCAGCACCAGGGCAGCCGCCAGTAGGATAAATCCGCTGAGCCGGTCTTCAAGGACAAACAGCACAAAGCCCGACGCCGACAGTAACGTTGCCGGGATTAGCCGCACCGAGGTGCCGGCTGGCGCAGCCGCTGCACCGGGCCGGACATCGGATTCTGTTTTTGAGCGCCGGCTCATGCTGGCCTCCGTGGACGGACTCGGGCTGGCTGCTGGGTGGTTCCTTCAGCTTACCCGCGGCGCCGCGGCAGCCTCTTGACACCCCTCGGCGCCCGGCGTATCGTACAACCAAATGGTTGTAGATCAGGTCAATGACGCGGACGTGGACCGCCTGTTCCAGGCCCTTGCGGACGCCACCCGACGGGACATTGTCCGGCGGGTGACAGTGGCGGAGTATTCCGTCTCCGGACTGGCTGCGCTCTACGCCATGAGTTTCGCCGCTGTCCAGAAGCACGTGGCGGTGTTGGAGCGCGCTTTCCTGGTTACCAAGGAAAAGCGCGGACGGGAGCAGATCGTGCGGGGCGACCACGAAGGATTGCAGAAGGCCCGCCGGCTGCTGGATGACTATGAGACGATCTGGCGGCAGCGCGCCCAGCGGATCGCGGACATTCTGGCTGAAGGATAAGGAAGGGACGGCAATGCCTGTTATCAGTTCCACCAAGAATCTCGAGGCACTCAGCTTCACCCTCGTCGCCGAGTTCGATGCCGCCGTCGAGCGCGTCTGGCAGATCTGGGAAGATCCGCGCCAGCTCGAGCGCTGGTGGGGTCCGCCCACCTGGCCGGCCACGTTTGACGGGTTTGATTTCACGCCCGGCGGAAGGGCCGGCTACTACATGACCGGACCCGAGGGCGAGAAAGCCGGCGGCTGGTGGAAGTTCACCGCCATCGAAGCGCCCCGGGGGCTCGAGTTCGATGACGGCTTCGCCGACGACAGCGGCGCCCCGGTGGACGCCATGGGCATCACCCATGCCGCCGTTGACCTCGACGACATCGGCGGCCGCACCCGGATGACCATCATGTCCACATTCGAATCCGAAGAGCAGATGGAAGAGATGGTCAAGATGGGCATGGACGAAGGCATGAAGGCAGCCGCTGGCCAGATCGACGCCGTCCTCGCCGCCCACGCACGCGCCTGAGAATCCCCGGCTGAGGGTACCCGGCCGGCGCTGATCCGCGACCCTCAGCGAGCGGAATTCACTGCCAGCCAGTTCACGCCCCCAACGGGCTGAGCGCGGCTAAAGGTTTTAACGCAAAAAGCGGGCGTACGACGGCGGGACCTCCCGCCGTAATACGCCCGCTTCATGTGACGGCTGCCTATGCCGTCTAGTGGTGCTACCCGGTGCTGCTACTTGGTGACCAGGAGTCCGGTGTCCCAGTTGAAGTCTTCAAATGCGGGATTGGCCTGCATGGTCATGAGGACGAACTGGAAGCCTTCCAGCTCCCGGGAGCGCTTGAGCGGTCCGACCACCAGCGGCCGCATACCGGCGGCGCTGACAAAGTTGCCCACTGCCGCAGTGGCGGCGGCGTCGTCGCCGCGATGAAGACGTCCAGCGGCTGGCCGCCCGATTCGCCTGCCACCAGTGTGCCGGCGAAGGTCGTGTTGAAGGCCTTGACCACGCTGGCGCCGGCCGGGGCCAGCGCTGCGATTTCCTCGGCGGCGGAGGAGCCGGGCTCCACTACCAGCGAATCGAAGGTGTCAAAGTTCACCGGGTTGGTAATGTCCACAATCGTCTTACCGGCCAGCTGGTTGCCGTATGCGGTGACCACTGATTTGGCGGCATCGAACGGGACGGCCAGGATGACGATGCTGCCCTGCGGGGCGCTGGCCGCGGTGCCGTGGGTGACATCCGCGCCGAGTTCACCGGCGAGCGTCTGCGCTTTGGCGCCGTCCTGGCCGAGGATCTCAACCTTCTTGCCTGCTGCGACGGCGCGGGTGGCGATGCCACGGGCCATGTTGCCGTTACCGATGATGGTGATGTCAGTCATGGTCTTCTTCTTTCCGAAAAGGCGGGCAAGGAGGGTTTTCATCAGATTCTGTTTCTCTGGAGGATCACTACTTGAAGATACAACTAAATGTACGCTTATCAAGTTGAAGCGTCAAGTGATTCTCTAGGCAGTCTCCAAACCGTTTGCCGCATAGGCCGCCCTGGCTTCGGGGCCGTGCAGGAAGTCGCGCAGATCGGCAGCGCCCGCCCGAATCGGAACCAGAGCGCTCCTGGTGGCAGCGGCTCTGGCGCGGCACGACTAAGGGGGCGCCGCTCAGGAAACGTCCGACGGCGGCGCTTTCCCGCCGTCGTCGGCACTGGGAGTTTTTGTCCAGATAATCCCGGAAATCCTGCTCAGAACCGCCATCAAGTGGACAAAAACTCGGGGCTTTACCTCCTGCTACTGGGGGGAGCGTCCTCAGGGGGATGGCCCGGCGGCAGCGGCGGGGCGGGCGCGGGCGCTGGAGCAGGCGCGGGCGCGGGCGCAGGAGCCGGAGGTGGCGCGGGCGCAGGAGCCGGAGGTGGCTCGGGCGCGGGGGCCGGTGCTGGGGCGGGC